>JAZLKR010000037.1:0-63871 GCA_045597705.1 Acetatifactor sp.
AATGTATTGATATGCATGGGAGCCTGCCTTTTTCTTATGTTCCCGATGATGTATCAGACAGACGAGATGTACAGAATTGCAAGTTATATTGTATCTGGCGTTGGTTTTCTATGTAGTGGCGTGATATTTAAGGATCAGAACAAGGTTAGCGGAATTAATACAGCAGCAACCTTGTGGTGTACAGCAGCGATTGGAATTTTGGCTAGTACAGGAAAATGGCAATTTGCGGTATCTTCAACTTTGATGCTCATAGTATCAAATCTTGTGTTAAGACCAATTGCGATAAAAATAACACCTTTAACGGAAAGTGAAGAAATAGAGCACGCTTACAGGATATCTGTCACTTGTGACGAGAATGCTGAAATAGAAGTGCGCTCCATGCTGCTAAATAGCAATACCTGCAAAACTTTATTCCTGAATAATTTGGAGAGCAATGACGTTATTGGGGAGAAGGTCGAGATCTACGCAGATTTTTATTCTATAGGAAAAGGGAAAAACACTATTCTGGAAGGTATTGTCAGAAAGATGCTTACACACCCGTCAGTTTATGGAGCAGGGTGGGAAATATTGTAGGAAATTAGGAGGTCATAATGAAAATCAAAGAAATATGCCTTCGCGCGGTAGAAGTTGCTATGTTGGATGGATTAATTTTTCTCATGAAAGGATTTGTAGTGAATTTTGAGGAGCATGTCTTCGCATGTGCGCTGGCAGCTTGGCTGATTGTAGCATGTTTTGACATAGCGTATGCTACTGTAACCGGTCAGAAAAAAGATGGCGATAAATCTTGCTAAATCGCAAGGAATTCGCAAGGCTTTAGCCATGTAAATTATTGGTTACTCTATTTATTCTTTAGGAGCGAGGAGACGACAAATGATGAAGCAATCGAGTGTTGAAAAAATAATCAGATTTTACAAAATATGGATATTTGTATTGATTGCACTGTCGATTATTTTACCGGGGTACAGAGCAATACTGTTTCTGGTGCTGTGGTTTTCGATAATGATTCTAATGATTTATTTACTATGCAGTATTATCTATCTCACTAGATTAAAGGAAGAATTAGCTCAAGAAAAATTGAGAGAAATCCGTCAGGAAAGAAACGATAGGAAAGTCAAAAAAACAGATAAGATGAAAAAACGAGTGGAGGAAGAAAACAACGCTTAAGGCTTTGAAATAGATAAGATAAAAGAAAGTGAGGAGTAAAAAAGTGACTCAGAATGAAAAGAAAAGAGTGCAGGTCAGACAGGTGACCGAGAGAGTCGTGCAGCGCGATGAACAAAACAAGAGAATTCATTTTGCGGCGACACATCAGTTGAAAGAGAATTTTAAGCAGTTGGGTACATCATTGAGAGGTTTGTCAGAAGATGATGTCGATATGATGCGAAGCAGATATGGAAATAACAAGGTGACGAAGGAGAAAAGAAAATCCTTGGGAAAGAGACTTGCAGGAGCTTTCATCAATCCTTTTACAGCGATTCTGTTTTGTCTTGCATTGGTGTCCACAGTTACGGATATGATATTTCCGTATCTTGGACTGTTTGGCAGCAGCCGGGAGGATTTCGACTGTTTAACGGTAGTTATCATTCTGACTATGGTTGCTATCTCAGGAACGCTCAGATTCGTGCAGGAATCACGCAGCGGTAATGCGGCGGAAAAGCTTCTTGCCATGATTACAACTACTTGTACCGTAGACAGAAAAGAGGCAGTTAAGCAGGAAATCAGGTTGGAGGATCTGGTAGTGGGTGATATTGTTCATCTCTCTGCTGGTGATATGATTCCTGCCGATTTACGAATCGTAGATGCGAAAGATTTATTCATAAGCCAGTCCTCACTTACCGGTGAAAGTGAGCCGATTGAGAAAGTCGGTACTGTGAGCGAAGCCTTAGATAATATAACAGACTATGCCAACATGGCATTTATGGGAAGTAATGTTATTTCCGGCAGCGCTACTGCTGTTGTTATTTCCACAGGTGATAATACACTGTTTGGTTCTATGGCCAAGGCTGTTGCCGGTGAAGCCGTAGAGACAAGCTTTACCAAAGGTGTAAATGCCGTAAGCTGGGTGCTTATCAGATTCATGCTCATCATGGTTCCGGTTGTATTTTTCATCAATGGAATCACCAAGGGCGACTGGCTGGAAGCTTTCCTTTTCGGTATTTCCATCGCGGTTGGTCTTACACCGGAAATGTTGCCCATGATTGTTACAACCTGCCTGTCTAAGGGTGCTGTATCTATGAGTAAGAAGCAGACCATTGTTAAGAACCTGAATTCCATTCAAAACTTTGGTGCTATTGATATTCTCTGCACAGATAAGACAGGAACGCTTACACAGGACAAGGTTGTGCTGGAGTATCATATGGATGTAGAAGGCAATGAGGATCCCCGTGTGCTCAGACATGCTTACTTGAACAGCTATTTCCAGACAGGCTATAAGAATCTGATGGATATTGCGATTATCGAGAAAACAGAAGAGGAAGAGGCACAGAACCCGCAGCTGGTGGATCTTTCTGAAACATATGTGAAGGTAGATGAGATTCCTTTTGATTTTACGAGAAGAAGATTGTCTACAGTTGTGCAGGACAGAAGCGGAAAAACGCAGATGGTTACGAAGGGTGCTGTGGAGGAAATGCTCTCGATCTGCAGCCATGTGGAGATTGACAAGGAAGTCAAACCGCTTACACAAGAACTGAAAGCCAGAGTGCTTGCTAAGGTAGATGAACTCAATGACAATGGCCTTCGTGTCATCGCAATTGCGCAGAAGAGCACCCCCTCACCTGTTGGTGCCTTTGGCGTAAAGGATGAATGCGACATGGTTATGATGGGATATCTGGCGTTCCTAGATCCACCCAAAGAATCAACAGCTGATGCCATAGAAGCGCTTAAGAACCACGGCGTTACTACTAAAATTCTCACCGGAGATAACGAGAAGGTGACAAGAACCATATGTAAGCAGGTAGGACTTAAGGTGAACAATATGCTTCTTGGTTCCGATATTGACAGTATGAATGATGATGATCTGATGAAAGCAGCTGAAGTAACGCAGGTATTCGCAAAGCTTACACCCGCTCAAAAGGCGAGAGTCGTTACTGCTCTGAGAAATGCCGGACATACGGTTGGCTTTATGGGAGACGGAATCAATGATGCAGCTGCTATGAAGGCTGCAGATGTAGGTATCTCCGTAGACACCGCAGTTGATGTTGCGAAGGAGTCAGCAGATATTATTCTTCTTGAGAAGGATTTAATGGTACTTGAAGAGGGTATCATTGAGGGAAGAAAAACCTACGCAAATATGATCAAGTACATTAAAATGACAGCTTCTTCCAATTTTGGAAACATGTTCTCTGTACTGGCATCCTCTGCTCTGTTGCCGTTCCTGCCAATGGAGAGTCTGCATTTGATTTTCTTGAATCTGATCTATGATCTGTCCTGCACAGCGATTCCCTGGGATAATGTAGACGAAGAATTTATCAAAGTTCCGAGAAAATGGGATGCATCCAGCGTAGGAAACTTTATGATCTGGATTGGACCGACAAGCTCTATTTTTGATTTTACAACCTATATTTTCATGTATTTTGTATTCTGTCCGATGTTTGTATCTCATGGAGTTTTGTTCAATGATCTGGCAAATCATTTCAGTGGAGCACAGCTCGCAGAGATGCAGTTCAGATATGCTGCGATGTTCCAGGCAGGATGGTTCGTGGAATCTATGTGGAGCCAGACACTTGTTATCCACATGATTCGTACCCCTAAGATTCCGTTTATTCAGAGCCGCGCATCAGCACCGCTTACCTTACTTACCTTTACAGGAATCGCAGTGCTTACAATTATTCCGTTCACAGCCTTTGGAGCAACACTTGGTTTCGTGGCATTGCCCGGTGCATATTTTGCATATCTGATTCCCTGTATCTTGCTTTACATGGCATTGGCAACAAGTTTGAAGAAAGCATATGTGCGTCATTTCGGAGAATTGTTATAGGAGGTAGATAACAATGAAGTGGATGAATTTATGGATGAAATTGTTCGGACGAGGAGAACTGTTTGGACTTGATATGGGCTTTTGGGTTTCCATGGCTGTAGTTGCAATCATTGTTGTTGTGATGAATATTGTGTTCTGGGGGATGAAGCCTAAGATGGATTAACACTAAATAAAGATCGTCAATAAGAGGCAGATGGCATAGATTAGCTATCTGCCTTTTTGTTATGAAAAAGACTTTCACATCTGATAAGTTTTTTGGTAGTATATGAATAGTTGAAGGGTGTAACCTATTCAAATTATGATGAAGTTCAGGGGTATATTATGATAACGAGAGTGCTTTTTATCTGCCACGGCAACATCTGCCGTTCACCAATCGCTGAGTTTGTGCTCAAGGATATGGTGGAGAAAATGGGTATAAAAGATCAGTTCGAAATAGCATCGGCGGCCACCAGCACAGAGGAAATCTGGGGCGATGTGGGCAATCCGATTTATCCTCCTGCCCAAGCGGAGCTGCGGGCACACGGAATCGGAAAGACACCCTATACAAATTTCAGCGGCAAGCGCGCCCGTCAGGTGACAAAGTCTGATTTGCTGCATTACGATTATCTGCTCTGTGCAGACCATATGAATATCCGCAATACGCTGCGGATTACCGGTCCGGACAAGGAGGGCAAGGTGCAGCTGCTTCTGGATTTTACCAACAGGCCCGGTTCCATTGCGGATCCCTGGTACACCAACAATTTTGATGAGACCTACCGCGATGTTGTGGAAGGCTGCGAGGGTTTCTTAAAGCACTTGGGCTATTTGTAGGACAGGAGAGTTGCAGATGATAAAAGCAGTTATTTTTGACATGGACGGTACATTGATTGATACCGAGAAATATTATCGTAAGTTCTGGCCGCTGACCATGAAGCAGTTCGGCTATGAGATGACGGATGCACAGGCATTGGAACTGCGCAGTCTGGGCCGACCCTTTGCTCCCGCGAAACTCAAGGAGTGGTTCGGCGAAGATTTGGATTATTGGGCAGTGCGCAACAAGCGTAAGGAAATCATGGAAGAGTGTCTGGACCGGGAGGGCATTGAGCGGAAGAAGGGCGCATTGGAAGCCGTGCAGATGCTTCGTGAGCGAGGAATTACCGCTGCGATTGCTACTGCCACCGACATGGAGCGTACCAATAAGTATCTGAAGATTGTTGGACTGGAAGGGTATTTTGAGCGCCTGATCAGCGCAACCATGGTAGCGGAGGGAAAGCCTTCACCTGATATTTATCTCTACGCCTGCGAGCAGCTGGGACTGAAGCCGGAGGAGTGCATTGCAGTAGAGGATTCGCCCAATGGCTGTCTGTCCGCTTATCGCGCCGGCTGTAAGGTTGTTATGGTGCCGGACCAGACGGAGCCGGATGAGGAACTGCGAAAACTTCTTTACGCAAGAATTGACAGTTTGGAGGAGCTGGAGACCGTTCTGGTTTCATCGTAAATAGGAATTCAAAAGAAATCGATGTTTCAAAATTCACTTCCGGTGATGTTGAACATCGATTTTTTGTGTTTGTAGTATTCTCGATGAGAAAAACAGGTATACATTGCATGGTATTTCATCGAAATCTGATATTTCCAGGTTTTAGATGAATATTCAGGATGAAAACCAGGCAAATAACCATCGAGAGAGGCAGGATTATATATTCTCGATGAGAGTTTTGAAAAAGCATTGTTTATAGGTCATCGGAGCAAGCTAATTTGCCAGTAATCGATGAAAACAACCGCATTTGAGCTGACGGGAATCGGCCCCGTGACCTTTTGATACCCTTAACCCTTGCATTTTCTCTTTTTGCGTGCTATCATTTTAGGGATATTGATATAGGGATGACTATGCCCTGTTGAGAAAATATATTTACGAAATGTCGTGCCGGACACAAAGGTACAGACGAGAAAGGAAGTAAAAATGAGTCAAGGTTTTAACGAAGTCATTGCAAAAGTAAAGAGCTGCGGCATGAAGAAGATTGCTGTTGCTGCTGCTCAGGATTCAGCTGTTCTGGAAGCTGTTAAAGAGGCAAAGTCTCAGGGCATCGCAGATGCTATTCTGGTAGGTGATGAGGCTAAGATCAAGGAGATCGCTGCTTCTATGGGTATTGATGTTTCTGAATTTGAAATCATCGACGAGCCCGATATGGCTCAGGCTGCACTGAAGGCTGTTAAGCTTGCACATGACGGCGAAGTAGATATGTACATGAAGGGTCTCTGCGATACCAAGACCTTCTTAAAGAGCGTTCTTGATAAGGAAGTTGGTCTGAGAACCGGAAGTGCACTTTCCCATGTTTGCGTATTCGATATCCCTTCTTACGACAAGCTTCTGTTCCTTACCGATGTAGCTTTCATGACCTATCCTACACTGGAGGACAAGGCTGCTATCATCAAGAATACCATTCCCGTATGTAACGCATGCGGCGTTATGAACCCTAAGGTTGCTCCTTTGGCAGCAGTAGAGGTTGTTAACCCTAAGATGCCTGTTACCGTAGAGGCCGCTGAGCTCACCAAGATGTGTGAAGAAGGAACCATCACAGATTGCATCGTTGACGGACCTCTTTCTCTTGACCTTGCTATCGATCCCGAGGCTGCTAAGCATAAGGGTGCTACCAATCGTAAGATCCAGGGTGATGCAGATGTTCTGCTCTTCCCCGATATCCACGCAGGTAACCTTGTTTACAAGGCACTTGTTCATACCGTACCCGGCGTAAAGAACGGATGTATCCTTACCGGTACCAAGGTTCCCGTAATCCTGACCAGCCGTTCCGATACCTTTGAGACCAAGGTTAACTCTATCGCTCTTGCAGCAGTCGTTGCAGCAGAGATGAACAAATAAGTATAAATCAGGAGGAATGATTCTATGTCTATCAAGAGCTTAATTATCAATCCCGGTTCTACTTCCACCAAGATTGGTGTGTTTGAGGACGAGACATTACTTTTCGAGGAAACTCTGAGACACTCTACCGAGGAGATTTCCCAGTATGCTTCTATCGTTGATCAGAAGGATTTCAGAAAGAAGATTATCACCGACCTTCTTGCAGAGAAGAATTTCGATATCAAGTCACTGAATGTTTGTGTAGGTCGTGGCGGTATGTTAAAGCCCATCCCCGGTGGTACCTATGCCGTAACCGATGATCTGCTTGCAGATCTGAAGGCAGGCGTTTCCGGACAGCACGCTTCTAACCTGGGTGGTATCCTGGCAAGAGAGATCGCTGACGAAATCGGTGTTCCTTCCTTCATCGTTGACCCCGTAGTAGTTGACGAGCTTGCTCCCGTAGCAAGATACTCAGGTGTTCCTGAGCTCCCTCGTATCTCCGTATTCCACGCTCTGAACCAGAAGGCAGTTGCTAAGAGATATGCGAAGGAAGTCGGCAAGGCATACGATTCCCTGAACCTCATCGTTGTTCATATGGGTGGCGGCGTTTCTGTTGGTGCTCACAAGAACGGTAAGGTTGTAGACGTATTCAACGCACTTGACGGTGACGGTGCATTCTCTCCCGAGAGAGCAGGCGGCGTTCCCAGTGGTGCTCTGATTAAGATGTGCTTCTCCGGAAAGTATTCCGAGAAGGAAGTTTACTCTAAGATTGTTGGTAAGGGTGGTTTCAATGCTTACCTTGGCACCAACGATATGAGAGAGGTTAACAAGCTTGTTGACGCAGGCAACAAGGAAGCAGAAGCAGTAAGAGAAGCTTTCCTGTACCAGATTGCAAAGAATGTTGGCGCTATGGCAGCAGTTCTTGACGGCAAGGTTGACCAGATCATTCTGACCGGTGGTATCGCTTACAACGCATTCGTTGATGACACCATCAAGGCTAAGTGTGGATTTATTGCTCCCGTAACCGTATATCCCGGTGAGGACGAGCTGCTCGCTCTGACTCAGGGTGCTCTTCGTGTTCTCAATGGCGAAGAGAAGGCAATGGAGTACTAATTTGCCGACTAAAACAGTAAGGAAGGGCCTTCGGTTCAGCAACGAGCCGGAGGCTTTTTTAGGGGAAAAGAATGGGGAAAACAAAGAAAATAAAAAACGGACAGCAGGGCGAAAAGGAATTTTCGCAGTGGTTGCTGGCACTGCTTTTTATGCTGGATATGGTGCTGGCAACAGGTATCGTTTTAGGGCTCAAATATGCCTACACTTACACGAATCACCTCCTGCTGTATTATTGCTATGTATGGTTTGATTATGCAATATCTTTTGTACTGGCGCTGATATTAATGGCTGTGGAGGCGACGGTGTCGGTGCGAAACGGCAAACTTATGCTGACGGGAGACGGGCGAGGTGCGCTGCGGTTTGGAATCGGCTTTATTCTTGCAATTGCTGCAGTGATTATAGTAATCAATGGCTTCTTTCCGGTGGCAGGGAAATACAGAGTCTGTGAGATTGATGGTAAGAAACCGGGGAAGTTTCAGTATATGACAGCGGTTCTGAAGGACGGAATCGGAGGACAGACCAAGACGGTAACCTTCGATGCGGAGAACGTCAATGCCGGTAGAACGACTTACAGCATCCGAGCCGGCCGCGGCTCCAGAGAAGGGCACACAGATTATATTTCTTTTCACAATGATGGAGTGAGTTTTTGTACCGTACAGCTGAGAGTTGCGGCTGTCAATTATGTTCGTTTTGCGAAGAAATACAAAGATAAGGTTACCATCGAATATTATGTGCATTCCGGCATTATCAAGACAATTGACGGAATCGGGGTTTTCGATGAAGATGCGCTTGATGCTGCCCGCGGTTCCTTAGAGGAGCAGTATGAACAGCGAATTGCGGAGGAAGCTGCACTGGCAGAAGAAATCCGAGAGGAAGAAAACAGGCAGTGGTCCGTGAAATTCAGCACATTGATGGAGGGATGCGGCAGACAGTTTGATGAGCTGGTTGCTGCGATAGAAGCCCAGGATGTGGTGTTCGATTTTCCGGTACATTATATCAGTACGGAGCAGTTTGATGTGGGTTGTCTGGCATTCTATGATAACCTGGATAAGGAAGTTTATGTGGTGGCAGATCAGAATGGGGAAGACATGGTGAAGGTGCCTGCGCTGCATAATTACATGACTTTGCCGGAAATCTGCAGGGCATTGGATGACGCCGGTATCCGGTACACTTATTCAACATCTTCTGCTGAGGAGAAAGCGGAGGAGAAGCAGACGCTTCTCACCTGTTACTGTGGTCCCGGCACCTGGATTCCGAAGGACTTCACTTATCGGTTTTCGGTGCGATAAAACAAAAAGCGTGGTCGATTGCGACCACGCTTTTTGAATGCAATCATTTGAAGTCGAAAGAGGAAGTATCTTACAAATCAAATCCAAAGTAGTTCACTGCATTATAGTAGGAGATGTTCTTTACCATCTCACCAAGAATATCGTAGTCCTCGGGGAACTCGCCGTTCTCTACCCAGTTGCCGATGAGGTTGCAGAGGATTCTGCGGAAGTACTCATGTCTGGTGTAGGAAAGGAAGCTTCTGGAGTCTGTCAGCATTCCTACAAATCCGGAAAGGTTTCCGAGATTTGCAAGGCTGACCATCTGATCCTGCATGCCGGTCTTGTTGTCGTTGAACCACCATGCGCTGCCGTGCTGAATCTTGCCGATAGCGGAAGAGTTCTGGAAGCAGCCGATGATTGTGCCGATAGCGGCATTATCGATGGGATTTAGGCTGTACAGGATGGTTCTGGGAAGCTCATCGGTGATTTCCAGCGCATTGAGGAAATCAACAAGCTGTGCAGCGGGAGCGGAGGTGCCGATACAGTCGTAACCGGTGTCTGCGCCGATCAGGTTGAACAGGCGGGTGTTGTTGTTTCTCTTTACGCCGTAGTGGAGCTGCATGGTCCAGTTCAGTCTGTGATATTCTCTGCCAACGAAAATCATGAAGGCAGTCTTGAACTTGTATTCTTCTTCGGTGTTCAGAAGCTCACCGGACATTCTCTTGGCGAAATAGGTTTCAATCTCTTCCTCGGCTGCGGGATGGTACATTACATAGTCCAGACCGTGGTCGGAAACATTGCAGCCCATGGAAGCGAAGAATTCCATACGATTGATCAGGGCAGCCTTCAAATCAGCGAAGGTCTTGATGGCAATGCCGGAAACCTCAGCCAGCTTGTTGATGTAATCAACGAAATCGGGCTTCTCAATATACATTGCTCTGTCGGGACGCCATGCGGGAAGCACCTGCACATCAAAGGATGCATCCTCGGCAATCATCTTGTGCCATTCCAGGGAATCGATGGGATCATCGGTAGTGCAAAGCAGGGTAACATTGCTCTGCTTGATTAAGTTTCTTGCGCTCATGGAAGGGTCGGCAAGCTTTGCGTTGCAGAGGTTCCATACCTCATCGGCGGTCTTTGCATTCAAAGCACCGTTGTAACCGAAGTATCTCTGCAGCTCCAGATGGCTCCAGTGGAACAGAGGATTGCCGATGGCTTTGCCAAGGCACTCTGCCCATTTTACGAACTTGTCGTAGTCGGAAGCATCACCGGTGATGTACTTTTCCTCCACGCCGCAGGATCTCATGAAGCGCCACTTGTAATGGTCACCGCCCAGCCAGACCTGAGTGATGTTGTCAAAGTGTCTGTCCTCAGCAATCTCTCTGGGATTGATGTGACAGTGGTAATCCAGAACGGGAGTCACATCGGGGGTTGCGTAGCTGTGGAACAGCTTTTTCGCTGTCTCGGTTTCCAACAGGAAATCTTTGTCCATAAAGGGTTTCATATTCAGTCCTCCAAAGAGTATTTTCTTGCATCAAAACTAACGATAATTATATCATACAGCCGTGCTTTTTCAATAACAACGGTTGCTGTTTTCTCTTTGCATTTTGCGCAATTATGGTATAATAGGCATTAAGTTAAGAGAAAGGACAGATTCCCATGAATCAGAAAACAAAGAACCTGATTTTGCGAATTGTGCTGGTGATAGCCTTTTTGCTGATCAGTATGCTATTGAGTAAACTGGCAGGTAAGGACCAACCTGCAGAGCAGCCGGTTGAATCTACCGTTCAGCTGGTGGAGAGCAGCGCGGTAACTGTGGAAAGCTCTGAGACGCAAAAGACCACGGAGGCAATTGCAAGCAGCGTGGAGGAGAGCATTGAGGAGTCAATAGCGGAATCCACGGAGGAGTCCATTGCGGAAAGTGAGACAGCTCCTTCCGAGAGCATCACTTCCGGTTCGGCTGACTTCGACGAAGACGACGAGGACGCCCATAAGCCCAGCTCCGACGACCAGAACGATCCCGATGGCCCTACAGGCCAGCTGGACCCCTATGGCTCG
This sequence comes from Acetatifactor sp., assembly GCA_045597705.1. GTDB lineage: Bacteria > Bacillota > Clostridia > Lachnospirales > Lachnospiraceae > Acetatifactor. Next base: position 11,252 of record JAZLKR010000037.1, read on the forward strand.
TACTACAGCAAGGATCAGGTTGCAGAATACCTTTACACCTACGGCGAACTTCCCGACAATTTCATCACCAAGAGCGAAGCAGAGGCTCTGGGCTGGAGCGGAGGTAAGGTGGAGCCCTACGCGCCCGGCAAGGTAATCGGCGGCGATAAGTTCGGCAACAGAGAAAAAATTCTTCCTACCAAGAAGGGTCGCCAATATTATGAGTGTGATATCGACACCCTGAATAAGAAGCGCGGCACCAAGCGTATCGTGTTCTCCAATGACGGACTGATCTACTACACGGATGATCATTATGAAACCTTTACCCTCCTGTACGGAGAGGAATAAACAAAAAGCGTGGCTTACGGGGCCGCGCTTTTTTGTTGCTAGCAAACGCAATTTATGCTATATTGAAAGAGTATGAAAACAGCGCAAAAATGCGCGGAAATGAGGGTATCAATGTTCAGAGACGGCAAGATTTATATCGGCCTTTCCGATGATGAGAGTAAGCAGCAGATTAACATGCATTTAAATATGTGTAACAGACATGGTCTGATTGCAGGTGCCAGCGGTACCGGTAAGACCATCACCATGAAAGCCATGGCGGAGTCCTTCTCCGACGCAGGCGTTCCGGTATTCCTTTGCGATGTCAAGGGCGATGTTTCCGGTCTGGCAGTACCCGGCGCGCAGTCCGAGAGCATGGAGAAGAGAATCGACAAGTTCGGCATCAGAGATCAGTTTGAATACAAGGCATACCCCGTATGCTTCTGGGATATTTATCAGGAGAAGGGACATCCTATCAGAGCAACCATTTCCGACATGGGCCCCGACCTGCTGGCTCGTATTCTGGACTTGACTCCCGCGCAGGAGGGCGTACTGAATATCGTGTTCCGAATTGCGGATGACAAAGGACTTGTGCTGGTTGACTTAAAGGACCTCCGTGCAGTTCTGAATTATGTTTCCGATCATAAGAATGACTTTGTAACTACCTACGGTTCTGTGGCAACACAGTCCATCGGCGGTATCATCAGAGCTTTGATTCCTCTGGAGAATCAGGGCGGTGACATGTTCTTCGGTGAGCCCGCGCTGGATATTTTTGACTGGATTCGTACCGACTGCTACGGCAAGGGTATGGTAAATATTCTGGACAGCGTGAAGCTGGTTCAGAACCCCACTTTGTATGCGAGCTTTATGCTCTGGATGATGGCAGAGCTTTTCGAGCGTCTTCCCGAGGCAGGCGATATGGACAAGCCCAAGCTGGTATTCTTCTTCGATGAGGCACACATGCTCTTCGCAAACGCACCCAAGGTGCTGGTGCAGAAGATTGAGCAGGTAGTGAAGCTGATTCGTTCCAAGGGCGTTGGTATCTACTTTGTAACCCAGAGCCCCAGCGATATTCCCGACAGTGTCCTGGCACAGCTGTCCAACCGTGTGCAGCATGCACTCCGCGCTTACACTCCCGCAGAGCAGAAGGCGGTTAAGGTTGCTGCACAGTCCTTCCGTACCAACGGCGCGTTCAAGACCGAGGAGGTTATCATGAACCTTGGTGTCGGTCATGCACTGACCTCCTTCCTGGATGAGGAAGGTGTTCCCGGCGTGGTACAGCAGACCGCAATTATCTGTCCTCAGAGTCTGATGGCTCCCGTGGATGAAAATACCAGAGCGCTTTCCTTAAGCAGAGACGGCATGAGCAAGTACGACATCTCCGTAGACAACTGGTCTGCATATGAGGAGCTTAACAATGTAGCCGAGCAGGAAGCAGAGCAGTCTGCACTGGAGGCAGAGCGTGCGCAGCTTGCAAAGGAAAGAGAAGAGTTCGAGAAGCAGAAGGAAAAGGAAGCTCTCGCTGCCCAGAAGCAGAAGGAGAGAGAGGAACTGGCTGCTCAGAGACAGAGAGAAAGAGAAGAGGCTGCTGCTCAGCGCGCGAAGGAACGTGAGGAGGAAGCTGCCCGCAGAAGAAAAGAAAAAGAAGAGGAAGAAGCTAAGAAGAAAAAGGACAAGGCCGCAGAGCGCAGAAAGGCTCAGATTGAGAGAACCCTGATCAGTACCGGTGGTCAGATCTTAAAGCGTGGTCTGTTCAATACCCTGTTCAAGTAAATAGAAATGATCATTACAGATCCCGCCGACTGCAGTGTGCTTTCGGCGGGGTTTTACGCAAATTGAGGAGGATTTAAGATGAGCTTAGAGAACCGAATTCAAGAGATTATGGACAGAGCCGTTTCAGAGAAGGAAGTGGCAGGTGTGAATTTCCTGGTGCTGCAGGACGGCAGGGAAGTGGTTTATGCCCAATCCGGTCTGGCTGACAGAGAGCAGAACAAGCCCATGCAGCGTGATACCATCATTCGTTTATATTCCCAGACAAAGCCCATTACGGCGGCAGCAGCGATGATTCTGCTGGAGCGCGGTGTCATTGACCTGTTCCAGAATGTCAGCGATTTTCTGCCCGCTTATCAGAATCTGATTGTGGAGGAACAGCCCGGCAAGCTTCACGGCTGTTATGCTCCTCTGACAGTGAACAATCTGCTGAACATGACTTCAGGTCTTTCCTACCCTTGTGAGACTCCTTCCGGTCTGGCAACCGGCAGACTGTTTGACGAGGCTTATGAGAGACTGCATACCGATAATGAGATGAGCACCAGAGAACTGGCTGACAGACTTGCGAACTGCCCTCTGGCATTTTCTCCCGACTCCTCCTGGCAGTACGGCACCTCTGCTGATGTGCTGGGTGCAGTGATTGAGGCGGCAAGCGGCATGAGCCTGGCAGAGTTTATGAAAAAGGAACTTTTCGAGCCCCTGGGCATGGAGGATACCGACTTCTATGTACCTGCGGGAAAGCAGTCCAGACTGGCTAAGGTATATGAGACAGTCTCTGACAGAGAGGGTACATCCCTCAGACTTTACACAGGCAATCATCTGGCAATCAACAACGACATGAACAGAATGCCTGCCTTCCAGTCGGGCGGCGCAGGCCTGGCCTCTACACTGGATGACTACAGCAAATTTGCAGCCATGCTCATGAACAAGGGCTGCCTTAACGGCAAGCAGATTCTGAAGCCTAAGACGGTAGAGTTCATGACCTGCGGCGAGCTCCTTACCAAGCAGCAGAACAGCTTCGAAAACTGGAACGGCCTCCAGGGCTTCAGCTACAACCATCTGATGCGCATCTGTAAGAATCCCGGACAGGCAGGAATGCTTGTGGGAGAAGGCGAGTACGGCTGGGATGGCTGGCTCGGCGCTTACTTTGCAAATCTTCCCAAGGAGCGTTTGACCATCCTTATGGGCACCCAGAAAAAGGACGCCGGTACCATTCCCTTGACCAGAAAACTGCGAAATGTGGTTATGAGTGAATTGTTCTAAAAGGTAAAAATGGTTATTTCTGTACGAAATTATAGGATTTTAACAGGTTATTAACAAAATGTTCATTCCTTTATGGGCGCTTATGGTTGAATAAGCGTCCATTTTCTGTTACAATAATCGTTGATTTTTATGAAAAGTGTGCCCTACAAGCAAATTTTGAGGGTGCGTGATAGAAAGGCATGGATTTTTTTCGTGAAGATTGTAGATAAGATTTTTGGTACTCGTAGTGAGAGAGAGCTGAAGAGAATACTTCCTCTGGTTGACAAGATTGAGGAACTTCGTCCCGCTATGATGGAACTGTCTGATGAAGAGCTCAGAGGTAAAACCGCCGAGTTCAAGAAGAGACTGGCAGAGGGGGAGACCTTGGACGATATTCTGGTTGAGGCATTTGCAACCGTGAGAGAGGCTGCAAGACGTGTCCTGAACACAGAGCACTACAGAGTACAGCTGATGGGTGGTATTATCATGCATCAGGGCCGTATCGCAGAGATGAGAACCGGTGAAGGTAAGACACAGACCTGTCTGCTTCCCGCATATCTGAATGCACTTTCAGGCAACGGCGTACATGTCGTTACCGTAAATGACTACCTCGCAAAGCGTGACTCGGAGTGGATGGGTCAGGTACATGAGTTCCTGGGACTGACAGTCGGTGTTGTTTTGAACAGCATGACCGGTGAGGAGCGCCAGAAGGCATATAACTGTGATATTACTTATGTTACCAACAACGAGCTGGGATTTGATTACCTGAGAGATAATATGGTTATCTACAAGGAGCAGCTTGTATTGAGATCTTTAAGCTTCTGTATCATCGATGAGGTTGACTCCGTATTAATCGATGAAGCGAGAACTCCTCTGATTATTTCCGGTCAGAGCGGCAAGTCTACCGCAATTTATCAGATGTGTGATTTACTGGCACGCCAGATGAAGCGTGGTGAGGACATGCAGCAGCTTTCCAAGATGGACGCCATCATGGGTGTTGTGCAGGAGGAAACCGGAGACTTCATCGTAAACGAGAAGGACAAGGTTATCAACCTGACGGAGGAAGGTGTAAAGAAGGTCGAGAGATTCTTCCATATCACCAACTTTGCAGACCCTGAGAATCTGGATATTCAGCACACCATTATTCTGGCTCTGCGCGCACACAACTTAATGTTCCGCGACCAGGATTATGTTGTAAAAGATAATGAGGTACTGATTGTAGATGAGTTTACCGGACGTATCATGCCCGGTCGTCGTTACTCCGACGGTCTGCATCAGGCAATCGAGGCGAAGGAGAAGGTTAAGGTTAACAGAGAGAGCAAGACCCTTGCTTCCATCACCTTCCAGAACTTCTTCAACCTCTATGAGAAGAAGTGCGGTATGACCGGTACTGCATTGACTGAGGAAAACGAGTTCCGTGAGATTTACGGCATGGATGTAGTTGAGATTCCTACCAACCGTCCCGTTGCCCGTATCGATCATCAGGATGCCGTATTTAAGACCAGAAAAGAAAAGTTAAACGCAATCGTTGAAGCAGTAGAAGAAGCACATGCAAAGGCACAGCCTGTACTGGTAGGTACCATCAATATCGACGCCAGTGAAGAGCTTTCCAGAATGCTTTCAAAGCGAGGCATCAAGCATAAGGTATTGAACGCTAAGTTCCATGAAATGGAAGCGGAAATCGTTGCAGATGCAGGTATCCACGGTGCAGTTACCATCGCTACCAACATGGCAGGTCGTGGTACCGATATTAAGCTGGATGCTGAGGCAAAGGAAGCAGGCGGTCTGAAGATTATCGGTACCGAGAGACACGAGTCCAGACGTATCGACAATCAGCTGCGCGGACGTTCCGGTCGTCAGGGAGACCCCGGTGAGTCAAAGTTCTATATTTCCCTGGAAGATGAACTGATGAGACTGTTCGGTTCAGAGCGTCTGATTGCAATGTTCAATGCCCTGGGTGTTCCCGAAGGTCAGGAGATTCAGCACAAGATGCTGACCAACGCCATCGAAGGTGCACAGAAGAAGATTGAGGCCAATAACTTTGGTATTCGTAAGAATCTGCTGGAGTATGACCGCGTTATGAGTGAGCAGAGAGAAATCATCTACGATGAGCGTCGCCGCGTACTGGATGGTGAGAGCATGCGTGATGCCATCTACAAGATGATTGAAGATATCACTGAGAACTGCGTTGATATCTGTATCAACGACGAGGCAGTGGAGGACTGGAACTTCAAGGAGCTGAACTCCCTGCTGCTTCCTACCATTCCCCTTGAGCCTGTTACCGAGGCGAGAGTGAAGAAGCCTAAGAAGAACAGCCTGAAGCAGCAGCTGAAGGAAGAGGCAGTGAAGCTTTATGAGAGCAAGGAAGCCGAGTTCCCCGAGGCTGAGGCAATCCGTGAGGTTGAGCGAGTAATTCTCTTAAAGGTAATCGACAGAAAATGGATGGATCATATCGACGATATGGATCATCTCCGTCAGGGTATCGGCCTGCAGGCTTACGGCCAGAGAGATCCCCTGGTTGAGTATAAGATGTCCGGCTATAACATGTTCGACCAGATGACCGAGAACATCAAGGAAGAGACCGTAAGACTCCTGCTCCATATCAATGTTGAGCAGAAGGTTGAGCGTGAGCAGGTTGCTAAGGTAACCGGTACCAACAAGGATGACACTTCCGTAAAGGCACCCGTAAAGCGTGCTTCCGAGAAGATTTATCCCAACGATCCCTGCCCCTGCGGAAGCGGACTGAAGTACAAGCAGTGCCACGGACGCGGACAGAACTAATTATCCAAAGAAACTGAAAGGCGTGAGCGAGAGCGCACGCCTTTTATACGCAATAAAAATCTAAAATGAAAGTAGGTGACGCAAAGTGGTAGAACTTGATCAGATGAAACTTGAAATTCTGTCTTACGAAACACCTTTAGCCGAAGTGAGGGATTCACTTTGACCTTGCTAACAAGGTAAAGCGAATCGAAGAGCTGGAGATGGACATGGAGGCTCCCGGATTCTGGGATAATCCTGAGAAGTCAAATGCAAAAATGAAGGAACTGAAGAATCTGAAGGATATTGTGGCAGAGTGCAACGGCCTGACCAGTCAGATGGAGGATATCCTGACATTGATTGAGATGGGCTATGAGGACGAGGACCCCGAGATGGCAGCGGACATCCGCAAGGAGCTGGACAGCTTCATTGCCGTATTTGAGGAGCTTCGTATCAATACTTTGCTTTCCGGAGAATATGATAAGGACAACGCAATTCTGAAGCTGAATGCCGGTGCCGGCGGTACCGAGAGCTGCGACTGGTGCGGCATGCTGTACCGTATGTATACCAGATGGGCAGAGCGAAAGGGATTTTCTCTGGAGGTGCTGGATTATCTGGACGGCGATGAAGCCGGAATCAAGTCTGTTACCTTCCAGGTAAACGGAACCAATGCTTACGGGTATCTGAAGTCAGAGAAGGGTGTACACAGACTGGTGCGTATTTCTCCCTTCAATGCTCAGGGTAAGAGACAGACTTCCTTTGTATCACTGGATGTTATGCCGGATATCGAAGAGGATCTGGATGTAGAGATTGATGAGAAGGATTTAAGAATTGATACCTACCGTTCCAGCGGTGCGGGTGGTCAGCATATTAACAAGACCTCATCCGCAATCCGAATCACCCATATTCCCACCGGTACGGTTGTACAGTGCCAGAATGAGCGAAGCCAGTTCCAGAACAAGGATAAGGCCATGCAGATGCTGAAGGCAAAGCTGTATCTGTTGAAGCAGGCAGCCAATGTGGAAAAGCTTTCCGATATCAGAGGTGAGATTGCCGAGAATGCATTCGGCAGCCAGATCAGATCCTATGTACTGCAGCCCTATAAGCTGGTAAAGGATCTCCGTACCGATGTGGAGAGTGCCAACGCAGACGCAGTTCTCGACGGTGCACTGGATCCCTTTATCAACGGTTATCTGAAGTGGATCAATACCAAGGACAACAAAACAGAAGAGTAAAAAAGAACCCCGAACGGTAGGTACCGGTCGGGGTTTTGTTTTAGTGAGATTCGCTTGCGGTACGACTCTTCATCAGGTCCAGATAGAACATGGTGTAGGTCATGTAGGTAAAGGGCAACGCCCAAAGCATTCCCACCATAAAGGAAAGGTATGCGTAAATCTGAACGGGAATCAGATTGCACTGTAACAGGAAGAAGCGCTTCTTGTGACCCTTCATCAGGTGGAGTGTCAGAGGAATCAGCTCCTTGAAGGATTTCTCGGGGAAGTCCAGCAAAACGAACAGGCTCATATCCAGGACGATGCCGAAGGGGATGAATACGGCATAGCCGATACCCAGTGAAATCAGAATGTAGAGCAGTCTCTGCAAATCCATCGGACCGAACAGGTTGAAGACAAAGCCTGCATCGAAGTAATCCATGGGAAGGAAGCAGATCATTTTAATCATGGTGCGGACAGCTGCCACGGCAGCGATGGCGCCGGTACTTTCACAGCGCAGGCCGTAGAGTACATCGCGGAAGGAGGTCTGCTGACGGCAGGCAAGCTTCAGACAATAGTACAGGAAGCCGAATCTTGCAAAGCCCAACATAATCTGCAGCAGGAAATTACCGATATAACCGAAGATGGTTAATACGATGGAATTCCCGGAGGTGAACAGTCCAAGCAGCAGCGCCTCGGCCACGGAGAGCATCATGAGAAAGGTCATCAGGTAGAAGACCAGCACCAGAAGCGACAAAATGTGCTGCCCCCAGCGACCCTCCAGACTGTTTTTGGCACGGTCCTTCAGTGCATAGAAGGGAGTAAATTCAGGATTCATTCAGACACTCCTTTCTAGTACCGGTAGGCGTTCAGCATTTCCTGGAAATCCATGCCGTAAAGCGCCTGACTGGTTGCATTCAGCTGAGCCATGAATTCCGGATTGGAAAGCTGCGTGCAGAAGTAAACGAGCACGAAGATTCCGACTGCGAGACCGACGATATTAAATACTTTGGAAACAGTTAACAGCCCATCCCTGGGACCGACCCGGCGTTCCGCCAATATGGTGAACAGCAGTCCGGCAGCTGCGAAAGGAATGGATAATCCGCAGCAGGCGAGGGTGAGCGAAAGGATACCGCAGATGGTAGCTGCGGCACCAAAAGAACGCATTGATTGGTGTTTTGGTGTTGTGTACATCAGTAGTCCTTTCGGTAAATCAGATTCGATAATATTGTATCCTTAATGTATCATTTCAAACTCTCTCTGTCAAAAGAAAGAAGGTAAGTTCATAAAGATTTCATGATTGCGGGTGAAGGATTTTTCGGGTATAATTTTAGAAGATTTCGATGGAAATCAGGAAAGGCAAGACAACATGGATATTATACTGAAAATCAAAGAAGAACTGAAGGTGGAAAAGTGGCAGGTAGAGGCCGCTGTGAAGCTGATTGACGAGGGAAATACCATTCCTTTTATTTCCCGATACAGAAAGGAAGTAACCGGTTCCCTGAACGATGAGCAGCTGCGTGACTTAAATGAGCGTCTGCAGTATCTGCGCAATCTGGAGGACAAGAAGACACAGGTAATCGGCAGCATCGAGGAGCAGGGAATGCTCACCGAGGAACTTAAGAGTAAGATTCTGGCAGCAGAGACACTGGTAGCGGTTGAGGACCTGTACCGCCCCTACCGTCCCAAGAGAAAGACAAGAGCCAGCGTGGCAAAGGAAAAGGGTCTGGACGGTCTGGCACAGTACATCCTGGAGCAGAATGCGACAGCTCCCGTTCTGGAGGAGGCAGCGAAGTATGTGACAGCTCCCGATGTGGACAAGGACAAGCTGGTGAAGGATGCCCAGGACGCACTGCAGGGTGCCATGGATATTATCGCCGAGAGCATTTCCGACAATGCAGATTTCAGAACCTACATCAGAGAGATTACCGTGGAGCAGGGTATTGTCACCAGTACTGCCAAGGATGAGAAGCAGACCAGTGTTTACGAAATGTACTATGCTTACGAAGAGCCCGTAAAGAAGGTGGCAGGTCACAGAGTGCTGGCATTGAACCGTGGTGAGGCGGAGAAGATGCTCACCGTAAAGGTAAATGCTCCCGAGGACAGAATTTTACAGTTCCTGGCAAAGAAGATGATTACCTCAGACAATGAGTTTACCACTCCTGTTCTGGAGGCAACCATCGCCGACAGCTACAGCAGACTGATTGCTCCTGCTATTGAGAGAGACATTCGAAATGAGATGACCGAGAAGGCAGAGGACGGTGCAATTACCGTATTCGGCAAGAATCTGGAGCAACTGCTCCTGCAGCCCCCTATCGCCGGCAAGGTTGTGCTCGGCTGGGACCCTGCATTCAGAACCGGCTGTAAGTTGGCCATTGTAGATCCCACCGGTAAGGTGCTGGATACCAAGGTTATTTATCCTACCGCTCCTCAGAACAAGGTGGAAGAGGCAAAGGTTGAGTTAAAGAGACTGATTAAGAAGTACAATGTTGATCTGATTTCCGTGGGCAACGGCACCGCTTCCCGCGAATCGGAGCAGGTAATTGTGGAACTGTTGAAGGAACTGGATCGCCCCGTACAGTATGTCATTGTAAATGAGGCGGGTGCCTCCGTTTATTCCGCTTCCAAGCTGGCAACCGAAGAATTCCCCAATTTCGATGTGGGACAGAGAAGTGCGGCTTCCATTGCAAGAAGACTTCAGGACCCTCTGGCTGAGCTGGTTAAGATTGATCCTCAGTCTATCGGCGTCGGCCAGTATCAGCATGACATGAATCAGAAGAAGCTTAGCGAAGCATTAAACGGCGTGGTTGAAGACAGCGTTAACAAGGTAGGCGTTGATCTGAACACTGCTTCCGTATCCTTGCTTGAGTACATTTCCGGTATCAACAAGACTATCGCGAAGAACATTGTAGATTACAGAGAGACTAACGGCCGTTTCACGAATCGTAAGCAGCTTCTGAAGGTTGCAAAGCTCGGTCCTAAGGCTTATGAGCAGTGTGCGGGATTTATGAGAATTCTGGACGGAGACAATCCTCTGGACGCAACCAGTGTGCATCCCGAGTCTTATGACGCAGCCATGAAACTTCTGGATAAGCTGGGGCTGACCATGGATGATGTGCGCGAGGCACAGAAGAAGGCCAAGGAGAAGGCGGCAGTAAAGACTCCCGAGAAGCCCGTGGCACAGAAACCCGCGCAGCCCAAGAAGAAGGAAGTGCAGATTCGCAATACCAACACCGCGATGGGCAAGGCTCTGGCAGCAGCAATGGGCGGCGTCGTGCTGGAGGAGAAGAAGGCACCCGCAAAGGCAGCAGCTCCCGTGAAGGTAGAAGAGATTTCCGGCCTGGAGAAGAAGGTTACCAATAAGAAGCAGCTGGCTGAGGAACTGGGTATCGGTGAAATCACACTGACAGATATTCTGAAGGAACTGGAGAAGCCCGCCCGTGACCCTCGTGACGATATGCCTAAGCCCATCCTTCGCAGCGATGTTCTGGATATGAAGGACTTAAAGCCCGGCATGATTTTAAAGGGCACTGTTCGTAATGTTATCGACTTCGGTGCATTCGTGGATATCGGTGTTCATCAGGATGGCCTGGTACATATTTCGCAGATGACCGACAAGTATATCAAGCATCCTCTGGAGGCAGTCAGCGTCGGTGATATCGTGGAAGTTCAGGTGCTTGCGGTTGAGGCTGCAAAGAAGAGAATTTCTCTTACCATGAAGATTAATCAGAATAAATAAGTAAGAAAAACAGATGCTCTCATTCGGGTTCGGATGGGAGCATTTTTTTGCTTGACTAATTACTCTGCAGGGAGTATTGTTAGTATGCTAACAATAAATGTTAGGTGGCTAACAATTAGCAGGCTAACTAAATTCCTGACATTCAGACGGAAGGTGGTGTTTATGGAAAAAGAGCAGCAAAGGAGTGTATCCTTCAGCGTGCGTGTTCTGCACAATCTGATTAAGGATGTAATAGCAAAGAGTGCTCCCAATTTTGAAGTGCATCCACAGTCTCAGCTTCAAGGCGGTATCCTTGGATTTCTGTATCATTCTCAGGGTCCTGTGTATCAGAAGGATATCGAGAAGGCATTCCGCATTTCAAGGGCAACCGCGACCAATACCCTGCAGGTAATGGAGAAGAACGGTATGATTCTTCGAAAGAGTGAGGATAAGGACGCCAGACTGAAACGCGTGTATATGACGGATCAGGCCAGGGCCAATCACACCGAAGTGGAGAAACATATGCACATGATGGACAGCCGTATGCTCGCCGGCCTTCCGGAAGAGGATCGGGAGAGACTGGGCGCGTATCTGGAGATTATTATGAAAAATCTCTGTGAGCTGCGTGAGGAAGTCAGTCATGCTTCTGACGAGAGCGATTCGGAATGAGTTCTTTCTTCGGAAAGATTCATCATAAAATGACAGCAAAGTGATTTACAGAAAGGAAACAATATGAAACTGTTAAAAACACTGGGCGCTCATGTGAAGGAATACAAGGGCGCTTCGATACTGACACCGATGTTCATGATCGGTGAGGTAATCATGGAAATCATTATTCCTCTGTTGATGGCATCCATCATCGACGATGGCATTAATGCACCCGGCGGCGGTAATATGCCCCATGTTTATTTCATCGGTTTTCTGATGATTCTGACGGCAATCTTAAGCCTTCTGTTCGGTGTGGGCGGCGGCTGGTTCGGAGCGAAGGCCTCCACCGGTTTTGCCAAGAACTTAAGAAAGGCTATGTATGACAACATTCAGACCTTCAGCTTTTCCAACATTGATAAATTCAGCACAGCCGGTCTGATTACCAGACTGACCACCGATGTTACCAACATCCAGAATGCTTATCAGATGATTCTGAGAATGTGCATGAGAGCACCCTTCAGCCTGCTCTTCGCCATTATCATGTCATTTATGATCAGCCCCAGACTTGCCAGCATTTATGTGATTGCGATTGTCATTCTGGGCTGTATTCTGGCATTGATTGTCAGCCAGGCAACCAAGCACTTCACTCAGGCCTTCCCCAAGTACGATGACCTGAATATGTCCGTGCAGGAAAATGTTTCCGCAATCCGTGTGGTGAAGGCTTATGTGCGTGAAGAGCACGAGACCGAGAAGTTCAAGACTGCCAGCAACAACATTTACAAGATTTTCTGTAAGGCAGAGGGAATCGTTGCATGGAACGGTCCTGTGATGAACCTGACAGTCTACAGCTGCATTATTGCGCTGAGCTGGCTGGGTGCACACATGATTGTGCAGAACACTTTAAAAACAGGTCAGCTGATGAGCCTGCTCGCTTACTGCATGACCATTCTGATGAACCTGATGATGCTTTCCATGATTTTCGTTATGATGACCATGTCCTCCGCAAGCGCAAAGCGTATCTGCGAGGTATTGAATGAGAAGGCAGATATCGTGAATCCCGAAACCCCTGTATTCGAGGTAAAGGACGGCAGCATTTCCTTTGAGCATGTAAAGTTCGCTTATAAGAAGGGTGCGGAGACTCCTGTTCTGAATGATATCAATCTCTCCATCAAATCCGGTGAGACCATCGGTATCATCGGCGGAACAGGTAGTGCGAAGTCCAGTCTGGTTAACCTGATCAGCAGACTTTACGATGTCACAGAGGGAAGCCTGAAGGTAGGCGGACGCGATGTGCGTGAATATGATATCGAGAGCCTGAGAAATCAGGTATCCGTTGTACTGCAGAATAATGTGCTGTTCTCCGGTACCATTCTGGAGAACCTGCGTTGGGGTAATCTGAACGCTACCGAAGAGGAATGCAAGCGTGCCTGCGAGCTGGCATGTGCCGACGAGTTTATCAGCAGAATGCCCGATGGCTACAACACCTTTATCGAGCAGGGTGGAAGCAATGTCTCCGGCGGACAGAAGCAGAGACTTTGTATCGCCAGAGCGCTGCTGAAGAATCCCAAGGTATTGATTCTGGATGACTCTACCAGTGCAGTCGATACCGCAACTGATGCCAAGATTCGTAAAGCCTTCGCGGAAGTCATTCCCGGAACTACGAAGTTGATAATTGCGCAGCGTGTTTCCAGTGTGGAGCATGCCGACAGAATTATCGTAATGCACGAAGGACAGGTAAATGCCTTCGGTACCCACGAGGAGCTGCTTGCTTCCAATGAGATTTATCGTGAAGTATACGAGTCACAGACCAGCGGCAGCGGTGACTTTGACGAGAACGGAGGTGTGTAAATATGGCAGACGAGAAGAAATTTGCGCAGGCACCCGGCTTCGACAAAGAACCTGCTGTTGACAAATATGCAAAATACAACCGTAAGGCCGGCCCACAGAGAGGACCCGGCGGCGGAAGAGGACCCAGAGGCCCCAGACCAAAGATTGAGAATCCCGGCAAGCTGTTTAAGAGAGCCGTAGGATACACCTTTGTGAAGTATCCGATTCACTGGGTTGTTGTACTGATCTGTATTGTGGTTTCCGTATTGGCAAACCTGCAGGGAACATTGTTTATGAGAACCCTGATTGACGACTACATTACGCCCATGATCGGTCAGGCAAACCCTGATTATGGTCCCTTGGCACATGCAATCGGCAGGGTCATCATTTTCTACGCCATCGGCGTAACAGCAGCATTTACACAGTCCAGACTGATGATTTACATCACTCAGGGAACCATGAGATCTCTGCGTGACGATCTGTTTGAAAAGATGGAAGAGCTGCCCATCAAGTATTTTGATACCCATGCGCACGGCGACATCATGTCTCTGTACACCAACGATATTGAGACCATGAGACAGCTGATCAGCCAGAGTATTCCTCAGTTTGTAAACAGTGCTTTCAGTATTGTCAGCACTTTTATCGCAATGGTTGCGCTGGATATTCCTTTGACTGTAGTTACCATGATCTGCGTAGTGGGTATGCTTTACTGTACCAAGAAGATTGGCGCACAGAGCAGCCGATACTTCGTGGCACAGCAGAAGGCACTCGGTCAGCTGAACGGCTGTATCGAGGAGACCATGACCGGCCAGAAGGTTGTCAAGGTATTCTGTCATGAGGAAGAGAGCCGCAAGGAATTTGACGAGCTCAACGAGATTCTCTGTGACAGCGCAAACAAGGCAAATAAGTTCGCCAACATTATGATGCCCGTCAATGCACAGCTGGGCAACTTAAGCTATGTTATCTGTGCGGTTGTGGGCGGTACCCTGGCAATCACCGGTATTTCCGGTCTGACATTGGGTGCACTGGCAAGCTTCCTGACCTTGAACAAGTCCTTCATGATGCCCATCAATCAGGTCAGCATGCAGCTGAATGCCATCATCATGGCACTGGCAGGTGCAAACCGCTTCTTCAAGGTGATGGATGAGACACCTGAGGTGGATGAAGGCTATGTGGAACTGGTAAATGCAAAAATGGTGAACGGCCAGCTTACCGAGAGCGAAGAGAGAACCGGTATGTGGGCATGGAAGCATTTCCACAAGGAGGACGGCACCACAACCTACACCGAACTGAGGGGTGATGTTGTATTTGACGGTGTTGACTTCGGTTACTCCGATGAGAAGATGGTTCTGCATGATGTAGAGCTCTACGCAAAGCCCGGCCAGAAGATTGCATTCGTAGGTGCGACCGGTGCAGGAAAGACCACCATCACCAACCTGATTAACCGTTTCTATGATATTCAGGATGGTAAGATTCGCTATGACGGCATTAACATTACCAAGATTAAGAAGGACGATCTGAGACGCTCTCTCGGCATCGTTCTGCAGGATACACACCTCTTTACCGGTACCGTAATGGAGAATATCCGCTACGGTAAGCTGGATGCCACCGACGAGGAAGTTATCGCAGCTGCAAAGCTGGCAAATGCAGACGGTTTCATCCGCAGACTTCCCGATGGCTATCAGACCAAGCTCACCGGCGACGGTGCCAACCTGTCACAGGGTCAGCGTCAGCTGCTTGCCATTGCCCGTGCAGCCATCGCAGATCCTCCTGTACTGATTCTGGATGAAGCGACCAGCTCCATCGATACCAGAACCGAAAAACTGGTGCAGAGAGGTATGGATGCACTGATGAAGGGCAGAACCAATTTCGTTATCGCCCACAGACTTTCCACTGTTAAGAACAGTGACTGTATCATTGTTCTGGAGCAGGGCCGCATCATTGAGCGCGGTACTCACGACCAGCTCATTGACCTGAAGGGCAAGTATTACCAGCTTTACACCGGTAATGCCATTACCGAGTAATTGAATGAAGCATTTGAAAGGCAGGTATCGTTGGTACCTGCCTTTTTTGTGTGTATTTCCTGTTTCGCGGAAATATGGTACAATAAAAGGTAAGTTAAAAAACGGAGATTACTTTTCATGAATCTTAAGCGATACAAAAGATGGAAAAAAAGAATAGAACTGCTGGCTGTCACGGCAGTGCTGACACTCACCGGCTGCGGAAAGGCGGAGCAGGAGACCGGCGGCTTTGCGGCGGTGGAGAGCAGTGTGCCCACATGGATGCAGGAGACGGAAGAGGACCAGCCGCTTGTGCGCTTCTGGGAGACCGAGACGGCGAAGAATACCCTGATGATTTATATGGTGGGCTCTGACCTGGAATCCTCCGGCATGGCAGCAACCCAGGACCTGGAGGAAATGGTAGCTGCGGGCGTGGACACGGAAAAGGTGAGAGTGCTGCTCTGTACCGGCGGAGCCACAGCCTGGCACAGTGATATCCCTACCGATGAAAACGCGTACTTCCTGCTGATGAAGGATGGCTTCAGACAGATTGAAAGCTTTGAAGAGAAGTCCATGGGTGACCCTGACAACCTGCAGCGTTTTCTGCAGTACGGATTTGAAAAATGTCCTGCGGAAAATTATGAGCTGATTCTCTGGGATCACGGAAACGGACCTGTTATGGGGTACGGAAGTGACAAGCTGCATGAGAATGATGCATTGACCCTTCCCGAGATGCGCCATGCCCTGGAACAGTCGCCCTTCGGACCGGAGCATAAATTTGTCTTCATCGGTTTCGATGCCTGCCTTATGGCTTCTGCAGAGCTGGCACTGGTAACCGCTGATTACGGCAAGGTACTGATTGCTTCACAGGAGACTGAACCCAGCTTCGGATGGAATTATTCCTTCCTGCCCCTGCTGGCAAAGGATTCCATCACAGACATTCCGGAGAAAATCGCGGACAGCTTCCTGGAGGAGTGCCTGACCTTCAACAGAGAGCATCCCTTGTTTGAGAGTGATGCAACCCTCTCCGTGGTGGACCTTTCTCAGGCACAGGAACTGGAAGCAAGCGTGAATGCCCTGTTTGCCGCAGCGAAGGCTGATGTCAGCGGAGGTTTCCGGGAACTGACAAGTCAGCGAATCGAGACGAGAGATATCGGACGTGCTTCCACAGGCTCCAATTACGATCTGGTAGACTTGGCGGATCTGGCCCTGCAGATGCAGGAAAAGTATCCGGAGGAGGCAGAGAACCTGCTTGCCGCCATCGAAAAGATGGTGCTTGTAAATCGCACCAACACGGACAGGGTCTGCGGATTAAGCCTGTATTACCCTTTTTACAACAGAAACTATTATGACTTTAAATGGAGAACCGCTTACCGCGAAATCGGCTTGTTCCGGGATTATATTTCCTACCTGGACCGATATGAGAAGGTATGGCTGGGTTCTTCCCCCGAGAACTATTTCAACAAGGTGCTGGCACCTGAGAAGCAGGACGGGTTTACCTACTCTCTGACGCTGGGTGAGACGCAGGCAGAATATTTTGCCAAGGCAGGCTTTTATATTTTACGCCAGGTCAGCCCGGATTTATTTGCACCGGTGTATTACAGCTCCGGCGTGGAGGAAGAGGACGGAACTCTGGAAGCCTCCTTTGACGGCAATGTGATTCACTGGCAGGACCGCTTCGGCAGAAACGGCGTGCTCTATATGAGCGCCAGCGAAGACACGGAGACAACGATTAAGCTGTCCGCCACAGCCAGACTTCTGAGAGGTCCTGCGCTGCAGAGGGAGAGCGTTGATGTTGAGTACCGTATGGAGGCCGATCCGGAGGAGAAGACGCTTGCTGTCACCGGTATTCTGGAGGAAGCGCCGAACAGCGAAGAAGAGGAACTGAGCACCGGTAAGCGCGCGTTTGTGGACCCTGCGGAATGGGATATCCTGCAGCTGTACGATGCACAGAGCAGATTCCTGACCAGAGATGCCGGGGGCAATGTGTTGTCCTTCCGCGACTGGGATGAGGAGGATTCTGTCAGCTGGACCGAGAATGCACTGGCGGATGAGATCGATTTTACATATGCCCCTTTGCGGGATAACACCGGCGAATATTATCTGATGTTTGACATCATGGACATTCAGGGCAATTTTTACGGCTCCGAGTTGCTTCCCATCGCGGTAATCGGACAGGACGAGGATGAGGAAGACGAGGAGGAAATTTGCGAGGTTTCCTTTGATTCCGGCAGGAAACTGGTTATCTGGGAACAGGAGGACAGTATTTTAAGCCTGTGGCTTGGACAGGATCTGCGGGATGGTCAGAAGTTTGTTTCCTTCTGCCTGGAAAATAACGGACAGACTGATCTCGCCGCCGCGTTGACCGAATTGCTGATGAACGATGAGAGCCGTGCACCTGAGGATGTGGTGCTCACTGCCAAAGCGGGACAGCGCGCCTTTGCAAGTGTGGATACAATCACCAGGGGTGTGGCGGAAAGCGGCGGTATTCCCGCATTGCTTTCTTTCCGTGTAAGCGTGAACAACAGTGTGACGGGAGCGACATATGCGTATCGCGTTCCCTATGAAGTGACATTTGCGGACAACCTTTCCGCGGAGCCGGTGCTGCTTCCCGTAAAGGGCTGTGCTGCCGACGAACAGCCGCTGTGCAGGACCGGAGATTGTACCATTACACTTCTCGGTGCAGGTCTGGCGCTCCGCCAGGGCCGGATGGGGGACAATAACCTGCAGTGCTATTTTGCGGTGAAGAATACTTCAGACAGGGAGCTGACGGTAAAGACGGACAGAATTACCCTGAATGGAATTGACTTTGATGTATGGGACAGAATCACTCTGCCGGCTGGCTTTTCCGGAATTATGCAGTCGGGAGTGTACCTCGGCAACTTAAGTGAGGAAAAGGCGGAAACGCTGTCTGAAATTCAGACGCTGGAGTTCACCTTTTCATCCGGGGAAACGCAGATGGCTGCGAAGGCAGCCTGCGGTAATCGTCCTACGGAACTGAAGGCGCAAAGCACTTTCTTTGCGGAAAACGGTTATGTCCGATTCCCTCAGGAGGGTCTTTCCGTTTACCGGGATGACAGCATGGCACTGACACTGTTTGCGGCTTATGACTTTTCTGATAATTACGAGTTGTTCTACCTGGATATTGTGAATCTGACAGAGGAAACAAAGGAAATCAGCCTTTGTGACTTCGGTCTGAACGGGAACATTGTGCTGCCGAGAATGGACTTGATTTCTCTGGCACCCGGGGAGGAGCGATTTGCGGCACTGCCCGGACTGGCTTCGACAATGCTGCTGCTTTCGCAGGATGAGATTCGTTCTGTGGAAGGACGAATTGTCACAAACGGTGATCTGGAGCACTGGGCTCAGATGGAAGCGCAGGTTCCTGAAAACGGCGAAACGCAGCTTTCCTATCACTGTGATTTGTTCCTGGGTGCTGTAGCCGGGGAACAGAAACTGTTAAACCGCAAGGATATGCAGATTACCCTGCGTGGCTTCGGTGAGTTTGCGGAGTCCACCTTTACCAAGGAACTGGGAGCGGTGCTGGCAATTGAGAACAACGCAGACCAGACAAAAGAGATTCGGATAAACGGCCTGGCCATCAATGATTTCTTCATCCCGGTGGAAAGCAATGTAACCTGTAAGCTTGCAGCATGGGAGAATACAATTCTGACGGTGAAGCTGCAGCGAGCAGCACTGGACAAGGCCGGCATCAACGGAATCAAAAAGGCGTCAATCCTTATTTCGACAGGTGATGCCAAAGAAGCCGGGGAGGGAACCTGGTATGAGGTGAAGCTGGCGGCCAAGTCCAAGGAAAAGCAGAATCTGCCCACCGGAAAGGTCGTACAGAAGTTGAAAAATGTATCGGTTTCGCTTCTGGATGCTGAGGTTCGGGAGAATACCACCGACCAGTCAAGACAGTACAGCTGGCAGCTGTTGATTGACAACGGGGACAAGCGTCATGTGAGCCTGGCCCTCAAGGATATTTCCGTCAATGGAGAACCTCTGGAGAAGAGCAGGTACAAGGACTTTGATATTCTGTACTCCGAAACCGGCGCAAAGACCAGACGATATGCGGTTCTGCGGGCAACAGCGCAGGCAGAAGAGGTCTGGGAAACAGTGGAACTGACCTTTGTGCTGCGAGACCTGAACGGCAAAACCACGCTGGCAACAGCGGGCGGGAAGGCGTCGTTCTCCTGCCCTGAGGCAGAATAAAGCCTTGCCGATTTTGCACATTAGGACTATGATAGGATAAAACGGCAGACAGCCAACCGGTATCTGGCCGGAAAGATAGGAGTTTTTATGAGAAAAAGATTAGCACGCATTCTTTGCGGTATATTGACCATAAGCATGTTGGGCGGCTGCGGAACAGTGGATGAGGTATCTCTGCTTCCCATGTCAGAACAGATTGTGGCATCCTCTGAGGAGGAGCCGGAGGAGGAAATATTCTTTGAGACACTGAATCCTGCGCCCGGTTCTGACACCAGCTTCTCTACCTCCGGCAACAAGAAGGTGAATACACCTGCGGGAACCGACACAAACCCCACCGTATCAAGCGGAGCCAAGGCAGGAGATCTGCTTTTTACCAATGCACCCTATGTCTTGATTTATAACCCTAAGATATATGATGGAAAGACAGAGTCCACCATGAAGTCAGGTGACTATTCCGACATGATTCTTCACAGCATCAAGAGAGTGGAGGGAATTGAGGACACCGAGGAGCCTGTTAAATTAAAGGAACAGCCCCTGCGCTATACTTCGGATGAGATGCTGACACCCTATATCCTGGATGATGTAGTGTTTGACGGCAAGAAGGCAGATGTGCTGGAGCCTATCTATCAGAAGGGTGATACTCATGATTTCTTCTATGGTTCAGGGGATTACAGAACCAAGGGTACCTTCAAGTGCGTTTATGCGGGAGAGCATTGCTACATTTGGGCAATTGATAAGTCCATCACGGAGAAGTCCGCAAAAGCGCAGGGAAAGGTTTTTGATGAGAAAATTTATCCTGCCACACTGGAAATGTACGGACAGCCTCGTTTCACCGAAAACGGTGGCAAGGTAAACATCCTCTACTATTCCATGAAAGAACAGAACTACGGCGGTTTCTTCTCCTGGGCGGATATTTATTCCAGCACAGAGCTTACCCCGACGAGAGCGGAAAGCAAAAAATATAATACGGACCATGCGATTATCAATATCTGCAGCCATTGCGGCAAAGACTACAATCTGAGCACGCTGGCTCATGAATTGCAGCACCAGGTTGTGGCAAGTGACTGGTTTTTCTATAAGAAAACTCCTTACATGCAGTCCTGGTTAAATGAAACAATGTCAGCAAATGCCGAGGAGAACTATCAGAACGGCATCAAGGATACCTACGGTTCTGCCCAGAGCTTTTACAACAGTGAGGCCTTCAGAAAGGGCCAGTCTCTCTATAACTTTACGACAGACTATGCAAATGATACCGGTACCTATGGCGTAGTATACCTGTTTGAGGAGTATTTGAAGAAGCTGGCAGGAGAGAATATCTTCTCCAGAATTCACACCTTCTGGCGTACTTCCATGTCAAAAAGCACTACGGAAGCAGAATCCATTATGAAATCGGTTCCCGAGAATGTGAGGGAGGCTGTGGACGAGACATACTATTACGATGAGCAGCTTCAGAGACTGTTCACCAGTGATACCGATGTCTGGATGAGTAAGATGACCCTTGATTTCTACATCGATGTCATCAGCAACTCAGGTGCCAGAACCGATATTTACGCAAAAAACTATACTTACAATTCCAAGAAGATTAAGGCAGCTCAGTGGATGAATGTATTCCGTAAGGAAAAACTTTACCTGGGCAACGGCAATGTGCCTATCGAGGGCGGCGGATGTCTTTTCGTGGCAACTCAGGATGGCAATTTCTATAAGCCTGCCGCAGGAGATGACAACCTGATTTTTGTTGCCTTCGATGAAAATTTCAATCCCATTGCCACCAACCTGAAGGATCCCACAGTATTCTACTGGAACAGAAGTCGTAAGATTGTTATGATTACCGATCCCTGGGAAGCAGAAAACAATGCACAGCAGGTAATGTACAAGGGAATCAGCGATGCACTGTCTGACGGCGGCTTCATCAAGGGTGAGAGCGTTGAGTCCAACAATTCCGATGGCAAGCTGAAGCTGCTCCGCAATTATCTGACCCTGAAGGACGGCCGTCCCGGAGCAATTATCATGACCTATGATCCTACCGACAACAATGTGGAGGAATATAAGAAACTCCTTACGGAGGCTCATCAGAAGGGTATTCTGGTAATCACCTGCGGACCTCACGGCCTGGAGGAAGAGGAATTAACCTGGGGTGTACACTTTGACCACAGCAATCTGATTACCAGTATTTCCGATTTCTATACCTTCAGAGCCGGAGACGGCATCCATAATCTGGGTAAGTCCATCGGTACCTTTGCTCTGCAGATTGTGACAGGTGAAGAGAAGCACTGGAACCTGATTTACAATGTGAACTAATTTGAATTGACAGGTGTATGCTATGGAAAAATATGTAACTTATATCACAGAGGAATTAAAGAGACTGACCGCAATTTCCAGCCCCACCGGCTTTACGGAAAATGTGGCAGAATATGTGATGAAAACACTGCAGGAGATGGGCTATACTCCTGCGAAGTCCAATAAGGGAAATGTCAGCGTGACCATCGGCGGAGAGGGAAATCCTCTGGTGTTGGCGGCGCATCTGGATACCCTGGGAGCCATGGTTCGTGCCATCAAGGGGAACGGGCGGCTTCGTCCCACAACCCTTGGAGGACATCAGTGGAGCACCGCAGACGGAGAAAACTGTACCGTGCATACCCGCGACGGCAAGGTTTATACCGGCGTGGTTCTGAATAAGGAGCCCTCTGCACATGTGGCAGATGACAAGGTGGAGTGCAAGGAAGAAAATATGGAAATCCTGTTGGATGAAAATGTTTCCACGAAGGAAGAGTGTGAGAAGCTGGGCATTCAGGTGGGAGATATCATCGCCATGGATCCCCGCACGGTTGTGACGGAGAGCGGCTATATCAAGAGCCGGTTCCTGGATGACAAGCTTTCTGCAGCCATTCTGCTTGGTCTGGCAAAATATACGGCAGACAAGCAGACTGCATTGAAGAGAAAGGTGACACTGCTCTTTACGGTATATGAGGAGGTTGGCCACGGCGGCTGCGTGATTCCTGAGGATACAGTAGAAATGATTTCCGTGGACATGGGCTGCGTTGGAGCGGATCTGACCTGTACCGAGCGTCAGGTGTCCATCTGTGCCAAGGATTCCGGCGGACCCTATAACTACGATGTGGTAACTGCTTTGTCAAATCTGGCAAAGAAGGAGAAGCTTGATTATGCCATCGATATCTATCCTCATTACGGATCGGATGTGGAGGCAAGCCTTCGCAGCGGCTACGATATTAAGCATGGACTCATCGGTCCCGGTGTGTACGCTTCCCACAACTATGAGCGTTCCCATGCGGATGGCGTGAAGAACACCTTCAAACTTCTGAAGGCCTATATAAAAGCAAAAAACTAGACGCAAATTCGTACTTGCCATATTCGGAAAAGAATGCTATTCTAACCGAGTAAACTTAAGAAAATTCTTCGGGGTTGGGTGTAATTCCCTACTGGCGGTAAAGTCCGCGACCCGCATGGAGTAATCCCTGCGGCTGATTCGGTGAAAGTCCGGAACCAACAGTACAGTCTGGATGAGAGAAGAAAACAGGTTTTTTTTGCGCATCTTTTGTACCCCGAGTGTAATATAACCACTCGGGGTTTTTTACGCTTAAAAATCTGCATGAAGAATTTTCCTTACAATGTTTCGGGCCATTCAGGAGAAACCTGAGCCCAAAAGGAGGAAAAGAAATGAACAACTTATTACAATCTGTAGCAGAGAATGCTGCGTATGTCCTGAGCTTTTTTGCGATTATCGTGGGCCTGTTTGTGGTGGCCTTGCTGCTTGAAAAGGCTGCACAGAAGAAGAACGGCAAGAAAGAACCCATCTTCAACACCAGAAAGATTGCCTTCGTCGGTATGTTTTCCGCACTGGCAGCAGTACTGATGCTGTTTGAGATTCCCCTGCCCTTCGCTCCCAGCTTCTACAAACTGGATGCCAGCGAGCTTCCCATTCTGGTAGGAACCTTCGCGTTCGGACCTGCAGCAGGCGTTATGATGGAGTTCATCAAAATTCTGCTTAAGCTGGTTATGAAGGGAACCTCCACCGCATTTGTAGGTGACCTTGCAAACTTCGCTGTAGGCTGCAGCCTGATTATTCCCGCTTCTGTAATTTATTCCTTCAAGAAGACCAAGAAGACCGCGATTGTTGCCTGTGTGGCAGGTACCCTGATTCTGACCATCTTCGGTACCGCTTTCAATGCAGTATATCTGCTTCCCGCATTCGCAAAGCTTTACGGCATGCCGATGTCCGTACTGCTTGATATGGGTGTGAAGGTTAATCCCCTGGTAAAGGAAGGCAGCGTGGTAAGCTTCGTAATCGCTTGTGTAGCACCCTTGAACCTGATCAAGGGTACCGGCGTTTCCATTCTGACACTGCTGATTTACAAGCCTCTCAGCCCTATTTTGAAGGCAGGAAAGAACAAGTAATTGTAGATTCTATTTAGAAAAGCACAGGTATTTGCCTGTGCTTTTTTACTGCCGTGATATTATCAAATTTTGTTTTCATCATTCCATTTTTGCTTTTTTTATGGTAAAATCTTCTTTATAGAGTACTACGAAAGAAATGTTTCGAGAGGAATTAAGTTGGGATGGCTACAAAGAAACTGATTGGCGTATTTGCAACCGATATTTCATCGAGAGTACAGAGCAGTCTGTACGAGGCGATTCATGAGAAGGCGACTCCCCTGGGATACCATTTAGTGATGTTTTCGGGGACTACCGACAATGTGGATTTGCATACCACTGCTACTATCACTTATCATTTGCTGGACCTGGCGGAACATATGAATTTTGCGGCGTTTCTGATTCATGCCCAGTCTATCGCAAGGCCTGAGATGATCAGTCGGATTATGGATATGGGCAGAAGGAAGAACATCCCCGTATTTTTGTATGACAATGAGTCTGCCGGTATCACCGAGATAGAAGATGCGATTACCATCAATCCCGATTATAAGCAGGGCTTTGCTGATGGGGTAAAGCATCTGATTGAGGTACACCACTGCAAGAATATTTACATGCTGGGTGGTTTGAAGGACAATAAATATTCCGACGACAGAATCGAAATGTACAGACAGCAGATGGATGCCCACGGTATTCCGTATGCGGAAGAGCAGATTGGCTACGGCGATTTCTGGGAGCTTCCTGCAATCGATGCGGTGAATCGTTTCCTGGACAGCGACCTGCCGAAACCGGATGCTATCTGCTGTGCTAACGATTCCATGGCCATTGCAGCCTGCAAGGTTTTGAGAAAGCGCAGGCTCAGGGTTCCTGAGGATGTGCGGGTTGCCGGTTTTGACGGAATTGAGGACGGCAAGCTCAGTGAGCCGAACATTTCAACCAGTGAGCCGAAGCTGGATGCGGCAGCAGACTTTATCTTCGGCGTTTTGGAGGAAGGCCGTCAGGAGAAGGAATTCCTGGTGCCCCTTGAGTTTACACCCAAGGAGAGCTGCGGCTGCGGCTATCACAACAGCCGTGCCGACAGAAGAGAGATGGCAAGACTGGTGGAGAACACCCGTCAGTCCAATTGGCAGGAGTATTTAATGTCAGTCATGCAGGTTCGCCTGATGGACAGCAGTCTGCTCAGTGATAATGTGGAGCATATGATATCCCTGCTGGGTCTGTTCAAAAACTATGACCATCTGATTTGCCTGCGAAACGATATTGAGTGCTGTGCGGATTATTCCGAAGGACTGTCCAAGATGTATGTGCATCTGAACAGGGGCATGCTTCCGGAACAGAATTACGAACGCTTTGATGTGGAAGAACTGATGCCTCAGTTTGAGCAAATGATAGAGGAATCTCCCGCAGAGAGTATTTTCGTGTTCAAACTGGTTTTCTGTGCGGAGAAGCTTTTCGGCTATCATGTGGTGCGAACCGGTGAATATATTTCCCATGAGATAGAGCTGTTTGAGCATTGCTCAGAGAATTTTTCCATTATTGTGGAGAATACGCTCCGCAACATGCGTCTGAAGAACGCGACCCAGAAACTGAATGAAATGTATGAGCAGATGTCTGAGATTTATATCAGAGATACCATGACAGGTATTTACAACAGACATGGCTACTATCAGAAGCTGGATGAATATCTGCAGCGAGAGGATCTGAAGGATGGATATGCCCATATCATTTCCGTTGATATGGACGGCATGAAGATCATCAATGACAATTACGGACATCTGGAGGGTGATAACGCTATCAAGGCTGTGGCTGCTACCATTCGGGATTGTTTCGCTCAGCCCTGCATTACGGCAAGATTCGGCGGCGATGAATTCATGATTGCCCTGTTTACGAGTTCAGAGGAAGAGCCTGCCGCCGAGAAGATTTCCCAGAAGCTGAACGCTTATGTGAAGACATTGCCGTTGCTGGCAGACAAGGAATACACCGTGGGTATCAGTGTAGGTCAGGCGATTGTGAAAATGTCGGAGATTACAGATATCAAACTGATAGAGAAACTGGCAGATGATGCCATGTATGTCAATAAACGAGACAGAAAAAAACAGCGATGATTTTTCATCGCTGTTTTTTTGCTGATTGTGATTTGAAGGTTTAGTCCATATCCTCAAAGGCATCCAGACCGGTCTTTGCTTCAACCTTTGCGTCGCCGTGCTTTACCGCACACATGGTGAGGAAGCTGCAGGCTACAAAGAAGGAAGCGTAAGGGAAGAGAATCCAATAGCCGACCTGACGCATCAGGGTACCAGCCAGAATGGGAGTCACTACCTGTGCTGCCATGGACGCGGTGTAGTAGTAACCGGTGTACTTGCCGATGTCAGAGCCCTTACACATTTCCACTACCATGGGAAGGCTGTTTACATTGATGGCTGCCCAGGCAAAACCGACCAGCGCGAAGACGATAAACATGGGAACGGTGATGCCGGTAGCATGGATGGTAAGGAAATATCCTGACAGGAAACAGAGGGACAAAAGAATACAGCCAACCATAATGGTCTTCTTTCGGCCAACCTTGCTGGCTACGATACCGATGGGAATGTAGGAAACAATCGCACCGGCTGTTGCCACCAGCAGACAGGTGGAAGCACCGCCGAGGCCCTGACCCATGATGGTGCTGACATAAGTGGTAAACCAGGTGGTTACGCCGTTGTAGCCGATGTACCACAGGGCGATGGAGGCGAGCAGGAACATACCGGAGCGCTTTACCGCACCGGGGAGTACCTCGTTGCCGGAGCCGTCATCCTCTGCCAGATTCCATTCGGGATGTGCGTCCTCCAGCTCCTGGTTCTCGCGAGTCAGGGCAGGTTCCTTAACCAGCAGGAAGAGGATGCCCACTGCGATAAACATAATGGCGGAAACAATCATAAACAAAGGCTGATAATTTACATGTGCCACACCAATGGTTTTGGAGTTGGGGTAGAGCACTGCGGCAAGTCCCAGATAAATGATACCGCCCACGGCACCCATGAGATTGATGATGGCATTTGCCTTGGAACGAAGAGGCTTGGGTGTGACATCCGGCATCAGTGCCACGGCGGGAGAACGGTAGGTTCCCATGGAAACTAACAGCAGACCGAGAACAACCACAAAGGAAGCGGTCTTAAAGACGGAAGCCTTTGCGGAATAACTGTTGTCCAGCAGGGGAAGGATATTCATAAGAATCACTGCGCAGCCGGTACCGAAGAGAATGAAGGGCATGCGCTTTCCGATTTTCGTATTGGTCCGATCGGAGAGACTGCCGAAGAAGGGCAGCAGGAACAGAGCCAGAATATTGTCCGCCGCCATGATGGCACCGGAGAAGGTCTCGTTCATGTGAAAGGTGTTGGTGAGAATCAGGGGGACGATGTTGTCATACATCTGCCAGAAGGAACAGATGGAGAGAAAGGCAAGGCCCACCAGAATCGTTCGCTTGTTATTCAGTTTCATAGGTTTTCCTCCGTATTGTATTGTGCGAAAATCTGTTTACAGTTTACAGGAAAACGGCAGAACAGACAATAGTTTTGGACGAAGTTTACGGCAGAGTTTCCGATAAATTGACTTTGTACGGAAAAGGAGTAGAATGAGGGAAGAGAGGTGTTGTTATGAAGAAAAGAAATTTGTTACTGGCAGCGGCATTGCCGCTTTTCCTGATTATTCCCGGCAGAGCATCCGAGGGACAAAAGCGTCCCTTTCTGCATAGAAATTTTGCCCACAGAGGGCTTCATGAAAAGGACCAGAGCATTCCGGAGAATTCTCTGCGCGCCTTTGAACTGGCTGCGGCAGCAGGCTACGGAATCGAGCTGGATGTACAGCTTTCCAGAGACGGACAGGTGGTTGTGTTCCATGACGATACGCTGAACCGTATCTGCGGCGTGGATGCCAGAGTGGATGAAAAGACATATGCGGAACTGCTGGAGCTTTCCCTGGCAGGGAGCGAGGAGGACCGTATTCCTCTGTTCACCGAAGTGTTGAAGCTGGTGGACGGCCGCGGCCCTATGATTGTGGAACTGAAGAGCGGTAAACGCAACAAGGAGCTTTGCGAGAAGACCTATGAGATTCTGCAGAAATATAAGGGTGCTGCATGTGTGGAGAGCTTTGATCCCTCCATTGTGGCATGGTTTCGATTTCATGCATCGGAAATCCTGCGCGGTCAGCTGGCCATGAGACCGGAGCGATATGAAACAATGAAGCCCTGGCAGAAGCAGCTGTTTGGCAACTGTCTGTGCAATGTGCTTGCAAGACCTCATTTCATTGCCTATGAAGTGGGCGAGAAGCCCTTCCCCATAAAGCTGGAGGAGAAGATGGGTGCCATGAGAATCTGTTGGACCAGTCATGATTTCAGAAATGAAATTGTGAATGATGCCGTCATTTTTGAATATTACAGACCTACAATCAAGTACTAATTTCCAATTGACAGAAACGAAATCCTATACTAAACTTTATCGTGGAAAAAGCAAAGGCGCTTTGAGGGTAACCCTCGAAGTGCCTTTTTTCATTATACGGAAGGAGAACACGCATGTACGACGACAAATTGCACGAAGAATGTGGTGTATTCGGAATGTGGAGCAATGAGGATGTGAAGGCGGCGCAGTTAATCTATTACGGTTTGATTGCACTGCAGCACAGAGGTCAGGAATCCGCAGGTATTGTGGTATGCGATAAGAAGGGGCCCATCGGCAACATCTGTGCCCACAAGGGAATGGGACTTGTCAGCGAGGTGTTTCATCCGGATGTTCTGGAGAAGCTGCGAGGCAACATCGGTATCGGCCATGTACGCTATTCTACTGCCGGTGCAAGCTGTGTGGAAAATGCCCAGCCTGTGTTCTTAAATTATGCCAAGGGAACCCTGGCACTTGCCCATAACGGCAACTTAACCAATGCAGAGGAAATGCGCAAAAAGCTTCAGGAGGAGGGCGCGGTATTTTCCGGCACCACCGACTCGGAGGTAATTGCGTATCGTATTGCGGAGGAACGAATGAATTCCGCTTCCATAGAAGATGCAGTGAAAAAAGTTGTGCCCGAACTGAAGGGCGGCTACGCACTGTTAATCATGAGCCCCCAGAAGCTGGTGGGCGTGAGAGATCCTCTGGGACTGAAGCCCCTGATTTTGGGACAAAAGGATGGCAGCTACTTCCTTGCCAGCGAGAGCTGCGCCGTGACCAGTGTGGGTGCAGAGATAGTTCGCGATATTCTGCCCGGTGAAATGATTACCATTACCAATGAGGGCATTCAGACAGAGATGGTACTGCAGTCTGAAAAGAAGGCTCATTGTATTTTTGAATATATTTATTTTGCGAGACTGGATTCCGTTATTGACGAGATCAGTGTGTATGAAGCCAGAATCGGCGGCGGTCGTGCTCTGGCGCAGAGCTATCCTGTGGAAGCCGATGTGGTAACCGGTGTTCCCGAATCCGGACTGACTGCTGCTGTAGGCTATGCGGAGGAATCAGGCATTCCTTACAAGCCTGTCTTCTCGAAGAACAGTTATGTGGGAAGAACCTTTATCAAGCCCACCCAGGAGGAGAGAGTTTCTGCGGTACACATGAAGTTAAGCGTTATTGCCAGTGCGGTAAAGGGAAAACGTGTGGTGCTTATCGATGATTCCATCGTTCGCGGAACCACAATCGCAAACCTGATTAAGATGATGAGAAAGGCCGGCGCCCTGGAGGTACATGTGCGCATCAGTTCACCGCCTTTCCTGTATCCCTGCTATTACGGAACCGATGTGCCCGATAATTCCCAGCTGATAGCCAACAAGCAATCCACAGAAGAAATCTGCAAAAGCATCGGTGCAGATTCCCTCGGATACATGAGAATTGAAGATTTTCATAAAATGACAGGAAATTTACCCTTATGTAGGGCTTGCTTTGATAACAATTATCCTGTATAATATGGTGATTTTGCAAAAACACGTCATGTTGACGTGAGAATAAAAAGGAGTGTGGAACTTGGAATGATGGAGCAGAAAAACAAACGCATGATCATACTCGAGGACGGAAGTGTCTACGAGGGTTACGCCTTTGGCGCTGCAGTAAACAAGAAGGTTGAGATTGTTTTCAATACCTCCATGGTAGGGTACCAGGAGATTATTTCCGATCCCTCCTATACCTATCAGGCTGTCGTAATGACATATCCCCTGATCGGAAACTACGGAATGTGCGACGAGGACTACGAGACACTTGTCCCCTCTATTTCCGGAATGATTGTCAGAGAAATCTGTGACAGTCCCTCTAATTTCAGATGTAAGGAAACCCTGGATGCCGTAATGAAAAAGTACGGCATTGTTGGCGTGTATGGAATTGATACCAGAAAGCTGGCAAGACATATCAGAGACTTCGGAAGCTGTAAGGCTTATCTGGCAGATGAGACCATTTCGGTTGAAGCTGCGGTGGAAGAACTGAAGAACTGGCAGGTAAAGACCGATGCGGTTGCACAGGTCAGCACAAAGGAAGCCTACGAAGCAGCACCCGATTATGATTTCGCCTGTGCGGAATCCAAGAAT
Organism: Acetatifactor sp.; assembly: GCA_045597705.1. Classification (GTDB taxonomy): domain Bacteria; phylum Bacillota; class Clostridia; order Lachnospirales; family Lachnospiraceae; genus Acetatifactor. The sequence continues at coordinate 41,858 of JAZLKR010000037.1, forward strand.
CTTCATGTGGTTGCCATCGACTGCGGTATGAAGAAGAACATCGTGCGCGACATGCTGAAGAAGGGACTTAAGGTTACCGTGGTTCCCTGGAACACCTCCGCTGAGGATATTCTGAAGCTGAATCCCGACGGTATCTTCATTTCAAACGGCCCCGGAGATCCCACAGACGTTACCGCTACCATCGAGAGCATCCGCAATCTGATCGGCAAGAAGCCCATCTTCGGCATCTGCCTTGGCCATCAGATCATCTCTCTGGCATACGGCGCTAAGACCTACAAATTAAAGTTCGGACACAGAGGCGGAAATCACCCTGTTAAGAATTTAAAGACAGACAAGATTGAAATTACATCCCAGAACCACTCCTACGCAGTAGATGATGACAGCCTGAAGAAGACTCCTCTTGCTGCCACTCACAGAAACCTGCTGGACAACACCATCGAAGGTGTGGAGTGTGCAAAGGATTCCGTATTCTCCGTACAGTATCATCCCGAGAGCGCACCCGGCCCTCAGGACAGCGAATATCTTTTTGATGAGTTCATCAAAAACATGCTTGCATGGAAGGAGGACAAATAAATGCCTAAGCGTACAGACATAAAGAAGATTCTTGTTATCGGCTCCGGTCCCATCGTCATCGGACAGGCAGCAGAGTTTGACTATGCGGGAACACAGGCGTGCCTGTCACTTCGTGAGGAAGGCTATGAGGTTATCCTCTGCAACTCCAACCCCGCAACCATCATGACAGATGAGTCTATTGCAGATAAGGTTTACATGGAGCCTCTTACTCTGGAGTTTATCGCAAAGATTATCAGAATGGAGCGTCCTGACGCAATCCTTCCCGGCATCGGCGGACAGACCGGCTTAAATCTGGCTATGCAGCTGGAGAGAAAGGGTGTCCTTCGCGAGTGCGGCGTAGAGCTGCTGGGTACCAAGATTGAGAGTATCGAGAGAGCAGAGGACAGAGAGATGTTCAAGGAGCTCTGCCAGGAAATCGGCGAGCCCATTCTGCCTTCTTATATCGCAGAGAGCATGGAGGAGGGCTTCGAGGCAGCAGCCAAGATCGGTTATCCTCTGGTACTGCGTCCTGCATTTACTCTTGGTGGAACCGGCGGCGGTTTCGCAGAGAACGAAGAAGAGTTCAAGGAGATCATGAAGAATGCGCTGGCACTTTCTCCCGTACATCAGGTACTGGTAGAGAAGAGTGTTAAGGGCTTCAAGGAGATTGAGTACGAGGTAATGCGCGATGCCAATGACACCGCAATTACCATCTGTAACATGGAGAACTTCGACCCCGTTGGTATTCATACCGGCGACTCCATCGTAGTTTGTCCTTCCCAGACTCTGACCAATAAGGAATATCACATGCTCCGTGACAGTGCTCTGAAGATTATCCGCGCACTGAAGATTGAGGGCGGTTGTAATGTACAGTTTGCTCTGGACCCCAAGTCCTTTGAGTACTTCCTCATCGAGGTTAACCCTCGTGTGTCCAGATCCTCCGCACTGGCTTCCAAGGCCAGCGGCTATCCTATCGCAAGAGTATCCGCAAAGATCAGCGTGGGACTGCGTCTGGATGAGATTCCTCTGGCAAACACACTGGCAAGCTTTGAGCCTGCCCTGGACTATGTAGTATCCAAGATGCCCAGATTCCCCTTCGATAAGTTCAACGATGCAAACAACTCCTTAGGTACCCAGATGAAGGCTACCGGTGAGGTAATGAGCGTTGGCCGAAGCGTGGAAGAGAGCTTGCTGAAGGCAATCCGTTCCCTGGAGATCGGTGTCTTCCATCTGCATCACGCAAAGTTCGATACCATGGACACCGAGGAGATGAAGCAGTATATCAAGATTGGTACCGACGACCGTATCTACGCGCTGGCTGAACTGCTGCGCCGCGGCGAGGCAATCGAGACACTGTCTTCTCTTACCGGTATTGATGCCTTCTTCCTTGTGAAGTTAAACAACATCGTGGAGATGGAGAAGGTGCTGGCTGCAAATGTCGGCGACACCCAGGTTCTCTACGAGGCAAAGCGCATGGGCTTCTCCGACAGAGAGGTTGGTGTTCTTTGGAACAAGACAGCACACGAGATTTTTGACATCCGCCAGGAGGCAAAGATCAAGCCTGTTTACAAGATGATTGATACCTGTGCTTCCGAGTTCGAGAGCTATATTCCTTACTTCTACTCAACCTACGAGCAGGAGAACGAGTCCATCATCTCCGACAAGAAGAAAATCATCGTGCTTGGTTCCGGTCCCATCCGTATCGGTCAGGGTGTCGAGTTCGACTACTCCACCGTACATGCGGTTAAGACCATCAAGGAGTCCGGCTACGAAGCAATTATTATCAACAATAACCCTGAAACCGTATCCACCGACTACACCACATCAGACAAGCTCTACTTCGAGCCGCTGTGTGTTGAGGATGTTATGAACATCGTAGAGATGGAGAAGCCCGAAGGCGTTATCGCCATCCTGGGCGGCCAGACTGCTATCAATCTGGCAGATCCCCTTCTGGAGTACGGCGTAAAGATTATCGGTACCGACTGTGCTGCCATCGACAGAGCGGAGGACCGTAAGCAGTTTGAAAAGCTCCTTTCCGATCTGAACATTCCTCAGCCTAAGGGCGTGGCTGTTACCAACATCGAGGACGGTGTGAAGGCTGCAGCAGAAATCGGTTATCCCGTGCTGGTTCGTCCCAGCTTCGTATTGGGCGGCCGTGCAATGCAGATCGTTTCCAAGGAGAAGGATCTGCGCCACTACCTGCGTACCGCAGTAGAAGTAGATGTAGACAAGCCTGTATTGGTTGACAAATATATCCGCGGAAGAGAGCTGGAGGTTGATGCCATCTGTGACGGCGTGGATGTATTCGTTCCCGGTATCATGGAGCTGGTTGAGAGAACCGGAGTCCATTCCGGAGACTCCACCAGTGTTTATCCTACCTTCAGTGTATCCGATAAGGTAAAGGGAACCATTCTGGAGTACACCAAGAAGCTCGGTATCGGCATCGGTATTGTGGGTCTTTACAATATTCAGTTCATCGTGGATGAGAACGACAATGTTTATATCATCGAGGTAAATCCCAGATCCTCCAGAACCGTACCTTTCCTTTCCAAGGCAACCGGTTACTCTCTGGCAGATATCGCAACCAGAGCAATCCTGGGCAAGAGCTTAAAGGAGCAGGGCTTCTTCAAACTCTATCCCGAAGAGAGAGACCGCTGGTGTGTTAAGGCGCCTGCATTCTCCTTTGCGAAGCTAAAGGGTATGGACGCTTACCTTTCACCTGAGATGAAGTCCACCGGTGAGGCCATCGGTTACGATAAGACTCTCCACAGAGCTATGTACAAGGCACTGACTGCCTGCGGCATCAAACTGCAGAACTACGGTACCGTACTTGTTACACTGGCAGACGAGGATAAGGAGGAGGCACTTCCTCTGATCAAGCGTTTCTACGACATGGGCTTCAATATTGAGGCAACCGTCGGAACCGCTGATTTCTTAAAGGAGCGCGGCATCCGTACCAGAATCCGCAGAAAGCTCAGTGAGGGCAGTGAGGAGATTCTGGACTCCATCAAGGCGGGCTATGTAAGCTATGTTATCAACACCAGAGCCATTCTTTCCGGTGTTCACTACGAGGACGGTTCCGCAATCAGACGTACCGCGATTGAAAATAATGTCACCCTGTTCACTTCACTGGATACCGTAAAGGTACTTCTGGATGTATTGGAGGAGCAGACCATCAAAGTAGATACCATTTTTTAAGTACTGTTTTTGAAGTAGAAAAATGCTTTGAAAAAAGAATTAAAAAATTTTCAAAAAGATGGTTGACAAACAAAAACGATAGAGTTATATTACACACATGAAAAGCAAAGGCGCTTTGGAGAAATCCGAAGTGCCTTTTTCTTTTGCAAAAATATCGAAGAAACGGAAGGAGTTTTAACTTATGAGCAGAGTACCTGAGATGTATGGAAGCCTGGTTTTCAACGACAAAGTAATGAAAGATAAACTTCCCAAGGATATCTACAAGGCATTACGCAAAACAATCGATAATAACACACATTTGGAGATAGATGTAGCAAATGCAGTTGCAGCTGCTATGAAGGAATGGGCAGTAGAGAACGGTGCAACACACTTTACTCACTGGTTCCAGCCTATGACCGGTTTTACCGCTGAGAAGCACGACAGCTTCATTTCTCCCACAGGTAACGGAGAGGTGCTGATGGAGTTCTCCGGTAAGGAGCTGGTAAAAGGTGAGCCCGATGCATCAAGCTTCCCTTCAGGTGGTTTGAGAGCAACCTTCGAGGCTAGAGGATATACCGCATGGGATCCTACCTCACCTGCATTCATCAAGGACGGAACCCTTTGCATTCCCACAGCATTCTGTTCCTACAGCGGAGAAGCACTTGATAAGAAGACACCTCTTCTTCGTTCCATGGAAGCCCTGAACAAGCAGGCAACCAAAGTATTGAACCTCATCGGAAACACTGCAGTAACAAGCGTTGCTACTACAGTAGGACCCGAGCAGGAATACTTCTTAATTGATAAAGAAGATTTCAAAAAGCGTAAGGATCTGATCTTCACCGGAAGAACACTTCTCGGTGCAATGCCTCCTAAGGGCCAGGAAATGGAAGATCACTACTTCGGAATCCTGAAGCCCAGAGTTGCAGCCTTCATGAAAGAGCTGGATGAGGAGCTTTGGAAACTGGGAATCCCCGCTAAGACAAAGCATAATGAAGTTGCTCCTTGCCAGCATGAGCTTGCTCCTATCTTTGATACAACTAACGTAGCAGTAGATCACAACCAGCTGACCATGGAGATGATGAAGAAGATCGCTGACAAGCACGGTTATGTTTGCCTGCTTCATGAGAAGCCCTTCGCAGGAATCAACGGTTCCGGTAAGCATAACAACTGGTCCATGACAACAAACACCGGTGAGAACCTCTTAGATCCCGGCAAGACACCTGCTGAGAATGTACAGTTCCTGGTATTCCTTGCAGCAGTAATCACCGCAGTTGATAAGTACGCTGACCTGATGAGACTTGCAGTTGCAAGCGCAGGCAACGACCACAGACTTGGCGCTAACGAAGCACCTCCCGCTATTATCTCTATCTTCCTTGGCGATGAGCTGACAGCAGTTCTGGATTCTATCGAGAGCGGTTCTTTCTTCGGCAAGCAGGAAAAGGTAAAGATGGATATCGGTGCTTCCGTACTTCCTCACTTTACTAAGGATACAACCGATCGTAACAGAACTTCACCTTTTGCTTTCACCGGCAACAAGTTCGAGTTCAGATCTCTTGGTTCTTCCCTTTCTGTAGCAGGACCTAACATCGTACTGAACACAGCAGTAGCAGAAGTTCTTTCCGATATTTACGAAGAGCTTAAGGATGTTCCCGCTGATAAGATGGATGAGATGATCCACAGCCTGATCAAGAAGCTGATCATCGAGCATAAGAAAGTCATCTTCAACGGCAACGGCTACACTGATGAGTGGGTAGAAGAGGCAGAGAAGAGAGGCCTTTACAATTACAAGTCAACTCCCGATGTACTTCCTGTATTCATCCAGGACAAGAACGTGAAGCTCTTCACAAAGCATCAGGTTTACAGCGAGAGCGAGATTCACTCCAGATATGAGATTCTCCTTGAGAACTACGCAAAGACCATTCATATCGAAGCAAAGACCCTGACCGATATGGTTTGCCACGAGTTCCTTCCCGCACTGCAGGCAACCATTGAGAAGTCCGTTGACCTTGCTTCCAGAAAGAAAGTTCTTTCCGCAGCAATCTCAATTAAGACTGATATGGCTATCATTGAAAAGCTTTCCGGTCTGTACGATGACATCTTCGAAGCAACCATGACTTTGAAGAAGGACACCGAGACAGCAGAAGGTATGGCAGATGCTCTTGAGCTTGCTAAGTTCTATCAGGCAACCATCCTTGCAGACATGAACAAGGTAAGAGCTCTTGCAGATGAGGCAGAGGAACTGATTCCTACAGGAACCCTTCCTTATCCCAGCTACGCAGATATGCTGTTCTACATTTAGTAATTGAATTAAGTTTTGAACGCAAAGGCGCGTTTTCCGTAAACTACGGGGAACGTGCCTTCTTCTTTCGGTAAAAAGAAGAGTGAGGAGGAAACTATTATGACACAAGAGATTTTTGATGCGATTAACGGCACAACAATGGGCGTCTGGTTCCTGATCGGCGCCGCACTGGTATTCTGGATGCAGGCAGGTTTTGCAATGGTTGAGGCAGGCTTCACCAGAGCAAAGAATACCGGTAACATTATTATGAAAAACCTGATGGACTTCTGTATCGGTACAGTAATGTTCATCTTAATCGGTGGAGCATTGCTCCTCGGTGAAAATACTCTCGCAGGCTTCTGCGGAAGACCTGACTGGCAGATCATCACTGATTACGCTACTTTCGATTGGTCTTCCTGGGTATTCAACTTAGTATTCTGTGCAACCACAGCAACCATCGTTTCCGGTGCTATGGCAGAAAGAACCAAATTCCTTTCTTACTGTATTTATTCCGGAATCATTTCCGCAGTGATTTATCCCATCGAAGCTCACTGGATCTGGGGACCCGATGGATGGCTTACAGCAATGGGCTTCCACGATTACGCAGGTTCTACCGCAATCCACATGGTTGGTGGTATCTCCGCTTTGATCGGTGCAGCAATCCTTGGACCTCGTATCGGTAAGTTCGTGAAGGATGCTGACGGTAAGATTACAAAAGTAAACGCTTTCCCCGGACATAACCTTCCTATCGGTGCACTTGGTGTATTCATCCTCTGGTTCGGCTGGTACGGCTTCAACGGCGCAGCTGCTCAGAGCCCTGAGGAACTTGCTTCTATTTTCGTAACAACAACAATTGCTCCCGCAGTTGCAACCGTAGTTTGTATGGTATTCACCTGGTTGAAGTACGGTAAGCCCGATGTTTCCATGTGTCTCAACGCTTCCCTTGCAGGTCTGGTAGCAATTACCGCTCCCTGTGATGTAACCGATGCAATCGGTGCAACTGTTATCGGTGTTGTTTCCGGTTTCCTTGTTTGCTTCGGTGTCTGGTTCCTTGATTACAAGCTTCGTGTAGATGACCCCGTTGGTGCAGTTGCAGTTCATTGCTTAAACGGTATCTGGGGTACCATCGCAGTTGGTCTCTTCGCAACAAGTACTTCACCCGCTTTTGAAACCGCAGGTATCAAAGAAGGTCTCTTCTACGGCGGCGGCTTCGAACAGCTTGGTTTACAGTTAATTGGTTTCGCTGCAGTAGCAGGCTGGACCATCGTAACCATCACAATCGCATTCCTGGTAATCAAGAAGACCATCGGCCTTCGTGTTACCGAGGAAGAAGAAATTATCGGTCTTGACGCTACAGAGCATGGTCTTCCCAGTGCTTACGCAGGCTTCAGCATCATGGATATTTCAAACACCATGACAATGAGCATCAACGAGAACACAAGCCTTGGTACCGAAGATTACGACGCAGCAAGCGATGCAAAGAAGGATGCTGCAGTATCCGTAAACAGCCAGCTGGCAGTTGCTTCCGGCATCAACAAGGTTGTTATCATCGCAAAGCTGACAAGATACGATGCTTTGAAGAAGGCTCTGAACGATCTCGGTGTAACCGGTATGACAGTTACCCAGGTTATGGGTTGTGGTATCCAGAAGGGTGCCGGCGAAATGTATCGTGGAGTTGAGATGGATGCAACCTTACTTCCTAAGGTTAAGGTAGAAGTTGTAGTCAGCAAGATTCCTGTTACAGCCGTAATCGAAGCTTCTAAGAAAGCTCTTTACACCGGACATATCGGTGACGGTAAGATCTTTGTTTACCCCGTAGAGAAGGTAGTAAAGGTCAGAACCGGTGAGGAAGACTTCGCAGCACTTCAGGATGTTGAATAAAACAAAATACAATTACAAAGAGGTAAAACTTGTTTCACAGAAGGCACGAAAGTGCTTTCTGTGAAATGTTATTTTTTTTTATTATCTAAAATAAGTAGAGAAATGAGGTAGCTATTATGTGCTCAATCATGGGATTTATGGGAAAATCAATTTCCCTGGAAGAATTTAAAAAACATTTTGACGAAACAATATCCAGGGGGCCCGATATGCAGCAGATTAATTGCTATGGCGACGTGATCCTGGGTTTTGAGCGTCTTGCAATTATGGGTCTTTCTCCCGAAGGCATGCAGCCCTTCGAGTGCAACGGCAATGCTGTTGTCTGCAACGGTGAGATTTACGGTTTCAGACCCATCAAGAAGGAACTGGAGAAGGAGTATACCTTCATCAGTGAGTCTGACTGTGAGATTTTACTTCCCATGTACGAAAAGTACGGTGTGGAAATGTTTGCAAAACTGGACGCAGAGTATGCCTGTGTGATTTATGACGCAAAGAAGAATGCGCTGGTAGCAGCAAGAGATCCCATCGGTATCCGTCCTTTGTTCTACGGCTACACTGCGGAGGGTGAAATTATGTTTGCAAGTGAGGCAAAGAACCTGGTTGGTCTGACCGACAAGATTATGCCTTTCCCTCCGGGACATTACTATGCAGACGGCAAGTTCGTATGCTACAGAGACATGACTGCAGTAAAGGAAGTAAGCAAGGACGACCTTGAGACCATCTGCAGCAAGATTCATGACAAGCTGGTAAGCGGTATTGAGAAGCGACTGGACGCAGATGCACCTGTTGGTTTCCTGCTTAGCGGTGGTCTGGACAGCTCCCTGGTATGTGCCGTTTCCGCACAGATTCTGAAGAAACCTATCCGTACCTTTGCAATCGGTATGAGCACCGATGCAATCGACTTGAAATATGCAAAGGAGGTTGCTGATTTCATTCACAGCGATCACACCGAGATTATCATTACCAAGGAGGATGTTCTTGCAGCACTTCCCGAGGTAGTTCATATTCTTGGAACCTTTGATATCACTACCATCAGAGCAAGTATCGGTATGTACTTAATCTGTAAGGCAATTCATGAGACCACCGATGTGAGAGTACTTCTTACCGGTGAGATTTCCGATGAGCTGTTCGGTTACAAGTACACCGATTTCGCTCCTTCCGCAGAGGCTTTCCAGGAGGAGAGTGCAAAGCGAATCAGAGAGCTGTTCATGTACGATGTACTTCGTGCCGACAGATGTATTTCTTCCAACTCCATGGAAGCAAGAGTTCCTTTCGGTGATCTTGAGTTCGTAGAGTATGTTATGAGCATTGATCCCGAGAAGAAGCTGAACAAGTACAACATGGGTAAGTACCTGCTCAGACATGCCTTCGAGGGCGATTACCTTCCTTACAGCATTCTGATGCGTGAGAAGGCAGCCTTCTCCGATGCGGTAGGCCATTCCATGGTAGATTACCTGAAGGCATATGCTGAAGAGAAATACGATGACGCTGCTTTTGAGGCAGGCTGTGCAAAGTATGATTATGTAAAGCCCTTCACCAAGGAGTCATTGCTTTACAGAGATCTGTTTGAGCAGTTTTATCCCGGACAGGCAGAGATGATTGTTGATTTCTGGATGCCCAACAAGGAGTGGGAGGGCTGTAATGTAAACGATCCTTCCGCAAGAGTCCTTTCCAACTACGGTGCAAGCGGAGTTTAATACTTCGATGTGAACAATATTTCAATTGGTGTGAAATGAGTTCCGCAAGGAACGCCCTTCAGGAGGGGCGGTTCATTTCCCCGCAAAGGAGAACAATATGGTTAAATATGTGTTTGTGACAGGAGGTGTTGTATCGGGACTTGGAAAAGGCATCACAGCAGCTTCCCTTGGAAGATTGTTGAAGGCCAGAGGCTACCATGTGACAATGCAGAAGTTCGATCCCTACATTAACATGGACCCCGGCACCATGAATCCCATACAGCACGGTGAGGTTTTCGTTACCGATGACGGTACCGAGACCGATCTGGATCTGGGCCACTACGAGAGATTTATCAACGAGAGCCTGGATAAGAATTCCAATGTAACCACAGGTAAGGTTTATTGGACAGTATTGAACAAGGAAAGACACGGTGATTACGGCGGAGGAACCGTTCAGGTTATTCCCCACATCACCAATGAGATAAAGTCAAGATTCTACAGAGCAAAGTCAGAGGACGAGGATACCATATCCATTATCGAGATTGGCGGTACCGTAGGCGATATCGAGAGCCAGCCCTTCTTAGAGTCCATCCGACAGTTTCAGGCTGAGGTGGGCAGAGAGAACGCCATCATGATTCATGTAACGCTGATTCCTTACTTGAAGGCCAGCGAGGAGATGAAGACCAAGCCCACACAGATGTCTGTTAAGAATCTGCAGAGCATGGGTATCTGGACAGACATTCTGGTATGTCGTTCCGATTATCCCATCGACGATGCAATGCGCGGCAAGCTTGCATTGTTCTGCAATGTTCCCAAGGAGAATGTATTGCAGAACCTGGATGCCAAGAGCCTGTACGAGGTACCTCTGATGCTGGAGAAGGAGAATCTGGCAAAGGCGGTTTGTAAGGCTTTGCAGCTTCCCTGCCCTGAACCCGATCTGACACTCTGGAAGCAGATGGTAGAGGATTTCCACAATCCTGCGGATACCGTAACCATCGCTCTGGTAGGCAAATATGTTGCGCTTCATGATGCGTACTTAAGCGTTGTGGAAGCATTGAAGCACGGCGGTATCGCCAACAAGTCTGCTGTAGAAATCAGATGGGTTGATTCCGAGGAGCTGACTCCCGACAACGTGGACGAATATCTGCATGATGTGGACGGTATTCTGGTTCCCGGCGGTTTCGGAAAGCGCGGTACCGAGGGTATGATTCTGGCAGCTGAGTTTGCGAGAACAAAGAAGATTCCTTACCTTGGCATTTGCCTGGGTATGCAGATTGCCATCATTGAATTTGCAAGAAATGTGTGCGGCTTTGCAGATGCAAACTCCTCCGAGCTTGATCCGGAGACCACACATCCCGTAATTGATATTCTTCCCGACAAGAAGAATCTGGAGGATATCGGCGGAACCTTGAGACTTGGTTCTTACCCCTGCACCCTGCAGGCAGGTACCAAGGCACTTGAGCTGTACGGCAAGGCTGAGATTACCGAGAGACATCGCCACAGATATGAGGTCAACAATGATTTCAGAGAGGCGTTGACACAGAAGGGACTTACCCTTTCCGGCCTGTCACCCGACGGCTACATCGTTGAGATGATTGAACTGGACAGCCATCCTTATTATGTTGCCACACAGGCACATCCCGAATTTAAATCAAGACCTGATGCATCTCACCCTCTGTTCAGAGGACTGATTCAGGCTGCACTTGAGAGGAGAAAAGGCTATGAGCAATAAGACAATACAGGAAATTCAGAGACAGACAACTTTGTATGATCCTTCTTTTGAACATGATAACTGCGGTATCGGTGCAGTTGTAAACATTTACGGAAAAGCAAGCCACAGTATTGTGGATGACGCATTGAAGATTGTTGAGAACCTGGAGCATCGTGCAGGTAAGGACGGCGAGGGCAAGACCGGTGACGGTGTTGGTATTCTCACCCAGATTCCTCACAAGTTCCTCTCTAAGGTCTGTGCGGCAGAGGGCATTCAGATCGGCGGCAGAAGACAGTATGCAGTCGGTATGTTCTTCTTCCCTCAGAAGGAGCTGGAGAGAGCTCAGGCAATGAAGATGTTTGAGATTATCGTCCAGAAGGAAGGCCTGACCTTCCTGGGATGGAGAAAGGTACCTACCTTCCCTCAGGTTCTTGGTCAGAAGGCTCTTGAGAGCTGCCCTCAGATTTATCAGGGCTTCGTAAAGCGGCCCGCTGAGTACGCTGACGACCTCGCTTTCGACAGAAAGCTTTACATCGTTCGCCGTGTATTCGAGCAGTGTAACGAGAACACCTATGTTCCTTCCCTTTCCGGAAGAACCATCGTATACAAGGGTATGTTCCTGGTTGGACAGCTTCGTACCTTCTTTGCAGATCTGCAGGATGAGGATTACGAGACCGCTATCGCTACCGTACATTCCCGTTTCTCTACCAACACTAATCCCAGCTGGCTACGTGCCCATCCTTACCGTTTCGTTGTTCATAACGGTGAGATCAACACCATCAAGGGCAATGTGGACAAGATGATTGCAAGAGAAGAGACCATGCACACCAGCATGTTCTCAGAGGAAGACCTCTCCAAGGTACTTCCCGTTATTTCCTCCGAGGGCTCTGACTCCGCTATGCTGGACAACGCCCTGGAATTCATGATTATGGGTGGAATGGATCCCGCTCTGGCTGCAATGGTACTGATTCCCGAACCCTGGGAGCACAACGATACCATTTCGCAGAAGGAGAGAGACTTCTACCAGTACTATGCTACTATGATGGAACCCTGGGACGGACCTGCCTCCATTATGTTCTCCGACGGTGATATGCTGGGCGCAATCCTGGACCGTAACGGTCTGCGTCCTTCCAGATATTACCTGTGTGATGACGGCAGGTTAGTCCTGGCTTCCGAAGTAGGTGTACTGGATATCGATGAGAGCCATATCCTGAAGAAGGAACGCCTCCATCCCGGCAAGATGCTTCTGGTTGACATGAAGCAGGGCCGCATCATCTCCGATGAGGAGCTGAAGGAGAAGTACGCAAACCGCGCTCCTTACGGTGAGTGGCTGGATTCCAACCTGGTAAACTTACACGATATCAAGATTCCCAACAAGAAGGTTCCTTCCTACAAGAAGGAAGAGCTGGCTCAGCTGCAGAAGGCATTCGGCTACGCTTACGAGGATGTTCGCGAGGGCATCTACAGCATGGCTTTGAACGGTTCCGAGCAGATCGGTGCAATGGGTGTGGATACTCCTCTTGCAGTTCTGTCCAAAGAGAATCAGCCTTTGTTCTACTATTTCAAGCAGCTGTTCGCACAGGTTACCAATCCTCCCATCGATGCAGAGAGAGAGAAGATTGTAACCGCAACTACAGTTTATGTAGGTAAGAACGGTGACCTGCTTTCCGATAAGGCAGAGAACTGTCATGTATTAAAGATTAAGAACCCCATCCTTTCCGATTTGGATCTGATGAAGATTGCAGGCCTGAACAAGGATGGCCTGAAGGCAGAAAAGGTATCCTCCCTGTACTACAAGAGCACTCCTCTCGATCGTGCAATCGAGCACCTTTTCGTAGAGGTTGACAGAGCATACAGAAACGGCGCAAACATCCTGATTCTCTCCGACAGAGGTGTAAACGAGAACCAGGTGGCAATTCCTTCTCTGCTTTGTGTTGCAGCTGTTCATAACTATCTGGTTCGCACCAAGAAGTGTACCGCAATGAGCCTGATCCTTGAGACCGGTGAACCCAGAGCCGTACATCACTTCGCAACCCTGCTTGGTTACGGTGCCTGCGCAGTAAACCCTTATCTGGCACATGCTTCCATCGCTCAGCTGATTGAGGAAGGTCATCTGGAGAAGGATTACTATGCAGCAGTAGAAGATTTCGATGACGCTGTTTGCCACGGCATCGTAAAGATTGCTTCCAAGATGGGTATTTCCACCATCCAGTCTTACCAGGGCAGCCGTATCTTCGAGGCAGCCGGCATTTCACAGGAAGTAATCGACAAGTACTTCACCGGTACCGTTTCCCGTATCGGCGGCGTAACTTTGGATGATATTGCTGCAGTAACTGATAAGCAGCACTCTAAGGCATTCGATCCCCTTGGACTGTCTACCGACATGACCATCGATTCCATCGGTCGTCACAAGATGCGTGCACAGGGCGAGAGCCACAGATATAACCCCGCAACCATTCATATGCTGCAGACCGCTACCAGAGAGGGCGATTACAACAAGTTCAAGCAGTATACCGCAATGGTTGACGATGAGGGTACTGGTTTCATTCGAAGCCTGATGGATTTCGTATATCCCGCAGAGGGCGTTTCCATCGATGAGGTAGAGAGTGTAGAAGAGATTGTAAAGAGATTTAAGACAGGTGCCATGTCCTACGGTTCCATTTCCGAGGAGGCACATGAGACCCTTGCAATTGCCATGAACAGACTTCACGGTAAGTCAAACAGCGGTGAGGGCGGTGAGAGTGATGAGAGACTTGCAAGTGCAGGTACCGCTACCGACCGCAGCTCCGCAATCAAGCAGGTTGCAAGCGGACGTTTCGGCGTTACCAGCAAGTACTTAATCAGCGCAAAGGAGATTCAGATTAAGCTGGCACAGGGTGCTAAGCCCGGTGAAGGCGGACATCTGCCCGGCAAGAAGGTTTACCCCTGGATTGCAAAGACCAGACATTCAACACCCGGCGTAAGTCTGATTTCTCCTCCTCCTCATCATGATATTTACTCTATCGAGGATCTGGCACAGTTGATTTACGATTTGAAGAATGCAAACAGAAAAGCAGGCATTTCCGTTAAGCTCGTTTCCGAGGCAGGTGTTGGTACCATCGCAGCCGGTGTTGCTAAGGCAGGCGCAGAGGTTATCCTGATTTCCGGTTACGACGGAGGTACCGGTGCAGCGCCTCTTTCCTCTATCCACAACGCAGGTCTTCCCTGGGAGCTCGGTCTTGCTGAGACACACCAGACCCTGCTGCAGAACGGTCTGAGAAATCGTGTCCGCATCGAGACTGACGGTAAGCTGATGAGCGGCCGTGATGTTGCAATCGCAGCAATCCTCGGTGCCGAGGAGTTCGGTTTCGCAACCGCTCCCCTTGTAACCTTAGGCTGTGTTATGATGAGAGTCTGCAACCTGGATACCTGTCCTATGGGTGTTGCAACTCAGAACCCCGAGCTTCGTAAGAAGTTCATCGGTAAGCCCGAGTATGTTGAGAACTTCATGCGCTTCGTCGCTGAAGAGCTTCGTGAGTACATGGCTAAGCTTGGCGTAAAGAGCATTGATGAACTGGTCGGCAGAACCGATTTGCTGAAGAAGAAGGAAGGCGTACAGGGCATTGGCGCAAAGCTTGACTTCTCCAGAATTCTGGGCACTCCCGCTACAGAGAAATGTACCTTCATCCCTGAGATGATTTATGACTTTGAACTGGATTCCAAGAAGGATCAGGTTTTACTGACTCAGACCAAGGGCCTGCAGACCGCAATCAAGAACGGCAAGGTAACCAGCGCAAAGGTTCAGGTTACCAACATCGACAGATCCTTCGGTACCTTGATTGGTGCGGAAATCACCAGGGCACATGCGGAAGGTCTGGCAGAGGATACCATTACCCTTCATTGCCAGGGCGCAGGCGGACAGAGCTTCGGTGCATTCATTCCCAAGGGTCTGACCATGGAACTCACCGGTGACAGCAACGACTACTTCGGTAAGGGTCTGTCAGGCGGTAAGCTGATTGTAAAGGCTCCCGCAAATGCAGGTTATGACGCTGAGAACAATATCATCGTCGGCAATGTTGCCCTTTACGGTGCTACAAGCGGTGAGGCATATATCGCAGGTATGGCAGGCGAGAGATTCTGCGTACGTAACTCCGGTGCCAAGACCGTTGTTGAGGGCGTAGGTGAGCATGGTTGTGAATACATGACCGGTGGTATCGCTGTAGTTCTTGGACCTACAGGCAAGAACTTTGCAGCAGGTATGAGCGGCGGTATCGCATTTGTTCTGGATGAGCAGAACAGTCTGTACCGCAATGTAAACAAGCAGCTGGTTCTCATGGAGAAGATTGAGAGCAAGATTGACCAGGAGGAACTGAAGGCACTGCTTGAGAAGCATGTTGCATATACCGGTTCCGTGAAGGCAAAGACCATTCTGGATTCCTTCGAGGAGTACCTGCCTAAGTTTAAGAAGATTATTCCTGCTGACTTCAAGAAGATGCAGCAGCTGACCGCAAAATATCAGGAGACCGGCATGAGCCAGTCAGAAGCACAGATCGAGGCTTTCTACGAAGCCATGGGTCGTGCTTAAGAAAAGGAGGATGAGAAAATGGGAAAACCTACCGGATTTTTAGAATATGAGAGAAAAGATTCCATTACAGTAAGTCCTGCGGATCGAATCAAAAATTTTGACGAGTTTCATAAGAGTCTTCCTTTGGCTGAACAGACCAAACAGGGAGCGCGCTGCATGGCATGCGGCGTTCCCTTCTGTCAGTCAGGCATGATGATAAGCGGCATGGCTTCCGGTTGTCCTCTGCACAACCTGGTGCCCGAGACCAATGAGCTCGTTTACAAGGGAAACTGGGAGGCAGCATACACCAGACTTTCCAAGACACACAGCTTCCCCGAGTTTACTTCCCGTGTCTGCCCCGCACTTTGTGAGGCTGCTTGTACCTGTGGTTACGGCGGAGATGCTGTTGCAACCAAGGACAACGAGAAGGCAATCATCGATTATGCATTTGACAACGATCTGGTAAAGGAGCCCGCTCCCGCCGTTCGTACCGGCAAGAGTGTTGCCATCATCGGCAGCGGCCCTGCAGGTCTGGCAGCAGCGCAGCTCCTGAACAGAAGAGGACATAAGGTAACCGTATTTGAGAGAAACGATCGTCCCGGCGGACTGCTTCGTTACGGTATCCCCAACATGAAGCTGGACAAGCGCTCCATCGACAGAAGAATCAAACTGATGGAGGATGCAGGTATCACCTTTGAGTGCAACGCAAACATCGGTGAGAACATCTCCGCAGATGAGATCACTTCCAAGTTCGACAGAGTTGTGCTTGCCTGCGGTGCTTCCAACCCCAGAGACATTAAGGCTCCCGGCAGAGATGCACAGGGCATTTACTTCGCAGTTGATTTTCTGAAGGAAGTCAGCAAGAAGCTGATGGATGAGAACTACGACGAGGAGAAGATTATGGAAGCTTCCGACTACTCCTTCGGCAGCCTCAAGGGCAAGAGCGTCATCGTCATCGGCGGCGGTGACACCGGTAACGACTGCGTGGGAACCTCCATCAGACTTGGTGCAGGCAATGTGACCCAGCTGGAAATGATGCCCGCAGCTCCCCTGACCAGAGCAGAGAACAACCCCTGGCCCGAATGGCCCAAGGTATTGAAGACCGATTACGGCCAGGAAGAGGCAATATACCTTTTCGGCAAAGATCCCAGAATCTTTGAGACAACCGTTACCGAGTTCGTAAAGAATGAGAACGGTCATGTAACCGCAGTGAAGACCGTAAAGCTTGCAAGAAAGTTTGATCCCGAAACCAAGCGCGTTTCCATGGAGCCCGTTCCCGGAACAGAGGATACTCTTTCCGCCGATCTTGTACTGATTGCAGCAGGCTTCCTGGGCAGCCAGTCCTATGTTACCGAAGCCTTTGGAGTTGAGGTAAATGCAAGAACCAATGTGGCAACCGCAGAGGGCGCTTGCGCTACCAGCAAGGTAAACATCTTTACCGCAGGCGATATGCACAGAGGCCAGTCACTGGTTGTATGGGCAATCGCAGAGGGAAGAGCCGCCGCAGCTGCCGTAGACGAGAGCCTGATGGGATATACCAATCTGTAATGAAAAGTTTCATAGAATTATAATAAACCCCCGGAGTACTGGAAACAGTGATCCGGGGGTTTTTCATTACAGTTAGATTTATTTACGCGCTTTTTTTCATCGATAAAGCTGAAAAGCCAGTAAGTCGATGATGCTGGAAGAGGGTTATCAGTTATTATTCATCGATAGTAAGAAAAAGAGATTTATCGATGATAAAAAGAGGTGTTTTGGCATCAAGTTTTCATCGGAATGAGAGTAAAAGAGAGAATCGATGATAGGGACACCAAAAATAGTGCTAAAAACTCATCGGAAATAATAGGAGTGGGTCATAGCGATGAAAATATGGGTTATAGATCAATTTAAGGAATGAAGATTTGATTGTTCTGTGATTTGTTACAGATTGACACTTGCTGTAAACATAAGATATTAGGGGATGTGACATTTGTCACACTCCCTTTTTTATTTTGGTGACAATCAACCTCTGTAAACCTCCGGGTAACCTTTCTATAATGAGCATGTAACGTGAAGTTGTTACAAGAAAGGTTTGGTAATCACATGGAAGATAAGAACAAAAAATTATTTTCAACAATCCTGATGGTAGTAGGAACAATCTTCATCCTGGTTTCGGGAGGCATTTTCGTTTCCAGTACCTGGCAGTACATGCCTGAGGGACTGAAGAAATTCTGCCTGCTGCTTGTCACTGCAGGCTGCTTCGCCGGTTCCGAGTACGTGAAGAGAAAATGGGAATTGAAGAAAACCTCCTTCACACTGAATTATCTGGGTGTCGGTTTCCTGGGCTATACGTCCTATTCCTTCCTGCGAATGGCAAATATATCAGCTAACATAAGTCTTCTGCTGATGATTGGCATTATGGCCATTCCTATGACGATTCATTTCTTACGGAACAGAAATATTCTGGATTTTGTGCTTGAAATCGGTTTGATTGATACTGCAATGATTCTGATGACCAGTGTTCTTTCGTCAGCATATCCCCATCTGAGAGCAGTTGAAATTGCATTACCTACCATGTCCTTTGTTACCTTGTTGATGGCAGCAGGTGTGTACGTTGGCAAGAAGTACATGGAAGAGGAGACGGTTCTGAATCTGATTGCTACCATAACGGCAGTGGTACATATGGCAATTGTGACCTGCATGGCAAGCGGCACGATCTTTGAAACCAATTTCCTGGTGAACGGCCTCCCCATGGTCCTGATGGCAGTATCGGTTACAGCACTGTATGCGGCTTATGAAAATACTGTGTCCAGAGTGTTTCAGAGTATGTATCTTTTCGCGGCAACCTTCACACTTACCCTGTTCGCACTGCAGAACCTGATACCGCATGAAGACGCTTTGATTTCGCTGATCTTCCTGATTCCTCTTGTAGTGAACCTTGGAATGATGATTGTGCTTGATCGTACAGAAATGTTTGTACTGAATATCTGTGGTGCCGGAATGATGGGCTTTGTGCAGATGGTAGTGTACATGGTTACAGAAGAGAGAGGTTATTTTTACCCCTATGTTTTCTGTATGGCAGCAGCACTGGTTCTCTCACTCCTGGTAAAGAAAACAGAGCACCTGCACATGTGTAATTGGAAGGTTATTATGGTATGGGTGCTGTTTGGATGCAATAATTTGATTGCTTACTTCAGTAACGTTTATGCCGATAAATATGTATTCTGGATGTGGCTGGCCATTCTGATGTTCCTGCTGTCTGTCATCAGCGAAGAGTACAGAGTGTTAGAGGCATTGTTCAGAAGTTTTTCCCTCTTGTTTGTATATGGATGTCTGTTGTGCAATACAGTAGGTTACTTCAATTTTTACAAACATCCCCATTGGCTGGGAGCAGATTTTACAGTGGAATATGCATGCCTGGTTACTGCAGTCTTTGTTGTTCTTTTGTGTAAGATTTGGTATGATATTTTCGAGGAGATTCGTAACCTGCAGTTTGCATGCTTCTGTGGAATCCTGGTCGCTCTGCTGTGCAGCAATATTTACAAGGAAGAACTTCCCAACGTGATGTTTTTAGCAGTTGTCAGCTTGCTTGTACTGGTGTTAAGCACCTTCTTCCACAAGAAAAATTATGCAATCGCTTCCGCAGTGACCCTGATTCTGGTAGTACTTTACCTGACCAAGTCCTTCTGGCTGAGCATTGCATGGTGGGTATACCTTTTCGTTGCAGGTGTGGGTCTCATCTTATACGCGATTAAGAGAGAGAAGGCCGAATAAATGCAGATGATTTTAAGTTTGATTTATATGCTTGTAATCGGAGCAGTGCTGTTTTCCATGGCAGCACTGCTTTTTCGAGGAAGAGAGATGCGAAGTAATCGAATCTATTTCATGTGCCAGGGAATGGCGGTGCTGTGGTGTTCGTCACAGATTCTGCTCATTGCTTCCGAAACCGTTGGACAGCGTATGGCATCCTACCTGATTGGTAATCTGGGTATCTGTTTTATCGGATCCCTCTATTATTACTTTGCGGAAAGTTATTCCGGCAGAGTGCTCACGGGAGTCAGAAAGTGGGCACCGATCTGTCTGTCCGCATTCTTTTACCTCAGTGTGCTGACAAACGGTTTGCACGGGTTGTATTATCGCAGCTTCACCATGGAAGGTGTTGATCATGGGCCACTGTTTTTTGCCAATGTCTTCAGTACATATGCCTTAAGCATTTTAGGTTCCATCCTCATGTATCGCAGTATGAAGAAGGAGCAGAAGCTGACCAAAACACTGGTTGCGGCGTCGGCGTTGATTCCGGTGGCGTTGAATGCGCTGTACTTAAGCGGTCTGGTTCCCTTCTCCTTTGATATTACTCCCCTGGGATTTGCAGTTTCCATTGTGTTGGTGCTGTTTGCAACCTTCAAATATCGCTTCATTAATTTGAAAAGAGAACTGGCTATCACCAACGAGAAACTGCTTCTGGAGCAGGAGAGAAACCGGATTGCCCAGCAGGTACATGATACTGCGGGACATACGCTGACCATGATTCAGTCCTACCTGAAGCTGGCAGAATTGGAGGCAGCAAAAGCCGCCAATCAGGAGGAGCAGGAATATCTGACAGAAGCGCGTGCGTTAACTGCCAAAGGCCTGAAGGAACTCAGAGAGTCTATCAATATGCTGCGCCGGGAAGCGGAATATGAATTGGTGACCCAGGGAGTTATGCAGCTGGCAAATCAGGTGAAAGAAATTTCGGTGGAAGTGACAGTCAGAGGGGAAGATGACAGTAAGTACTCTCATCTGTCGAAGGTGGTGCATGATACTGTGCGCGAGTGCATCACCAACACATTGAAATATGCGGAAGCACACAAAATGGATGTGATTGTACGATTCCAGGAGAACGTTCTTGAACTAGTGGTGGCAGATGACGGCAAAGGCTGTGAGGATATAGTGGACAATAACGGTCTTAAGGGGATCCGGGAGCGTGTGGAAAGCGTTGGGGGCAGTGTACAGTTTCAGAGCTCTGCAGGTGAGGGCTTCATGACAAGAGTGAAACTGCCTTTGAAGACAAAGGGGATAAAGTAATGGATAAGATAAAAGTTTTGATTGCGGATGACATTAAGATATTGCGCCAGGGATTGAAAGCAATCCTGGAGGAGGATGAGGAACTTCAGGTGGTTGCTTTGGCGGAAAACGGCAGAGAAGCCTTTGACAAATGTAAGGTGTTTTGTCCTGATGTGGTTCTGATGGATATGCGCATGCCGGGGTATGATGGTGCTTTTGGAATCAAGGCAATCAAAGAGAATCTGCCGGACGTAAAGGTCCTGGTGCTTACCACTTTCGATGATGAGGAAACCATAGGCAAAGCATTGGAGAGCGGAGCGGACGGGTATATTCTGAAGGAGATGGACGACAGCAAGGTAATCAGCGCAGTGAAGAGCGTATATTCCGGCATCAGTGTTTTCGGCGACGGGGTATATAAGGTTATGCGAAAGCAGATGGCAGGAGGCTTGACACATGTCCAGGAGCAAGCGGCGGTGGATTTCACTGCCAGAGAACAGGATGTGGTGAAACTGGTTGCACAGGGCTTTGACAACAAGGAAATCGCCGCAGAATTGTATCTCGCTGAAGGAACAGTGCGCAACCTGATTTCACGGATATTGGAGAAACTGGAGTTGAAAGACCGTACCCAATTGGCAGTGTATGCGGTAAAACACGGACTGGACGAATAGTAATTAAAAAAATACTTGCATTTGTGTATAAAAATACTTGCATTTGTGTATACATGTGTTATATAATCTGTTTTGGACAAAGGCGTCCTAAAAGAATGTGATGAACATTCTGTTTAGGTGCGCCATTTTTTTATGCAAAATTATATTATGAGGAGGACACAAAGATGTCATACGTTGATGAGGTTTACGCAAGAGTCGTAGCACAGAACCCTGCACAGCCCGAGTTCCATCAGGCAGTAAAGGAAGTACTTGAGTCACTTCGTGTAGTGATCGAGGCAAATGAGGAAGAGTATAAGAAGGAAGCTCTTCTTGAGAGAATTACCACTCCCGAGAGACAGATCCTTTTCAGAGTACCCTGGGTAGATGACAAGGGCCAGGTACAGGTTAATAACGCAATGCGCGTACAGTTCAATTCAGCAATCGGACCTTACAAGGGAGGTCTCAGACTTCATCCTTCAGTAAACCTTGGTATCATCAAGTTCCTTGGTTTCGAGCAGATTTTCAAGAAC
>JAZLKR010000038.1:0-30425 GCA_045597705.1 Acetatifactor sp.
GAAGCAGCTAAGATCCTTGATCTGACTCCCCTCCTTGATCGTAAGCCCAAGGCTCTGTCCGGTGGTCAGAGACAGCGTGTAGCTATGGGTCGTGCTATCGTTCGTAACCCTAAGGTATTCCTTATGGACGAGCCTCTTTCAAACTTGGATGCTAAGCTCCGTGTACAGATGAGAATTGAGATCGCTAAGCTTCATCAGAGACTTGGCACCACCATCATCTATGTAACACATGACCAGACCGAGGCTATGACTCTTGGTACCAGAATCGTAGTTATGAAGGACGGTGTTGTTCAGCAGGTAGATACTCCTCAGAACCTGTATGAGAAGCCCACCAACCTGTTCGTTGCAGGTTTCATGGGATCACCTCAGATGAACTTCCTTGATGCTACCGTATCTGTAGATGGCGATGTTGCTAACCTCGTTATCGCTGGCCGTTCTATTCCCCTTCCCGCAGCTAAGTCTAAGAAGCTGATCGAGGGTGGTTACGACGGAAAGGATGTTGTATTCGGTATCCGTCCTGAGGACGTTTACGATTCAGCTATGTTCATCGAGTCTTCACCTCAGAGCGTATTCGAGTCAACCGTTAAGGTTTACGAGCTTCTTGGTGCTGAAGTATATCTGTACTTCGATCTTGAGGAGTTCCCTATCACCGCTAGAGTTGATTCTCGTACATCTGCTAGACCTGGCGATGTTATCAAGTTCGCTCTTGATACCGAGAAGATCCATGTATTCGACAAGCAGACTGAGCAGGTTATTACCAACTAGTTTGAAGTTGAAATTTAGAGGGAGTACCGTAAGGTACTCCCTTTTTTGTTTTGCTGAAACCATGGTTGCGTATTTGGCAAAAATTGGGTATGATAAAAAGGTATTGTGAAAACTTTCGGATGGGGAAAGGGACGGGTAACAGGATGATTTCCAACCAGACAATTCAGACAAGTATCAGCGAACTGAGAGCGATTACAAGAGTAGACCTGTGCGTGTACGATGCCAATGAAGAGCAGGTGGCATCCACCAGCGAACGAATGCAGATTGACGGCGATATCATCGGCGGATTTTTAAATTCTCCCGCAGACAGCCAGGTTATCGGTTCCTATCATTTGCTTAAGGTGGTAGACGAGGGTGAGGTTCTCTGGGTCGTAGTGGCAAAGGGCGATTCGGACGACGCTTACATGGTAGGCAAGATTGCAGTCAGCCAGCTGAAGAACCTTTCGATTGCCTATAAGGACAAGTTCGACCGCAACAACTTCTGGCAGAACCTTCTTTTGGACAATCTTCTGCTCATGGATATCTACAACCGGGCAAAGAAGCTTCATATCGAGGTCGGCAACTCCAGAGTGGTATTCCTTGTGGAGACCGACGCCGAAAAGGACGGTATCGTAAAGGAAATTCTCAAGGGAATGTATACTACCCAGGCAGGTGATTATGTCACTGCGGTAGATGAGAATAATATCATTCTGATTAAGGCAGTTGATCGGGATGCTGACAATGATGAACTGAATGAAATTGCCGAGACAATCGTGGCAATGCTGAATGCCGAGGCGATGATCAATGCCCGCGTTTCCTATGGTATGATAGTTTCCGAACTGAAGGATGTTTCCAAATCCTACAAGGAAGCAAAAATGGCTATGGATGTAGGTAAGATTTTCTATGCAGAGAGAAGTGTTGCCGCTTACAGCCAGCTTGGTATCGGCAGATTGATTTATCAGCTGCCTGTGAACCTGTGCAAGATCTTTATTCAGGAAATCTTCGGTGATGATGTGCCTGATGATCTGGATGAAGAAACTCTGACCACAATCAATAAGTTCTTCGAGAACAACCTGAATGTTTCAGAGACCTCTCGTCAGCTGTTCGTTCATCGAAACACATTGGTTTATCGTATTGAGAAGTTCCAGAAGAGCACCGGTTTGGACCTGCGCAGCTTCGATGATGCACTGACCTTCAAGATTGCGCTGATGGTAGTGAACTATCTGAAGTATATTGAGAATAATTAGTTCCTTCTATTATTATATAGGAAAGAAGTCAATCGTTAACATAAACGGACAACCCTCCGAATACACTTTTTCATAGAAAAGATTCGGAGGCTATTTTTATGGAAAGAAGAATAGATTACCTGGAATACCGGGTGCGCGGCGAGCGAGTCATGACCTGCGGGTTTGTGCGGACTGTTTTGCGAAAGGACAGGGTTTGCCTGGAGGCAGCAGTGAACGGCCTGCGGCGGGAGCTGCCCTGGGAGATGAAACTAGTTTCCGGGCAGGCGGAATATCTGCCGGTGGAAATCTGCTGCTGCGGAGAGTGGCATTCGGCAGGTTATCTGGGACTGTCGGAGGGGGCGGGAAGCTTCTGCCTGGAGCGACGACTTCAGGAGACCGAAGGGGATACTCTGAATCAGCTGTTTTGCTGGAACAAAATACGCATTCCGATGGATGCGGAGCGGGAGATTTGCTGCGAGCGGGAGCGGGCAAAAGCGGAAGTGCAGCAGATTACGCAGCAGACTGCTCAGCAGACCGCTCAACAGCATGCAGATGATTCAAAGTGGCAGCAGATTGAGAAGATATATCCCCGTGTAAAACCTTTTGATGACATGAGAGAATATATTTCAATTCACCCTGCAGATTTTTTGATGCTTGCGGAAAAATCCTATCGGAAGGCGGACAACAGTTTCACTCGCCATGGGTATGGCAGTTACGGCTATCTGATTCTTACACAATTGGAAAGGCATGGCGAAATTGCCTGTTATCTTGGTGTTCCCGGAAATTATTATTCGGAAGAGGTTGCGGCTGCAAAGTATTTTGGATTTGATTCCTTTGAAGGAAAACAGGAAGTGACGCAGGATGGCGAATTTGGATTTTATATGATGAAGGTGGACTTGTAAAAAAGGTGCCTGAAAATCAGACACCTTCGTAATCGAATGAGGGTATGAAGCTTTCTTTGGCGGTTTCGCCTTCCTGACAGAAGCCGTTCTCGATGCCCAGCCGTTCCGCGAACAGAAGAATTTTGCCGTACTCCTCCGAGGAGAGAGGACGGTTCAGTTCCGGGATATGGGAAACATGGGGCAGCGGAGTATATTGGTTCATGATGCTGATGTAAATCCTGTCGCCGTAGGTTTCGTGGAGATAGCGAAGAACGCGCTTGGTGTCGCGGGACTGACCGGGAAGTACCAGATGTCTTACGATGACACCGCGCTTCATCAGACCTGTAGCCTCATCAAATACAGGTTCGCCGGCCTGACGAACCATTTCGGCCAGCGCGAGAGAAGCCTTTTCGAAATAGTCCGGTGCAAAGGAATAGGCGGCAGAAAGCTCGGAGGATACATATTTGAAATCCGGCAGCCAGATGTCTACCAGTCCTTCCAGCATGCGCAGGGAAGCGACCTCCTCATAGCCGGAGGTGTTGTAAACTACCGGCAGGACAAGCCCCCTCTTCTTTGCCAGCTGCAAAGCAACACAGATCTGGGGAATATAGTGGGTGCCGGTTACCAGATTGATATTGGCGGCACCTTTTTCCTGCAGCTCCAGGAAAATCTCGGCCAGACGGTCAACGGTAATCTCCTTGCCGTCACCATGAGCGATGGCGTGATTCTGGCAGAAGACGCACTTCAGATTACAGCCGGAGAAAAAGACCGCACCGGAGCCGCAGGTCCCGGAGATGCAGGGCTCTTCCCAAAAGTGCAGAGTGGCTCTTGCTGCATACAGTTTGCTGTCTTCGCCACAGTAGCCCGTTTGCCCTGAAGTACGATTTACACCGCAGTTTCTGGGGCAAAGTCGACAGTTTGCCATCAGCTCTTCGATCTTTATTTCCATATACCGCTTGCCTGCCTTTCTTTCCAAATCAAAGGCCGTACAACCGACACAACTCCACCCGGCTGCCTTACGGCACATAGGAGGTTCTACTTAGTGCTGCTTTGTTCCCAACCTGACACGGTTCGTAGATTCCCATTGCGTAAGACCGAATTTCATCATTGTGCCGATTGTACGGCTTTTTTAGTGTATCGGTTCTGTACCGGTTTGTCAAGGGAAGATTGAAGCTTTTCCGTGGTTGTGCTATATTTAAAAGGAATGAGAGGGGGATTACCATGAAGATAAAAGTGACAGAGAAGCCTTATGCGTCAGTTGCGGCAATGCCTGCCGGCGAACATAAAAAGCCCAAGCGCCCCAACCTGTTTTTCAGAACCCTGATGAAGGTTCTCGGCGGCTCTGATTTGAAGAAAACAAATTTTAAATGTGAAGAAATCGGCATGGAAAAGCTGGGAAAGGACGAACCTGCCCTGATTCTGATGAATCACTCCAGCTTTATCGACCTGGAAATCGCGGCGAACATTCTCTATCCGAGGCCTTTTAATATTGTCTGCACCTCTGACGGCTTTGTGGGCAAGGAGTGGCTGATGCGCTCCATCGGATGTATCCCCACGAAAAAATTTGTCACGGATGCGGCGTTGATAAAGGATATGATGCATGCCGTCAAAAAGGAAAAATCTTCCGTACTGATGTATCCGGAGGCCAGCTACAGCTTCGACGGAACCGCAACACCTTTGCCGGAGAGCCTGGGCAAATGCCTGAAGATGCTCGGCGTACCTGTGATTATGATCACCACTCACGGCGCATTCGGAAGAGACCCTTTATATAACAACCTGCAGGTCCGCAAGGTGGATGTGTCCGCTACAATGGAATATCTGCTCTCCCCTGAGGAAATTAAGGAGAAGAGTGCGGACGAATTGAATGCAATTCTGACAAAGGCATTCACCTTTGATAATTTCCGCTGGCAGCAGGAGAATCAGGTTAAGATTGCAGAACCCTTCCGTGCGGATTTCTTAAACCGCGTGCTGTACAAATGTCCTCATTGCGACACGGAGCAGGAGATGGAGGGCAAGGGCACCACGATTACCTGTAAACACTGCGGTGCTTCCTATACGCTGACGGAGTACGGTGCTCTCGAGGCTCTCAATGTGGAAGCAAAGTTTACCCATGTGCCTGACTGGTATGCCTGGGAGCGCGCCTGCGTTCGCAAGGAACTGGAGGAGGAATCCTATCGTCTGGATGTGCCCGTGGAAATCTGCATGATGATTGACATGAAGAGCATCTACAAGGTAGGAGAAGGCAGACTGGTACACACCGCAGAGGGCTTCAAGCTGACAGGCTGTGACGGACAGCTGAAGTATGAACAGAAACCATCTGCTTCCTATAGCTTATATTCCGATTATTATTGGTATGAGTTAGGCGATATGATTTGCGTGGGCAATTCCGATGCACTGTATTACTGCTTCCCGAAGGAAGGCGGAGATGTGGTGGCCAAGACAAGACTGGCGGCGGAAGAACTGTATAAAATGAAAAAGGACCGCAAGCAAAAAGCTAAGCAGTCCTGAGTTTCAAAGCAATATTCTTAATCAGAAGATACGGAAAGTGCGGCAGAAGCGGCAGCAGCCTCTTTGGCCGCCTTTTCTTCCTTATTGCGGATGCGCAGCTCGGCGAAGAAGGTCTTCAGCATTTCGCTGCATTCCTGCTCCATTACGCCGCCGGTGATGCGAACCTGATGGTTGAACTCCGGCATATCCAGAAGATTTAAGATGGAACCGGCGCAGCCTGCCTTTGGATTCATACAGCCCATAACCACTTCGGGAATGCGGGCCTGCACAATGGCTCCGGCGCACATCTGGCAGGGCTCTAAGGTAACATAGAGCGTGCAATCCTCCAGACGCCAATCCTTCATAAACTTACTCGCCTTGTTGATTGCGGTGATTTCTGCATGAGACAGGGTGTTTTTGTCTGTTTTTCTGCGGTTGTAGCCCTTACCGATAATCTGCCCCTGATAGACAATGACGCAGCCGATGGGAACCTCGCCCAGCTTGTAGGCTTTCTTGGCCAGCTTGTAGGCTTCCTTCATATAATATTCATGCACATTTTTAATGTCTGCCATTTTGCTTTCTCCGGTTGACTTTTTTCTTATATTATTCCATATTATAAGGAGTTTTGTTTTTTGCGTCAAATAGAAAGGATTCCTATGAAAAAACTGATACACAAATATTTCGGCGATAAGGCCTTTATCATGATGATTCTCGGCGTGGCGGTGCCCATTGTCATCCAGAATGGCATCTCCAACTTTGTTAACCTTCTGGACAACATTATGGTGGGAAGAGTGGGCACGGAGCAGATGTCCGGTATTGCCATCGTAAACCAGCTGATGATGGTATTCAATCTTGCCATCTTCGGTGCCATTTCCGGCGCAGGTATTTTCAGCGCACAGTTTTATGGCAGCAAGAATCACAAGGGCGTGTCCCAAACCTTCCGCTTTAAGCTCTATATCTGCGCGGTAATCATTGCAGCTGGAATCGGTATATTCCTATTAAAAGGGGAAAATCTGATTATGCTGTATCTGCACGGTGACGAGAATTCGGAAGCCCTGATGGCGACATTGAGTTACGGTAAGCAGTATCTGCTTGTGATGCTGTTTGGATTGCTTCCTTTTGTTGTGGAGGAGGTTTATGCCAGCACTCTGCGTGAATGCGGTGAAACAAAAGTACCCATGGTTGCCGGCATTTCCGCAGTGTTTGTGAATCTGGCACTGAACTATGTGCTGATTTTCGGAAAGTTCGGCGCGCCCAAGCTTGGCATTATAGGTGCAGCAATCGCTACCTGTATCTCCAGGGCAGTGCAGATGATGATAGTGGTTGTCTGGACACACACCCATTCCGATAAGATGCCTTTCATCAAGGGCGTTTACAGAGATCTGACCATTCCGGCTCCCCTTACCATGAAGATTGTGACAAAGGGCCTGCCTCTGATGTTCAACGAGATTCTCTGGGCCGGCGGTATGGCAGTGATGAACCAGTGCTATTCCACCAGAGGCCTGGATGCGGTGGCGGCACAGAATATCCAGTCCACCATCAACAATCTGTTCAATGTGGTTTTCATCGCCATGGGAAGCTCCATCTCCATTGTAGTCGGTCAGCTTCTGGGTGCGGGCGAGATGGAAGAGGCAAGACATACCAACCGCAGAATGATCTGCTTCTCCGTGGCATCCTGTTTTGTGCTGGGCGGTATTCTGGCGCTGATGGCACCTTTATTCCCGATGTTTTACAATACCTACGAGAGCGTGAGAGTACTGGCAACACAGCTGCTGCGCGCCGGTGCCTGCTTCATGCCGCTCTGGGCGTTCATGCATGCGTCCTACTTCACTCTTCGTACCGGCGGCAAGACCATTATTACCTTCCTGTTTGACAGTGTGTTCCTCTGGGTAGTCAGCATTCCTGCTGCCTGGGTGCTCAGCCGATACACCGGACTTACCATGCTGCAGCTTTACATCGCATGCTCCGCACTGGATTTTATCAAGTGTGTCATCGGATACATCCTGGTGAAGAAGGGCGTCTGGATCAACAATATTGTAGCGGAGACAAACTAAGCGCAAAAAATGAACAAATTGTTAAGTAAACGATTAAGTGAATTTGACTATGCATTTTGGGGCAAAAAGGCGTTTCCTACAGCCTGCCGGTGTACAAATGTTGCTGTGAAATGATTAATCTTTGCTAAGGAATGTTTATCTATTGCTCTGATTGGTTAATTCGTGCTTTAATTTTCACGGAAAAAACAGAAAATCAATAGCATTTCTATACATAAACCTTGTTAAGAAAATAGTAATAGTATACAAACATGTGACTAAAATTAAAAAAAAGATTGAAAAAATTGTGAACATACTGTATATTTTACGATGTAGGGTATGTGTGAAGTGCACATGAAACCCGCGAAAACATTTTTGTTTTTATTATAAGGAGGATTTGTTATGAAACGATTAATTGCAACAGCTCTTTGTGGCCTGATGCTCGTTGGAACTCTGACAGCATGTGGCGGCAATGACGCAGGAACCCCTTCTACAAGCGGTTCTTCTGATGAGAAGGTTATCAACGTATTCTCATTCACCGATGAGGTTCCCAAGATGGTAACTAAGTATCTGGAGATGCATCCTGAACTTGGCTACACCATGAAGGAGACCATCATCGCTACTACCGATGGCGCTTATCAGCCCGCTCTTGACGAGGCTCTTAAGGCTGGCGGCAAGGATGCTCCCGACATCTACATGGCTGAGGCTGCTTTCGTATTGAAGTACTGCCAGGGCGATGCAGCAGGATTCGCAGCATCTTACAAGGATCTTGGCATTGATATCGATGCAGCTCTTAAGGCTTCCGATACTGCTAAGTATGCTTACGAAATCGGTACCAGACCTAGCGACAACGCTGTAGTTGGTCTTCCTTACCAGTCAACTGGTGGATGCTTCATCTACAACAGAACAGTAGCTAAGGAGACTTGGGGTTCTGATGATCCTGAGACTGTACAGGCTAAGATCGGTGGTGGTTCAGGTAACTGGGATAAGTTCTGGTCTGCAGCTGAAGATCTGAAGGCTAAGGGCTTCGGTATCATCTCTGGTGATGGTGATATCTGGCACGCAATCGAGAACAGCTCTGATAAGGGTTGGTTGGTAGATGGCAAGCTTCACATCGATCCTAAGAGAGAAGCATTCCTTGACATCTCTAAGAAGTTAAAGGACAACGATTATCATAACGATACCACAGACTGGACAGAAGCTTGGTACGCTGATATGGCTGAGACCGGTTCTAAGAAGGTTCTTGGTTTCTTCGGACCTGCTTGGTTGATCAACTACACCATGGCTGGTAACTCTGGCGGATCTAAGCCCGGTGAAGGCACCTACGGTGACTGGGGCGTATGTAACTCTCCCGTTGGTTTCTCTTGGGGTGGTACATGGGTACTTGCTAACAAGGATGTTCCCGCTTCTAAGAAGGAAGTTGTAAAGGATATCATCTCTTGGATCACTCTTGATTCTGATGAGAACTCACTTCAGTACATGTGGGCAAATGGTACTCTTAACGGCGAAGGCGGCACAAAGGATACTGTATGTTCCGGTACCGTAATGAGCAAGTCTAACGGTGAGATTGATTTCCTTGGCGGTCAGAACATGTTCGACTACTTCGTACCTGCTAACCAGTATGCACAGGGTAGAAACCTGACCCAGTACGACGAGACCATCAACTCTGCATGGAGAGATGCTGTTCGTAACTACGCTGCAGGCAACACCACTCGTGAAGAGGCTATTGAGAACTTCAAGGCTAAGGTTAAGACTGACCTCGGTATTGATGCTGAATAATCTCTGAAATACTAAATACCATGGGGCGGACGGATTTCTCCGTCTGCCCTATTTTTATCTGGAGGTGGAATCTTGAAGAAAAAAGGATTCAGCTATGCTAAATGGGGCTATATTTTCGCAGCTCCTTTCATGATTGCATTTGCAATTTTTATGCTCTATCCGGTTATCTATACTCTGTTTATCGGTTTCACTGATATGAAGGGTATGATCCCCGACTCTGTTCATATTTTGGAAGATCCTCTCGGAAACTTTAAGTCAATTCTGGGTGATGCTCTGTTTAAGAAATCACTTGGCAATACTTTCAAAATGTGGATTTGGAACTTCATTCCTCAGATTGGTCTTGCACTTTTACTTGCAGCTTGGTTTACTAACGACCGTATGAAGCTGAAGGGCAAGGGCTTCTTCAAAGTTATTTTCTACATGCCTAACATCATCACAGCTGCTACGGTAGCTATGTTGTTCTACTCATTGTTCTCTTATCCCAAGGGACCCATCAATGATATCCTCATTGCAACGGGTGTATTGGAGGAGTCTTACAACTTTGCAGTAGATGCTAAGGCAGCTCAGTTGACTGTTGCATTCATCCAGTTCTGGATGTGGTACGGCTACACAATGATCGTTCTGATTTCCGGTATTCTGGGTATCAGCCCTGATATCTTCGAGGCTGCTGATATCGACGGTGCAAACGGATTCCAGAAGTTCATTTATGTAACCCTGCCTAACCTTAAGACCATTATGCTGTTCACACTGGTTACTTCATTAATCGGTGGTCTGCAGATGTTCGATATTCCTAAGCTGTATCTGGACGGTGGCCCTAACGATGCTACCCGTACTGCTCAGATCTTCATTTACAAGAAGGCATTCTCAGGTGCATATATGTACAACGAGGCAGCTGCTGCTTCCATTATTCTGTTCCTGATCATCGCTGTATTCGCAGCAATTATCTTCTACATGCTGCGTGATAAGGATGAGGCCGCTCTTCATAAGATCGTAAAGCAGCAGGAAAAGGCTTATAAGAAGAAAATGAAAGAACAGGGGGGCAAATAAATGAAAAAAGGAAGAACCGGCCAGTCGCCGATTGGAACCGCACTTGTTTATGTGCTCTGTATTCTGTTGACAATTCTGAGTATTTTCCCTTTCTGGACAATGCTCATGAACGCTACACGTTCAACCTATGAAATTCAGGAGAGAGCAGTTGCACTGCTTCCTTCTACCCACTTCATAACTAACTTGAATATTCTGCTTGGTAAGGCTTTCAACCCCATGAGAGGTTTCATGAACTCCATGATCGTTGCCGGCTGCGCTACCTTGCTTGCTGTTTACTTCTCAACTCTGACAGCATATGCAATCGTTATTTATGACTGGAAGCTGAAGAGAGCATTCTTCACTTTCATTATGGCAGTTATGATGATCCCTCAGACCGTTGTTACCATCGGTTTCTACCAGATGATTTACAAGGTTGGTCTGCAGAACAACTTCCTGCCTCTGATCCTTCCTTCAATTGCAGCTTCTTCCACTGTATTCTTCATGAAGCAGTACATGGAGCCTTCGCTTTCAAAGGAAATCATTCAGTCTGCACGTATCGACGGTGCAGGTGAGTTCTTCACCTTCAACCGTATTGCACTTCCTATTATGAAGCCTGCTATCGCTACACAGGGTATCTTCTGTTTCGTTAATACCTGGAATGCATTGTTCATGCCCATGGTATTGCTGACAAAGAAAGAGATGTACACCATGCCTATCATGGTATCCCTGCTGAGAGGTGATATCTACAGAACTGAGTACGGTTCAATCTACCTTGGATTGACACTTACCGTATTACCTCTGTTCGTAGTATACTTCCTGCTTTCTAAGTACATCATCGCCGGTGTTGCACTTGGTTCCGTAAAGGGTTAATCAGGATACAAAGCAAACGTACAGCCTCGCGGTTCTCCGCGGGGCTGTTTTTGTGAAAGGATATAGGTTTCGTATGAAAGTAGCTATTTGTGATGATATTCTTATGGAAATAGAACATACTCGCCAACAATTGGAAAGCGCATATAAAAGTCTGGACCTTTTGGTGACTTCTTTTCAACAGGGAAAAGAATTGATCAAAAGTTTGAACCAGACTGCTTATGATCTCATCATTTTAGATATTGAAATGCCGGGGATGGATGGTCTTGCTGTGGCAAGAGAAATTCGAAAGCACAGTAAAAAAACAGCAATCTGCTTTCTGACTTCTCATGTGGAGTATGCCTTGAAAGGATATGAAGTAAATGCGATTCGATACCTGATGAAGCCGGTGAAACAGGAACAGTTGGCAGAAATCGTTCATTATATTCTGCAGAAGCAGGCTATGGATAAGAAGATAATGGCGAAAAACGGCGAAGATACAGTACTTTTGGATGTGGATGAAATACTATACCTGGAAGCACAAAATCAGGATGTCCGCATTGTTGCAAAAAGCGGTATTTATTTCAAAAGGTATCACATAAAGGATTTCAGAGAGGAACTTCGAGACTGTTTCTTTGAGAAATGTCATAGAAGCTTTCTGGTTAATCTTCGACATGTGGCTGGGATTTCCGGAAGGGATGTGATGATGGACAACGGAGAAAGAATCCCATTGAGCAGAACCAAAGAAAAAGAACTGAAAGCATCACTGATGACATATGTTAAGAGGAGTGCAATCTGATGGTAGAAGCGTGGATGATAATGGACGCGGGTGCAGAGATTTTATCGATGCTGATGCTGACTGTGGCAGCAAAAACACTTTTTGAAAAAAGTATATTGCTGGATCGGACTATGTTTATTCTGCTGGGATTTAGTGGTTTGTCGGATTTGATATTCTGCTGTATGATAGACGAGAATGCTTTCCCGGGAATGAAAATACTGAGTAATCTGCCGCTTATTTTGGGTATCTGCATTTTCCTGCGGGGAGAGAAAAAGCAGGTGCTGCGAAGATTACGGTCGCTGGCGGATGCCTTTGTGATTTTCTTTATACCTTCCGGCTTGGCATGTTCGGCTGTGACTGTGCTGCTATTTCCGCAGAAACTGGATGAAAATGGAAAAGTTGTAATAGAGAGTATTATGGGAGTAATCGTAGGGCTGCAAGTATTGATTATGGTTTACCTTTTCTTTGAATTGCTCCGAAAGAAGATTTCGCTACAATTGCGTTGGGGCGCACGATTACTGTTGGTTGGCTATGCAATCATGATTACTGCTATTGATATTTATCTGGAAAATGCAAGCAGCGTGGCATTTGCGGAACTTCCTGCAACGGTGAAAGGATTCCTGGCAATCAGTATTGTGATTATTTATCTCGCAGCGCCGCTGCTGGTGGTCAAAACAAAGCTCTCAACGATTTATGAAACGGAGCGACAAATGCAGCAGGAACTGATTGCGTCAGAACTGAAGCATTTTGAACAATATCGAGAGAATCAGGAAGAAACCAGACAGTTTCGTCACGATATCATCAATAATCTGCGAGTGGTCCAGATGCTTCAGGACCAGGGAAAAACAGCGGAAGCCAAAGCGTATGTGGATGGACTTTTGGGAACGGTTAGCGCATTGTCTCCCAAAGTGGTGACAGGTTGTGAACTGCTGGACTGTATATTGAGCAGTAAACTGGAGCAGATGGATAAGGAGAACATCTGTTATTCAATAGATGGTGTCCTTGACCGCGGATTGTCAATGACGCCTATTGATATCTGCACTATATTTGCAAATGCGTTGGATAATGTCATAGAAGCCTGTGTAGGGGCAGAGGGAGAGAAACTCTTCCGAATGACAATGAAGCGGACAAGTGCATTCTATTGTATTACCATGGAAAATACCATGAAAGCCAATGACAATTTAAAGAAAAGTATGGAACAGAATCATTTCACAACGAAATCGAACAATATTTACCACGGTTTTGGCTTGAAGGGAATACGGGAAACTACGGAAAAGAATGGCGGCCAAATGATGGTTGAGGTTCAAAAGAATATGTTTCTGCTGACCATTTTGCTCCCTGTGCCGAATTAATTCTGCAATTCACGACAAGGAAATGACCTCTCACGACGAAACGGAGGTCATTTCTTTTTTGTTTGGTAAAATACAAACATGATACTAAATGGAGGTGTATTTTATGAACAAAAGAGAGCGACTGAAGTATGAGAATCTGTTAGGCGAGAAAAAGGTGTATGAGATGACAGCGGAGGAACTGCAGGAGCCGATAACGAAGGAAATGGGAGAATTGTGCAGGCATCGTTTGGAAAAGCGATGGTATAGGAGACTTGTAGAACTGAATTTTCTGATTATCATCGTGGCACTTGCGCTGTTTGCAGCAAATTTTGCTGACAATTGGAAGACGATGAAACAAGCAGGGCATGAAATCTGGACAGAATGGCAGAAAGATTCGGATGACACCGAAGATACCGGAGAGGAGCCGGAAGACGAAGCCACATTTCAATGCAAGTGTGAAAAGAGTAACCGGTATGATGCTTTATTGTCGGAGGAAATGCAGACAGTAGTATATGGCATTCTGCTGCTGGTGGCCGGGTATATTGCGTTATATGCCATGAATGCCAAATATCGTGCAACATCCCTGCGTATAACCGAAAGGAACTTTCCTGAGGTTTACAAAACAGTAGAGGAATACGCCGAGCGACTGGGGATTGCGGTACCAAAGGTATATGTAGTACAACAAAGCGGGGTGCTGAATGCATTCTCGACCTTTCTGTTCCGACGACAGTGGATTTTGATTCATGCTGAATTATTTGAGGTGGCTTACAGAGAACACCACGATATGGAGGCACTCAACTTTGTGATTGCACATGAGATGGCACACATTTATTATGGCCATGCCACCCTGCATTACAATTTGCTTATCTGGTTTGCGAACCAGGTACCCGTACTCAGTGCAATTGCTTCCAGAGCCCGCGAATACAGCTGTGACCGCCTGGCGCAGAGGTTGACCGGAAACTCAGGTATTGATGCTATGCTGATGACAATGGTGGATCGTCATCTTTATAAAATGGTGGACCGAGAGGATTACCTGCATGAAGCGAAAGAAACGAGAGGATTCTTTATCTGGGCTTATAATATGATAAAGGATCATCCGATTATGACTAAGAGAATTATTGCACTGGAGGAAGGCAGAGGAAGCGGTGCAATTTATTGATTGAAACAAGAACAGCAAAAAGCCATCCGCCGAAGCGGATGGCTCTTTCTTGTGTGTTTTATGGAAAGTACTGGGAATTAGCCCATTACGATCTCTACATTGTACTCGGTCTTGCCTGCTACATAAGGAACGATGTTTCCGTTTACGGCAACGCCGTCAACAGTCATGGTCTTAACACCCTTGCAGATATGATCGGGGTTCTTAACGGTGATGTTGTAGGTTGCACCACGGAACTTACGGGTAGCGGTCATGCCGTCCCAAGCAGCGGGGATAGAAGGATCAAGCTTCAATCCATCGAAGTCGGGCTGGATACCAAGGATGTACTGAGAAATAGCAACCATGTTCCAAGCAGCGGTACCGGTTAACCAGGAGTTCTTACCCTGACCGAAGTTCTTACCGGTCTGGCCGATATCGGAACCTGCATCCTTACCACCGATCATCTGACCGTATACATAAGGCTCGGTCTTGTGAAGGTCTGAGGTCTCCTCGGTGAATGCGGGAGCGATTTCTGAGTAGTACTTAAATGCCTGATCACCCTTACCTGCGTAAGCAGCTGCACAGATGATCCATGCATTGTTGTGAGTGAAGATACCTGCGTTCTCTTTGTATCCGCCGGGATAGGTTGAGATTTCGCCGTACTGTACATAGTACTTGCTGAATGCAGGGTTGTTCAGAACAAGTCCGTGCTGAGTATTCAGACGCTCGTCGATAGCAGCGAGGGTCTTCTCGACAGTACCCTGATCCTTACCAACATCAGACATAATTGCGAAGCCCTGAGGCTCGATGAAGATCTGACCTTCTTCACATTCCTTAGATCCCATCTTGTTGCCTTCTGCATCATATGCACGAAGGAACCAGTCGCCGTCCCATGCAGATTCCATCATGTTAGCTTTCATCTTATCGATTTCAGCCTGAGCAGCAGCAGCCTCGTCAGCCTTGCCAAGGTGCTTTAAGATTTCTACATAGTTAGGACCGGCGTAGGTGAAGAGTGCAGCAACGAAGATTGACTCAGCAACCTTTGAGTAGCCGCCTTCTGCAGCAAACTTAGGATTGGTGTAGGTCTGGAAGCTCTCACCGGGAGTATCTGAGTAGCAGGAAAGATTGATACAGTCATTCCAGTCAGCTCTCATTGCAAGAGGCAGGCCGTGAGGTCCAAGGTTGTTAACGATATGATAGAAGGAAACCTTCAGGTGATCCAGCATAGGCTGTGCAATTGACATATCGTTGTCATAAGGAACCATCTCGTCGAGGATTGTCCAGTCGCCGGATTCCTTAATATACGCAGCAACGGAAAGGATTAACCACAAAGGATCATCGGAGAAGTCACCACCGATGTCTGCGTTACCCTTCTTGGTAAGGGGCTGGTACTGATGATAGCAGCCGCCATCAGGGAACTGAGTAGAAGCGATATCGATGATACGCTCTTTTGCTCTGTCGGGAATCTGATGAACGAAACCGAGGATATCCTGGTTGGAATCACGGAAGCCCATACCACGGCCGATACCGGACTCGAAGTAAGAAGCGGAACGTGACAGGTTGAAGGTAACCATACACTGATACTGGTTCCAGATGTTAACCATTCTGTTAACCTTATCATCGGGAGTAGTTACATTCAGGATGCCAAGGAGGTAATCCCAGTAAGCCTTCAGATCAGCCATTCCCTTAGCGAACTTCTCGGGAGAGTTGAACTGCTCGATCATCTCGAGAGCTTTAACCTTATTGATGGTCTTGCCGTCAGCCTCGAACTTCTGGTCTACGGGCATCTCTACATAGCCGAGTACGAATACCAGAGTCTTGGTCTCACCGGGAGCAAGAGTAATCTTCTTATAATGGGAAGCGATAGGAGCCCAACCATCAGCGAAGGAGTTGGTAGCCTGGCCTGCGATAACAGCCTGAGGATCACCAAAACCATTGTAAAGGCCGATGAAGGAATCTCTGTCGGTATCATAACCGTCGATGGTATCATTTACGGAATAGAAAGCGTAGTGGTTACGACGATCTCTGTACTCTGTCTTGTGGTAGATTACGGAATCCTTAACCTCTACACGACCGGTGGAGAAGTTACGCTGGAAGTTGTTGCTGTCGTCCTGAGCATCCCACAGACACCACTCAGCGAAGGAGAAGAGTGCGAAGGATTTCTCAGCAGCACTTTCGTTGGTCAGAACAACCTGCTGAACTTCACCGTTGAAATCCTGAGGAACGAAGAAGGTAACTTCTGCCTTCAGGTCATTCTTCTTACCGGTGATTACGGTGTAGCCCATACCATGGCGGCACTCGTAAGAGTCGAGCTCGGTCTTAACAGGTGACCAGCCGGGATTCCAGATGGTACCGTTCTCGTTGATATAGAAATAACGTCCGCCCATATCGATGGGAACATTGTTATAACGATATCTGGTGATTCTGCGCAGTCTTGCATCCTTATAGAAGGAATAGCCGCCGGCAGTGTTGGAAATCAGTGAGAAGAATCCCTGAGTTCCCAGATAGTTAATCCAGGGGTAGGGAGTTCTGGGTGAAGTGATAACATACTCTCTTCGAGCGTCATCGAAATATCCGAATTTCATACTTCATTTCTCCTTTACATTTTGTTAATCGTTTAAGCAAGAAAACCTTACTATTATCGTAATTATAATGTAATTCTGTAGCATTTGCAATAGAATACATGCGATAATTACGCTTTCTGGAGAAAAATGATGAGAAAAATCCAGGATTTGATTGCATTTATAGCGAAAATGAATTATAGTTAAGGCGAAATCGATTAAGTATGGAGGGAAAATGCCATGGTTTCAATGAGAGATATTGCAAATGCATGCTGCGTAAGTGTAGCTACTGTCAGCAAGGCGCTGAATGACCACAGTGACATAGGTGAAGAGACTAAGGCCAGAATACGCGAGACGGCAAAGCAGATGGGATACCTTCCCAATGCGATGGCAAGGGCCTTAAAGACAAATAGAACCTATAATATAGGAGTTATGTTTGAAGATGCAGAGGGAAGCGGTCTGACCTATGACTACTTTTCTTATATGCTGGACCATTTCAAGCGTGCAGTTGAGGAGAAGGGATACGATATTACCTTCCTGAACAACAGGGGTAATACCAGAATGTCCTATCTGGAGCACTGCAGATACCGTAATTTTGACGGCGTGTTTATCCCCTGTACGGATTTCTATGATCCCCAGGTACTGGAGCTGGTGCGCAGCGATATCCCCGTTGTGACCATTGATCATGTCTTCGATAACTGTATTTGCGTCATTTCCGACAATCTGGATGGCATGAAACAGCTGGTAGAATACGCATATAATCAGGGACATCGCCGAATTGCCTATATTCACGGCGTTGATTGCTCCGTTACCAGAGCGAGAGTGTCATCCTTCTATAATACCTGTGCAAGACTGGGAATCGAGGTGCCTGAGGAATATGTAAAGGAAGCACCCTACAGAGGCATCCAGGGTTCCGTGGAGCGCACAAAGAGAATGCTGGAGCTGCGCAATCCGCCTACCTGCATTATCTATCCGGACGATCTTACCAGCTACGGAGGAATGCAGGCTATTAAGGAAATGGGACTCAGAGTGCCGGATGATGTATCCATCATCGGATATGACGGCACCAAGATCGGACAGATGACAGATCCCAAGCTGACCACCCTTCATCAGGATACAAAAGCCATGGGTGAAAAAGCAGGAGAAATGTTAATCGATCTGATTGAACATCCCAAGTCAACCCTGATCCGCAACTACACTGTTCCCGGCAATCTGATTCCGGGCGAAACGGTTAAGAAAATAACGAAATCGTTTGAGTAAAAACAGTTAATTGTAAAGTAGCGAAATGGACATTTTGCCCAAAAGATATAAAAAGTGCCCAAAAACAAGGTCATAAAATGACACATGACCGCTGTTTTTGGGCACTTTTCACTGAAAAAAATAAAGAGTATTGCCAGAAACATGTTTTGTAACTATAATAATTTTAAGTAATCGTTTTAGTAGTTGCGTATGAGGCAAATAAAAACGATAATTCAAGACGGGAGGATGTAAGAATGAAGGATTTTCTTCAAAACACCTGGAAACACAGAGCTCATGTCGTTTTGGCACTTCCTGTTTTCCTTGTACTGTTCTTTATTATGTATGTTCCTATGGCCGGCCTGATTCTGGCTTTCAAGGAATACAAAATGAATTTGGGTATCTGGGCCAGCCCCTTTAACGGACTTGACAACTTCAAGTTCCTGATCACCTCCAAATCAACATTCCTTAACATCACCAAGAACTCAATTGTTTACTATCTGATTTTCACAGCTTTGGGAACCTTCCTGAATGTTGTTCTGGCAATTGCCATTGACCAGTGTATCTTCAAGAGAATGGCAAAGACAATGCAGACCATCATGATCATTCCGGTATTCATTTCCTACGCTGCAGTACAGTTTATCGTATACGCATTCATTAGTACCGATACCGGTATCTTAAATCAGACTTTCAATATGGGCGTGAGATTTTACTCCACAGCTTCTCTGTGGCCCTGGATTCTGACCATCGTTAAGATGTGGAACAGCGTTGGTTACGGTTCTGTATTGTACATGTCCGTACTTGCCGGTATCGACACCTCCTTATATGAGGCAGCTGATATTGACGGTGCTAACAAGTGGCAGAAGATTCGCCACATTACCCTTCCCGCACTGGTACCCATGATTACCGTAATGCTTCTGCTTTCCGTTGGTAGCGTTATGAGATCCGACACCGGTCTGTTCTATCAGGTTACCAGAAACAACGGTGCTTTGTATTCAACCACTCAGGTTATCGACTCTTATGTACTTGCACAGATTATGAAGAGCTCCAACTTCGGTTTCACCGCTGCAACAAGCTTCTTCCAGTCTGTAATTGGTCTGTTGCTGATGCTTCTGTCCAATGGTCTGGTTCGTAAGATTGCACCTGAAAACGCATTGTTCTAAGGGAGGTAACAGTAATGAGTAATGAATTGACTGTTGAAACGGTTGAAAAAATCGAGAAAAGAAAAAGCAATATGGCTGACCTTGCTCCTTCCAAAAAGGAGAAGGGCGGCATCGGACAGGTAATTCTGGCCTTCATGCTTT
This sequence comes from Acetatifactor sp., assembly GCA_045597705.1. Taxonomy (GTDB): domain Bacteria; phylum Bacillota; class Clostridia; order Lachnospirales; family Lachnospiraceae; genus Acetatifactor. The sequence continues at coordinate 19,365 of JAZLKR010000038.1, forward strand.
TGCTCTATACTTTGTTCTGCGCACTGCCTGTTATCCTGGTTTTCATCTCTGCATTCAGTGATGAGATGTCCATCCAGCACAAGGGCTTCTCTTTCTTCCCCGAGAAGTTCTCCCTTTCAGGTTTTTCCGCAGTTCTGAAATATGGTAAGCAGCTGGTTACTTCTTATGGCGTTACCATTTTCGTCACTGTATTCGGTACCTTGTTCGGACTTCTGATTATGAGTATGTTTGCATACGCAATCAGCCGTCCCGACTTCAGACTTTCAAAGTTCCTGTCAATCTATCTGTTGATCCCCATGCTGTTCAACGGTGGTCAGCTTTCCGGATATCTGATTTTCAGTAACTACTATCATTTGAAGAACAGCCTGTGGGTATTAATCCTTCCCCTGGCAGTCAGCACCATGAATGTAATCATCCTGCGAACCTATATCGTTAACAGTATTCCGGCAGAATTGATGGAAGCTGCGAAGATTGATGGTGCAGGTGAGTACAGAACCTTCTTCCAGATTACCCTTCCTCTGCTGAAGCCTTCACTGGCAGCTGTCGGATTCATGATGGCTACAGCATACTGGAACGACTGGCAGAACGCTATGATGTTCATTGATGATGCTAAGAAGCAGCCTCTGCAGCTACTGCTGATCAAGATTCAGAAGAGTATCGAGTTCCTTCTGAACAACAACAACGTACCTGCTACCGCAAAGGCAGCTATGGGCGGAAGCATTCCTCAGTACTCTTCAACAATGGCTACCGTTATCGTTGTTATCGGACCTATCATGGTTGCTTATCCTTTCTTCCAGAAGTACTTCATCAAGGGTCTTACCGTTGGTTCCGTAAAGGGTTAAGCTTTACTGCATTATTTTCGGTATTCGAGCTGTGACAATAACGCCGCAGCTTAGTAATATAAATATTCATATTTTATATGGGAGGAATTTTATTATGAAATTCAAGAAGTTTTTTGCCTTAGTACTTACTGCTGCTATGGCTGCTTCCATGCTTACTGCATGCGGAAGCAATGATGCTGGCACAGGTTCATCTACCGGTAGCACCGGAAGCAGCACTACTGCAACCACTACTGCTGATGGTCTTGTAAACATCAATGTAACCAGAGCTTGCTTTAACCTTGGTACCCCTGATGCTGCAGAGGTTCAGAAGGTTGAGGATGCTATCAACGCTTACATCAAGGATAAGATCAACGTTCACATCACTCTGAACGATATCTCTTCCGGTGAGTACACTGAGAAGGCTAACCTTTCTCTTAACAACAAGGAGCTGAACCTTCTTTGGACCGCTTCTTGGGAGTCTGTAATCGGTACCAACGATCTTGTTCCTCAGGAAGCAGTTTATGATCTTACTGATATCGTAAAGGGAACTCCTCTTTACAACTCTATGGACGAAGGTCAGTGGGAAGCTACCAAGTACAACGGCAAGATCTACTTTGTACCTGTTTACAAGGACAATGTAGAAGGTTATGACCTGATGGCTCGTAAGGAGCTTGTTGATCAGTTTGGTTGGGACCTTTCTAAGGTTAAGAAGCTGGCTGATATCGAGCCCATGCTTGCTGACGCTAAGGGCGCAGGCCTCAAGTACCCTCTTCTTACTCAGAAGACCGCTATGTTCTACAGATATTACATCAACAGCTTCGATTTCTTCACTGCTGACGTTACCGCTAACTGGGTAGCAGTTGACAAGAAGACCAACGAAGTTGTAAACACCATCGCTTCTCCTGAATACAAAGAGTTCTGTACTCTGATGGCTAAGTGGGCAGAGGCTGGCTATGTAAGTGAAGATGATGCTAACAAGGTTACCAACGACCAGACAACTCAGTCTCAGGATTGGGCATTCTCTTGGTGGACAGATATCCCTGTAAACGAGGAAGCTAACGGACGTTATGGTCAGGATGTTGTTATGACTCCTATCACCGACAGATGGGCTCACTCTACTTCAGCTCTTGGTTCTTGCTACTGTGTAACTTCTAACAGTACTGCAGAGCAGGCTAAGGCTTGCGTAGACTTCCTTGGTCTCCTTTACACCGATTCTAAGCTTGCTGATATGTACACATTCGGTATCGAAGGTACCGACTTCAACTACGATTCTAACGGCCAGGTTGCTAAGGTTGCAGATGCTGGTTACAACCACTCAATGTGGGAGTCAGCTTCCGCTACCATCGTTACTCCCGAAGCTGGTGAGCCTGCTAACAAGGCTAGCCTGTACAAGGACTTCAACGGCGGCGCTAAGACCTCTCCTGCAGCAGGTTTCCGTTTCGACAAGAGCAAGGTTGATGCTCAGTTCGCAGCTTGCCAGAACGTATTCGAAGAGTACGGCTTCCAGCTTGAGAACGGTGCATTCCCTGTAGCTGATGTTGATTCTCAGATCGCTGCTTACCAGGCTGCTCTTGATGAGGCTGGTTTCCAGGATGTACTTGCTGAGTTCAAGGCACAGTACGATGCATGGAAGAAGTAATTTTAGTTTACTAAATTTACAAACAAATTCTCCAATATACCCCTTATAAAGAAAGGGACATTGCAGTTCGCTGCAATGTCCCTTTTGCTTTGCGAAAAAATATGCGGTTGCTCATGTTCGGGTTGCAAAATTACCTTAAAAAAGGTAAAATTTCTAGTAGAGTGATTGCCCATACGGCAAGACTGAATAAGACAAGACAAAGTGGAGGAAAGCACATGAAGAGAATCGGAATGTTAACCAGCGGCGGAGACTGTCAGGCACTGAATGCAGCCATGAGAGGTGTTGTTAAGACATTGACTCACAGCAAAGAGGATGTAGAGATTTACGGATTTCTGGATGGCTATAAGGGCTTGATTTACGGCAAATTCGTTATGCTTACCGGCAATGATTTTTCAGGTATTCTGACCAAGGGCGGTACTATTCTGGGCTCTTCCAGAACTCCTTTTAAGACCATTCAGGATCCCGATGAGAACGGCCTGAATAAGGTAGAGGCTATGAAGCAGAACTACCACAAGCTGCAGCTGGACTGTCTGGTAATCTTAGGCGGCAACGGCACTCACAAGACAGCAAACCTGCTTCGTGAAGAGGGTCTGAATGTAGTAACTCTTCCCAAGACCATTGATAATGACCTTTGGGGCACCGATATGACCTTCGGTTTCCAGAGCGCCGTAGATATCGCAACCGCAGCAATCGACTGCATCCATACCACAGCAGCTTCTCACGGCCGTGTATTTATTGTAGAAGTAATGGGCCACAAGGTAGGCTGGCTGACACTGCATGCAGGTATGGCAAGCGGCGCAGACATCATCCTGCTTCCTGAGATTCCTTATGATATCGATAAGGTTATCGCTAAGATTGAAGAGAGAGACAAGGCCGGCAGCCGCTTCACCATCATTGCAGTTGCAGAGGGCGCTATCTCCAAGGAAGATGCAGCTCTTCCCAAGAAAGAATATAAGAAGAAACTGGAGAAGAAGGTATATCCTTCTGTTTCTTATGAAGTTGCGGCAGCTATCCAGGCAAAAACCGGCAGAGAAGTACGAGTTACCGTTCCCGGACATATGCAGAGAGGCGGAAGCCCTTGCCCTTACGACAGAGTATTTGCAAGCCGTGTAGGTGCTGAGGCAGGCAGACTGATTCTGGAGAATCAGTACGGCTTCATGGTTGGTCTGAAGAACCAGGATGTGGTTCGTGTTCCTCTTGCTGATGTAGCAGGCAAACTGAAGATGGTAGAGCCTGATGCTACAATCGTCCAGGAGGCAAAGCTTCTGGGTATCTCCTTCGGAGACTAAGAGGCTCCCTTAAGTAATCAGAAAGGCTTTATTTCATGTCATACACAGCCCTGTATCGTAAATTTCGTCCTGATTCCTTCACTGATGTGAAGGGTCAGGACCATATTGTGACTACCCTGAAGAATCAGCTGAAGGCCAACCGAATCGGTCATGCGTACCTGTTCACCGGCACACGAGGCACGGGTAAAACAACCATAGCGAAAATCTTTGCAAAGACCGTGAACTGTGAGAATCCCACAGAGAGCGGTCCTTGTGGCGAATGCCGTATTTGTAAGGCCATTGCCGCAGGCGCCAGCATGAATGTAATCGAAATCGATGCTGCGTCCAACAACGGTGTGGACAATATCCGTGAGATTGTGGAAGAGGTTTCCTACTCCCCCGCGGAGGGCAAATACAAGGTTTATATTATCGACGAGGTGCATATGCTCTCCATAGGCGCGTTCAACGCCCTCTTAAAGACCTTGGAAGAGCCGCCCTCCTATGTTATCTTTATTCTGGCGACCACGGAAGTACACAAGCTTCCTATTACTATACTTTCCAGATGCCAGAGATATGATTTTAAGAGAATTTCCATAGATACCATCACAGACAGACTGAAAGAACTGACCGCTGCCGAGAATGTGCAGGTGGAGGAGCGTGCGCTTCGCTATATTGCCAAAACTGCGGACGGTTCCATGCGTGATGCGCTGAGCCTTCTGGATCAGTGTATTGCCTTCCATCTGGGTCAGGAACTGACCTATGATAAGGTTCTGGATGTGTTGGGTGCGGTGGACACAGCGGTGTTCAGCCGCCTGCTGCGCGAGGTGCTCAGCCGCAATGTGCTGGGCTGCGTGACACTCCTGGAGGAGATTGTTATGCAGGGTCGTGAACTGACACAGTTTGTCACGGATTTCACCTGGTATCTGCGCAATCTGATGCTGGTACAGGCCTCCGATAATCTGGAGGATGTCATTGACATGTCCAGCGACAATCTGAAACGCCTGAAGGAAGAGGCTTCTCAGGCGGAGATGGAGCAGATCGTTCGTTACATTCGTATTTTCAGCGACCTTGCCGGACAGATTAAGTATGCATCCCAGAAGAGAATTCTGGTGGAGATAGCCCTGATTAAGCTTTGCAAGCCTGAGATGGAGACGGATCAGGAATCCATGCTGGATCGTATCCGCAGCGTGGAGGAGAAGGTGGAAAAGGGCGTAACTGTTGTGATGGCGGAAGGTGCCGCACCCATGCAGGGAAGTGTGGCAGCCAAGCCGAAACCGCAGTTGGACCGGGCAGTGCCCGATGATGTGCAGGCGATTGTAAATCGCTGGGCTGCCATCGTTGGGGACACGACCAATCCCATGAAGATTTATCTGAAGAATGCAAAATTATCTCTTGGCGGAGATAATAAGCTGATGCTCGTTTTGGAGGACGGCGTGCCCTACGATTATTTCGCACAGCATCCGGACAACAAGACTGCATTGGAAGAAATCATCAGCAATTTCGCCAACAAGGCAATTGAGGTGAACATTCAGTCCTATCGAGACGAGATGGACTTTGCCGAGAATTACGTGGACCTGACTCAGGTTGTTCACATGGACATCATTGAGGAAGAGGACGACGAAGAACCGGACAACTATTCATAAAGGAGAATTGAGAAATGGCAAAAAGAGGTGGATTTCCCGGAGGCGCAATGCCCGGAAACATGGCCAACATGATGAAGCAGGCGCAGAGAATGCAGCGTGCAATGGAAGAGGGACAGAAGGCCCTTGAGACTCAGGAGTTCGTAGCAAAGACAGGCGGCGGTGCCGTTGAGGTTGCTGTAAACGGTAAGAAGGAAGTGCTTCGCATTAAGCTGGCAGAAGAAATCGTAGATCCTGAGGACATCGAAACTCTGGAGGATGCGGTACTCGCAGCTGTAAACGAGGCAATTCGTATGGCTGATACCGCAAGCAACGAGATGATCGGTAAGATGACCGGTGGTCTGGGAGGATTGCCCTTCTAATGGATCTTTACAGTGGACATATCAATAAATTAATAGAGGAATTGGCGGCGCTTCCCGGCATCGGCAGTAAGTCGGCACAGAGACTGGCCTTCCATCTGATCAATATGCCACAGGATAAGGTAACCAGACTGGCTAATACCATCATTGAGGCAAAGGCCAATGTGCGTTACTGCAAGGAATGCTACACATTGACGGACAGAGATATCTGTCCCGTGTGCGCCAACAAAAATCGTAACCATAAGATGATAATGGTGGTGGAAAATACCAGAGACCTGGCTGCATATGAGAAGACAGGCCGCTACGACGGTGTCTATCATGTGCTTCACGGCGCGATTTCTCCCATGCTGGGCATCGGCCCCGGAGAGATTAAGCTGAAGGAGCTGATTGCCAGACTGGAGTCCGATGTGGATGAGGTGATTATTGCCACCAACTCAAGTCTTGAGGGCGAAACAACGGCCATGTACATCAGCAAGATGATTAAGCCTACCGGTATTCGCGTGACCAGAATTGCCAGCGGTGTTCCCGTGGGCGGCGATCTGGAGTATATCGACGAGGTGACCCTGCTGCGCGCATTGGACGGTCGTGTAGATATGTGAACAAGGAAGGATTTATGAGTCGTGATGATTAGAGAGAGGAAAATAAAATGACACAGGTAAGCAAATCTTTATTTGGAAAATATCCTGACGGAAGAGACGTAGATCTCTATACCCTGACTAATGGCAAGGGCATGGAAGTAGCCATTACCAATCTGGGCGGCATTATCGTAAAGCTCATTGTGCCCGATGCAAAGGGCAACAAGGACGACCTGGTTCTTGGCTTTGATTCCGTAGAAGCATATATGAAGAATCCCAGCTTCTTTGGCGCAGTCATCGGACCTAACGCAAACCGTATCGGCAATGCAAAGTTCGCAATCGACGGCAAGGAGTATCAGGTTGATGTAAACGACGGTGTGAATAACCTTCACAGCCATATCAAACTTGGCTATCACAAGCTCCTTTGGGATGCAGAGGTGGTTGAGAACGGCGTTGCCTTTACTCTGGAGGATACCGATGGCAATCTGGGCTTCCCCGGCAACAAGAAGACTACCGTAACCTATACTCTGGATGAGGACAACAATCTCAAACTGCACTATCATGCATGCAGCGACAAGAAGACTGTACTCAACCTGACCAACCATACCTATTTCAATCTGGATGGCCACAAGTCCGGCAAGATTACAGGGCATACCCTGAAGCTGGCTTGCTCTAACTATACACCCGGCGATGCAGGCTCTATCCCTACCGGTGAGATTACTGCAGTTGCAGGAACACCCATGGATTTCACTGCGGGCAAGGTAATTGGCAACGACATCGATGCGGATTTCGAGCAGCTGAAGTTTGGCAAGGGCTTCGATCACAACTGGGTAATCGACGGCTGGAAGAATGATAAGGCTCTGATTTGCTTCGCGGAAGTAAAGGCAGAGAAGAGCGGTCGTGTGATGAGAGCATACACAGACCTTCCCGGTGTACAGTTCTACGCAGGCAACTGCATTGTAACCCAGGCCGGCAAGGACGGCGCAACCTACGAGGTTCGCAACGGACTTTGCCTGGAGACCCAGTTCTTCCCTGATTCCATCAACAAGCCTCAGTTCCCCGCTTGTGTATTCGGCGAGGGCAACGATTACGATTCCGTAACCGTATATCAGTTTACCAACTGCTAAAATTGTCGAAGAGTTTTAGAGAATAATCGACAAAGAACACCATAATACCTCCAAGTGCCGATGCTACAATATGCGTATCATTGGCACGGGAGGTATTTTTTATGGAATTACCCAAGAATATTACACAGATTGGAGAGGCAGATTCACACTGCAAAATATACATAGAAGATTATGTTATTTCCTATTTAAAGCAGGTGAACAGAAAACTGGACGGGAAGAAAATCGGACTGACATTGTATGGCGTCTGCAAGGAGGAAAATGATATCCGCTACTACTTCTTTTACGGCGCAGCCCCCAATCCTTTTCTGACCTCAGGGACGAAATATCTCTCGCAGGCGGTATTGCAGGAGGCTGAGAAACAGAGAAAACGCTTCTTCGCAGAGTATGCTTTCCTGGGATATATGATTCCTGATGGAGGGATGCCGGAGAATATTTATCTGTATGAGCAGGGAATTGCCACGGAAATGTTCGGGTATGCCAGATTTTATGAGCAGAATGACAGTATGCTGAACTTCCTGCTGGCGGAACAGAAGGAGACGGAAAGTGCCACGGAAAATGTGGCAAATGATAAGTTCGATGAAGTCAGAAAACGCAGGGAAGCGCGGAAACAGCAGGTCGTCGAAGAGAAAAAGGACAGGCAGGGGAGCAAAGCGGCTGAAAGAATCGTGCCGGCGGCAGCCTGCCTTATGCTGTTGCTGTTGGGAATGAGTACAGATGTCGGCAAGGCCTTTGTCGACAAATTGCAGCAGAGAGCCATAGACGGGCTGGAACAATTGCAGGAGAAGCAGCTTCCGGTCTCCGGACAGGCGGAATCGGATTCCAGGACGGCCGGTAAGGTCGTGACGGAGGACAGACTCACGGAAGCCTTGCAAAAGGAAAATAACGCTTATGCGACAGCATCGGCAAAGGTGGAGGCAGAATCGGAGCCTGCGGAGGAAACGGCATCGGTTTCCTCTGCGGAAGAGGAGGAGCCTTCGGAGGAGACAGCGGCCGTCATTCTGCCGGGTCCGACTCCGGAGCCAACGCCGGAACCCACACCGGAACCTACACCGGAAGTGCAGGAGGCGGGAACCCGGGCCGTTGCCGCGCATGTGGTGAAAAAGGGTGACACCCTCATGGGCATCAGCTGGAAATATTACGGCACAGGAGAACAACTGGAAAATATCTGCAAATATAATAATATCAAAGACCCGAATGACATTAAGGTGGGACAGAAAATTTTGTTACCATAGCGATAAAAATTGTGTTACAATATAAGTTACTAATTTTGTAAATTGATGCGGAGGCAATATGGCAGACATCAAAGACTACGCGAAAGAAAAGCGCAAATTGCAGAGAAAAGCGGCAAATGAAAAGCTTACCTATACAGAGAAACTGGAAAAGCGCAAAGCGGCCAACCGATATCGAACCATGGGCTTGGCGGCAGTGTTGGTGGCACTGATTCTGCTGGTAATATTCCAGTACAACAGACATGTGTATACCGGTTATGATATTGTGAGCAGCGCAGAGCGAGGCGGCTATCTGGGAACGAAGGATACACGACTTGGCAATCATGTGCTTACCTACAGTAAAGACGGCGTGTACTGCTCAGATATCAAGGGTAATGTGAACTGGAACCAGACCTACGAAATTCAGGACATTAAGATGGCAACCAGCGGCAGCACCGTGGCAATCGGCGAATATAACGGAAACAATATTTATGTGCTGAATGCGGACAAGCAGATCAGCAACATTACCACAACACTTCCCATTCGAAACCTTACTGTTTCCAATGAAGGATTTGTTACCGCAGTTCTGGATGATGACGATTGTTCCTATTTAAATACCTACAATCCGGAAGGAAATCTGATTTTCCAGGGCCAGGCCCACATGAACAGTTCCGGCTACCCCATAGCGGTCAGTCTGTCACCGGACGGTGAACTGCTCTGCGTTTCCTTCTTATATGTAGATGCGGGAGTGCTGAAGACCAATATCAAGTTCTACAATTTCGGTTCGGTAGGTGCCAATGCAAATGACTATGCGGTTAGCGGTTTCACCTACACGGATTTACTGGTTCCTCAGGTACAGTTTATCAACAACAGCACGGCATTTGCGGTAGGCGACAGCAGACTGACACTGTATTCCGGAAGCCACATTCCCAACGAGACAGTCTCCAGACTCTTCGAGGAGGAAATCAAGTCTGTATACTACAGTGACAAGTACATCGGCCTGGTATTCCTTTCTGAGGACAGTGAACATCTCTATCGCATGGATGTTTACAATGCGGAAACCAAGAAGGCGGAAGATTTCTTCATGGGAAGCTACTATTTTGATATCGACTATACGGACATTTTCTTCGGCAAGGACAATTTCGTGGTCTACAATGAGTCGGACTGTCTGATTACCACCCTGAAGGGAGCCGTAAAGTATGACGGAAAGTTTGACCGCTCCGTTCGCCTGATGATTCCCGTGGGAACTACCTATAAATATGTACTCGTAACAGATGAATCACTGGATACCGTTCAGCTGAGATAATACCGATGAGGAGGAAAAATTATGAATTTAATGTTTTTGATTTTTGTATTGGCGATTGTATATAAGTTTTTTGACGGCTTCAAAAAGGGCGTTGTAAAGCAGGTAATCTCTCTGGTTTCCATGCTGATTCTCTGTGCGCTGGCTGCTCTGATTGCGGGCGGTATCAGCAACTACAACAGCGGTAAAATTGTAAATGTTCTGATTTCCATAGTCCTTCTGATTCTGCTTTCTGTTGTGCATCACATTCTGGGTATTGTATTCTTCTCCGCAAAGGTAGTGTCCAAGCTGCCGGTAGTATCTCTGGCGAACAAGCTCTGCGGTGCCGTGTTCGGCGTAGTGGAAGTAATTGTTATTCTGTGGCTCCTGTACTCCCTGATTGGAGTCTTCAATCTGGGCGCAATCGGACAGTTAATTATCTCCAGCACAGAGGCAAATCCTGTCCTGCTCTGGTTCTACCGCCACAACTATCTCGCTTATGTAATCGTAGAATATGTGCTTTCAAAACCCTTACTCAACAACATCTAGTGGGTCAAAAAAAGAAATAAAAAAGTTTCGAAAAAGCTGTTGACAACCCCTAAGGGATGTGATATTCTAACTAAGCTGTCGCTTGAAAGACAGCTGCAAGGCCAGCTCGAAAGCAAAGCTTTCTCGCTGCGTGCTGTCGCACGATAAGTCTTAAATTTAATAAATGTTCTTACAAGCAAGCTTGACGAACATTATCAAATTTAATCCTTGCCTTGCTCGTACCTTGACAAATAAACATCAATGCAACCCTGAAAATTCTAAGGCGAATGCAATTCGCCATTGAATTAATTCAGAGAACAAAGTTCAAGCAATTGAACGCTCAAACAAAACAGTAATGCCAGTTAAAGACTGGCAGGACAAACAACCATTTAACATGAGAGTTTGATCCTGGCTCAGGATGAACGCTGGCGGCGTGCTTAACACATGCAAGTCGAACGAGCGATGACTTCGGTCAAAGCGAGTGGCGGACGGGTGAGTAACGCGTGGGTAACCTGCCTTGTACAGGGGGACAACAGTTGGAAACGACTGCTAATACCGCATAAGTGCACAGGACCGCATGGTCTGGTGTAAAAAGATTTATCGGTACAAGATGG
>JAZLKR010000039.1:0-45927 GCA_045597705.1 Acetatifactor sp.
TAACTGTACCCTCGACTACCTCTCCTGAATGTATTGTCTTAATTGAATCTTCCAACATTTGTTCAAAAGTTAATTCTGACATAATTTTGAACCTCCTCGATTAATTTGTTTGGGGTGGAAGCCCCCGCCGTAACACCCACCAGTCGAACAGCTTTAGGTAACTCTTCTAAATGCAAGTCATCCAGTGTCTGTATAAAATAGGTATTGGCACATTCCTTCCTGCAAATCTCATAAAGCTTCGCTGTATTGGAGCTGTGCTTGCCTCCTATCACAATCATAACATCGGCTTCCCCAGCCAATGCTTGTGCTGAACGCTGACGTTCTGCCGTTGCATTACATATAGTATTTGCAACATTAACATTGTACCCTCTTTTTTCAAAAATTTCAACTATATATTCAAATTTATTGTAGTTAAATGTCGTCTGCGACACGATAAATATGCGATTTTCCATCGGAATGGCAATTTCGGCAGCTTCTACGGGCGTTTCCACCACAAATGCAGCCCCTTTACACCATCCGACAATGCCTTCCACCTCAGGATGTCCGGGGTTCCCGACAATCAGAATCGTGTATCCCTGCTCGCTTTTTTCCGTCACAATTTTGTGAATTCGTTTCACAAACGGACAGGTGGCATCAATGACCTCCACACCGGTATTCTTAATCTTCTCGTATACCTTTTCGGGTATGCCGTGAGCTCGAATGATAACTGCTGTATTGTCAATTTCATCGGCTTTCATTTCTGCAAGCTTCGACTCATCTTCCAATACCTGTACACCCAAATCATTTAATTCCTTCACTACTTCTTCGTTGTGAACAATGGGACCGTAAGTATATATTTTCTTCCCTGTGGCAGCCTGTTCATATACGGTATCCACTGCTCTCTTAACGCCGAAACAAAAGCCGGCACACTCCGCAAGTTTAACTTCCATTTAACATTACCTATCCGTAAAATTTATTGATTGCAAAGGCGAATGATTTCTTCCACTACTTCATCGATGGTCATGTAGGAAGAGTCTACAAGAATGGCATCCTCAGCCTGCTTTAAAGGAGAGATTGCACGGTTCATATCCTGATAATCTCTTGCCTCAATATCAGCCTTGATGGTATCAAAATCACATTTCTCACCCTTTGCAACCAATTCATCGTAACGTCTTTTTGCGCGTACTTCACTGCTCGCAGTCAGATAAATCTTGCGCTGTGCACCGGGAAGTACACAGGTTCCGATGTCTCTTCCGTCCATAATACAATCACTCTCTGCAGCAAGCTTTTTCTGCAGAGCAACAAGCTTCTCTCTTACCTCGGGAATTGCACTGGTAGTGGAAGCTGCCTTTCCAACCTCCTCTGTACGAAGAAATGCATTTACGTTCTCTCCGTTCAGATAAACAACCTGTACACCATCCTCATAGCGAATGGTAATATCTACATCCTGACATGCAGCAATAATCTTCTCGGTGTCATTCAGATCAATGCCTGCTCTGACCATGAAAAGAGCCATGGCACGATACATGGAACCGGTATCTACATAAATCAGATTCATCTTTTTCGCAACCATTTTTGCGATGGTACTCTTACCTGCCCCTGCAGGGCCATCAACAGCTACATTGTAACTCATATCGTTATCTCCTTTTACTCTATACTTTCTCCTGCCAGATGACCCGTGGACCAGGCAATCTGTAAGTTAAATCCTCCGGTCAGCGCATCCAGATCAAGCACCTCTCCGGCGAAGTACAGTCCTTTCACCTTTTTGGATTCCATTGTGGAAGGATTTACATCCTTCACCGAAACGCCGCCTCGGGTAATAATCGCCTCTGCAAACCCGCGTGTACCTGTTACAGTGAGTGGCAGATGCTTCATCAGATCAACAAAATGCTGGCGCTCCTCTTTTGAGATTTCATTGACCTTTTTCTCCGGAGAAATACCGGATAACCGAATCATAATCGGAATCAGTTTTGACGGGAATAATTCATTTAATGCATTCTTGAACTGTTTATTTTTGTTTTCATCAAAATCACGCAGCAATCGCTTATCCAGCTGTTCAAAGCTAAGCGCAGGCTTCAAATCAATAGACAGGCTTGTTTCCTTGCCCGGTTTATAGAAACTGCTGGCGGAAAGAATCAGGGGCCCGCTGACGCCAAAATGAGTAAACAGCATCTCTCCCTGGTTCTCATATAACACTTTCTTGCCCTGCATCATGGTCACAGCCACATTGCGAAGGGATAACCCCATAACCTCCTTGCACCACTCTTCCTCTGTGCACAACGGCACCAAAGAAGGCTCTGCAGGAATCAGTTTATGTCCGGTCTCTTCGGCAAAACGATAGCCGTCACCGGTAGAACCCGTGGATGCATAAGAAACTCCGCCTGTACAGACAATCACCTTGTCTGCAGGCAATTTCTTACCCTTATCCAGCAGCACTCCCTTCACACAGTCATTTTCTGTAATCAGGCTCTTCACTTCCGTGTTCAGTTTTACCTCCACGCCTCGGCTCTGCATCGCTCTGGAAAGTGCACTGATAACATCGCTGGAGTGGTCAGAAACAGGAAATACGCGGTCTCCGCGTTCTACTTTCAAATGGCAGCCTTCCTTCTCCAGGAAGTCCATCACCATATTATTGTCATATCCATAAAAGGCACTGTACAAAAACTTTTCATTGGTAATGACATTGGCAAATAATGTCTCCATATCTGCCGCATTTGTCACATTACATCTGCCCTTACCGGTGATAAAAAGCTTCTTGCCCAATTTTTCATTCTTCTCAAGCAGGGTAACGGTATGTCCCCCGTCTGCCGCGGTGATTGCCGCCATCATGCCTGCAGCACCGCCGCCGATTACGATTACTTTACTCATAATTCCTCTTTCAAAAAGATAGTAAAAACCTAATATGATAATTCTATCGGTCAGGCTTTTACATGTCAAGAGGCACCGAAACGCGCGCGTTCCGATGCCTCAATTCAGACATTCTTAATTATACGGGATAAGCACCGTTCTTGGTATCAGCCTGAGTAAGATCAACCTTCTCCTGCTGAGCAGTACGATACTTGAAGAAGTCGGTAGCAACCTGAGGGAACAGTGCGTAAGACAGAACATCCTCGTCCTGCTGCTTCCATTCCTTCATCTCGCCTTCCAGCTTGTCCATCTCTGCGCCGAGAGTATCAGCGAAACGGCCTGTAAGTCTCTTCTCACCGGGAATAACCTTGTCGATAACCTCCTGGCTCATATGCTTTACAGTCTGACCATACTCACCCCGAAGAACCGCCTTGGTCTCCTTGGTAGCCATCTTATATCTCTCACCGAGCAATACATTAAATACAGCCTGTGTACCAACGATCTGTGAAGAAGGAGTAACAAGAGGGGGCTCACCGAGATCCTTACGAACCTGAGGGATTTCCTTCAATACATCATAGTACTTATCTTCTGCGTTCTGCTCCTTCAACTGGCTAACCATGTTAGAAAGCATACCGCCGGGTACCTGGTAAAGCAGGGTCTTGATATCTACACCCATTACCTTAGGATTGAGCAGACCTGACTTCAGGCACTCATCTCTGTAAGGACGGAAGTAATCAGCGATTTCTGCAAGAAGGTTCTGGTCAAATCCGGTATCATACTCGCTTCCTCTGCAGGTCTCAACCATAACTTCGGTTGCAGGCTGTGAAGTACCCATAGCGAAGGGGCTCATTGCGGTATCGATAACATCAACACCTGCCTCAACAGCCTTCAGGGAAGTCATGCTTGCTACACCTGAGGTGTAGTGTGTATGCAGCTGGATAGGAAGCTTTGTATTCTCCTTCATTGCCTTAACAAGCTCAGTTGCCTTGTAAGGGACAAGCAGACCAGCCATATCCTTGATACAGATAGAGTCTGCACCCATCTCCTCAATCTTCTTAGCCATATCTGCCCAGTACTCAAGAGTATAAGCATCACCAAGGGTATAAGAAAGAGCAACCTGTGCATGACCTCTGCCTTCCTGTGCCTTCATCTTGTTGGTAGCATTTACTGCTTCCTGAAGGTTGGGAAGATAGTTCAAGCAGTCGAAAATACGAATGATATCAATACCGTTGGAGATGGACTTCTGTACGAAAGCATCTACAACATCATCTGCGTAGGGTCTGTAACCGAGGATGTTCTGTCCACGGAACAGCATCTGCAGTTTGGTATTCTTGAAGCCGTCACGCAGCTTACGAAGTCTGTCCCAAGGATCTTCCTTCAGGAAACGAAGGGATGCATCGAAGGTAGCACCACCCCAACACTCAACAGAGTGATATCCAACCTTGTCCATCTTCTCTACGATGGGAAGCATGAACTCGGTAGGCATTCTGGTTGCAATCAGAGACTGATGTGCGTCACGCAGAATGGTTTCAGTAATCTTAATAGGTTTCTTAACTATTTCTGACATTTTACGAATTCCTCCATTTTAAATTATGTTTTGGCTGTGCTTAGAATACTCCGAAGATAGCCATGAAAGTACCGGCTGCCACTGCAGTACCGATAACACCTGCTACATTAGGTCCCATAGCATGCATCAGCAGGAAGTTTGTAGGATCTGCTTCTGCACCAACCTTCTGAGATACACGAGCTGCCATAGGAACGGCAGATACACCTGCTGAACCAATCAGAGGATTTACTTTACCCTTGGTAGCGATGCACATCAGCTTACCGAACAGGACACCTGCTGCGGTACCGAACATAAATGCAACAAGACCAAGTGCTACGATCTTCAGGGTATCGGCATTCAGGAATGCTTCTGCGCTGGTGGTAGCACCAACGGAGGTACCAAGAAGAATAACTACGATGTACATAAGAGCATTGGATGCAGTTTCTGTCAGCTGTCTTACTACGCCGGACTCCTTGAACAGGTTACCGAGCATCAGCATACCAACGAGGGGAGCTGTGGTAGGAAGAATCAGACAAACTACGATGGTAACAACGATAGGGAACAGAATCTTCTCCAGTTTGGAAACGGGACGAAGCTGACCCATCTTAATCTTACGTTCCTTTTCAGTGGTGAAAAGTTTCATAATAGGGGGCTGAATAATGGGAACCAGAGACATATAAGAATATGCTGCTACTGCGATGGGTCCCAGAATTGCAGTCTGACCGAGCTTACCTGCAAGGAAAATGGATGTAGGGCCGTCAGCACCACCGATGATGGAAATTGCTGCAGCTGCCTTATCGTTAAATCCAAGCCAGATAGCTCCGAAATAAGCTGCGAAAATACCGAACTGTGCAGCTGCGCCGAGCCAGAAGCTCTTGGGGTTTGCAATGAGGGGACCGAAGTCTGTCATCGCACCTACGCCCATGAAAATCAGGGAAGGCAAAATTGCAAGTTCATCAAGTAAATAGAAGTAATACAGTAATCCGCCGGTTCCGTTAGCTGCGTCCTCTGCATGAAGCATAATATCGGGATAGATATTTACAAGAAGCATACCGAACGCAATTGGAAGCAAGAGTAAGGGCTCAAACTCATGACGGATAGCTAAGTAAAGGAAAAAACATGCAACCGCAATCATGACATAGTTTCCAACGGTCAGGTTGAAGAACGCTGTCTGATGGAGCAGGTTGTTCATTGTTGAAGCTATATAGTCCATTTGTTGACCTCCTGTTGTTCTGCTAAAAGTGCTTTCTTAAAATTAGTTCAAAGTTGCGAGAACTGCACCAGCCTCAACAGGATCACCAACTGCTACATCGATGCTTGCTACTGTTCCGTCTTCGGGAGCAACAACAGGGATTTCCATCTTCATTGCCTCAAGGATAACTACTGCGTCACCTTTCTTAACAGCCTGGCCAACCTTAGCCTCGATCTTAAATACCTTACCTGCTGCACCGGCCTCAATCTTTACGCTGCCTGCTGCACCGCTTGCCTTGGGTGCTGCTGCGGAAGCGGGCTTAGGAGCTGCCTTGGGAGCTGCGGGAGCCTTTGCTGCTACAGCGCCGGTAGCTGCGCCCTCTTCTACAGTTACATCATATACGTTGCCGTTTACTGTAATAGTATAATTTTTCATTTTATAATTCCTCCGTTTAAAATTGAATTATGCTCTTCTGATGATGGAACGTACTACGAATCCATCTGTAGTTGCCTGGCCCTCGCTTGCTGCGATTGCAGCTGCAATAACAGCAACAAGTTCAAGATCATCTGTTTCATCAACAACCTCAACTGTCTCTACAGCTGCGGGAGTCTCTGTGGTTTCCTGTGCCTTCTTGGCTGCCTTCTTATCGGCAACTGCCTTCTGAATCTTGGGAATGATTGCAAATGCGGAAATAATCAAGCTGATCAGAATCAGTACCATAAATACGGTACCCATACCGATCAGGGTGTTAAGTCCTGCCTTCTGCATCATTTCGCCGAAGCTTGCAACAGGGTTTAAGGAAGCTGATTCCAGCTTCATGTTTACGGTGTTGGAGAATACGATTTCAGCAGTTGCATTCTTCTTCTCACCGGTAACATTTACGTTTACAACAATCTGATTACCGTCAATGGTTGCTTTTGCATCATCAATGCTAACAATCTCACCAATGGTTTCAAGTGCGGAATTGAAAGATTCTACACCGGTTTTTACAGCATAACCGTCAACAACGAGAGACTGCGCGGAAGCCTCGGCAACAATTGTTTCGATATCTTCCATAGTCAGCTCATCTAAAGGCATTCCGTACATGTCAAAGGGAATTCCCTGACAAAATGCATCTGTAAATGTCTGGATGTAGGTAACAGCCTGATTTTCGGCAGCCATCATTTTGGTTGACTCAAAGTCAGTATAGGTTTCTTCCTTACCGCAAGCAGTCAAAGCAAAGACACAGGTAATCATACATACGAGAGCTAATAATTTCTTCTTCATCTTGTATTCACCTTTCTCTTATACTGTTCCGTGCTTCTTAAAAGGACGGTCCTCGCTCTTGGTAAAGAGCATCTCGAATGCACCGATAACATACTTTCTTGTCTCAGCAGGTGCAACGATTGTGTCCACATATCCTCTCTTTGCAGCGCTCATAGCAGAAAGCTGAAGAGCTGCATATTCATTTGCCTTAGCGGCGATTACATCTGCACCCTGGCCGTCATACATAATCTTTGCAGCCAGCTTGCTCTCCATGGTTCCGATTTCAGCATCGGGCCATGCGAAGATGATATCTGCGCCAAGTGCCTTGGAGTTCATTACAGTTGCAGCGGTTCCGAGGGCCTTGCCGATGATGACATTTACCTTGGGAACAGTTGCGTTTGCGAATGCATAGGTCAGCTTTGCAGCAGCCTTAGCAATGCCCTTCTCTGAAGAAAGAGTAGCCTTGTAGCCCTTAACATTGGTCAGGGTCAGTACAGGGATATCATAAGCATCACAGAAGTTTACAAAATCAGCAGCCTTGTCACAGCCCTGCTTAGAAAGAACTGCATCAAGCTTCTCAACTACATTGCCGTCTCCGTCACAGATTTCGCTGCGGTTTGCAACAGCACCAACGGTCACGCCGTCAAGCTTAATGAAACCAACAACCATATCCTTGCCGTAGTCAGCCTGGATTTCAAAGAAATCATTGTTGTCAGCGATGATTGACAGTGCGATGGAAGTATCTCCTACGCAGCCTTCGATTTCAGAATTTACACGATTCAGGCTATCCTCACAGTCAACGATATCGGTTCCTTCTGAACTGTTGGAAGGAAGGAATGCAACCAGCTCACGAATCTTTGCAATGATGGTATCCTCATCAGCTACCACATCAACAATACCGCTCTCCTCAGACTGGAATGCAGCGGTTGCGGTATCACACTTTGCAGTGTTGTTGCCGTCAAGTGCATTGGGAGCGTTTACGAACAGCTTTGCGTTCTTGTCCTCCATGAAAGTAAAGTCAGTCAAGGTAGGGAACAGAGCAAGTCCACCGCCGCAGTTACCCATAATAGCGGTAATCTGAGGGATTACACCGGAAGCAAGTGTCTGCTTCATATAGATTGCGCCGAACGCATTCAAAGCATCAGTAGCCTCCTGTAATCTAAGACCTGCAGAATCAATCATGCCGATAAATGGTGCTCCTGTCTTCATTGCAAGATCGTAAAGTGCGGTAATCTTCTTTGCATGCATCTCGCCTACGGTTCCGTTCATTACGGAAGCGTCCTGACTGTACACATACACAGGCTTACCACCAATTACTCCGTAGCCGGTAACACAACCGTCTGAAGGAGTTTCGTTGGGTTTCATATTGAAGTCTGTCGCTCTTGCGGTAACAAGGGCACCGATTTCAACGAAACTGTTGTCATCGAGTAAAGCATTAATTCTTTCACTCGCTTTTGAAGTAGTACTCATGCTTTCAGTCCTCCATTTATAATAAAATAGTACAAACAATTTGAATCATCGGATAGAAAAACCATATTCCCCCGATTATTGTCCTTGACATTGTATCACAAAAAATGCAATCCGCATAGAACGAATTGCATTTTTTCTAAAAATTTTACAATAAAAATCTTCTCAAAATTTGTTCTATACTCCAAAATAAGGTAATCTTTTCCACCGAAGTGTCAGTCGCAAGAAAAATCTCCTGATAAACCTGTCCTTCTACACTGTAGGAAACCTTTCCGACCACCTGATTTGCACCAATCGGCGCCTCCAGCACCTTTGGCAGACTGTAATGAATTTCAATAGCTTCTTCCTCGGACAGCAAAATGCCTTCCGGCTGTAATTTTCCATCCTTCAGCGGATGAAGTCTCGCCATGCACACCTCTCCCAGTCGGTCAGATATCCCGCCCTGAACGGGAATGGGGCCGTAACACTCCTGCGGCAGTTCAGGGAGCTGCCTGTCAAAACGATAATACTCATAGTGGTCCAGACCGTACTCCATCAGTTTTTTCGTATCGGACCATTTCCAGGTTTTGTGTCCCGGCCATCCGCAGGCAAGCAACGCCACAATCAAAGTCTTCTCTCCTCTCTGCAATGCCCCAACATAACAGTATCCTGCCTTGCCGGTGTACCCGGTTTTTCCCGTCAGAGCTCCCTGCATCATCTGCAGAAAAGAATTGTGATTTGTCAAAATAAAGCAGCGCCCGTTGGCATTAAATGAATATTGCCCCACAGTCGTCAGCCGAAGGAATTCCTCCTTCTTCTCCGAGCCTGTAATGCAATATCGCATAATTGCGGCAAGGTCCCCTGCAGTAGTCGCATGTTCTACCGTAATCTCCTCTCCGTTGTCCATGATTGTCTCGGAAGCATCCAAACCGTTCGGTGTCACAAAATGGGTGTGTTTGCATCCGATTTCCTCTGCCTTGTCATTCATCAGCCGGGCAAAGCATGCTACCGCCTCCCGGGATTCCTGCTCCGTAAAGTCTTTTGTATCTTTCTGTCTTAATTCCTCAGCAAGATATTGTTTGCCCACATTTTCCGCAAGTACCACAGCTGCATCATTGTGGGATTCCAGCATCAGCGAATACAGCAGATCCTTTACACAATAAACTTCTCCGCGTTTTACTCCGAGTTTCACCTTCGGCATGGAGGCCGCATATGCACTGACTGAAATCTCCTCCGTTCCCTCCAACCGTTCAAGCAATAAAATGCAGGTCATAATTTTCGTTGTACTTGCCATGGGCAGAATCTCATCTGCATTCTTTCCATATAGGATTCTCCCGGAAGCTGCATCCATCAGCACAGCAGCCTCCGCATAAAGGCTTGGCTGTTCCTCTGCCCTGCAGGAAAAACTAACCGTCAAAAGAATACCGCACAAAAAAAGACCCCATATTCTTCTCCAAAGCATCTGATGCATGTTTCAAATCCATTCACATAACTTTGTAGAATATATGAGGTCTCTTAATTTTTTAGTATTAAATATTCAGTTTCAGCTGTACTTCCGCTTCCGCCTGTGCCTTAAATTCCTCCAACTGTACCGGATTCAGTTCAGGCAATTCTTCCAGGCTGCTGACGCCGAAGCATCGAAGGAACTGTTCCGTGGTACCGAACAGCAAGGGTCTTCCGGGTGCATCCAGTCTTCCCAGTTCGCAGATCAGATCATATTCCAGTAACTTGTTGATTGCGAAATCACAGCTGACACCTCTGACCTTTTCAATTTCCATACGGGTCACGGGCTGCTTGTAAGCGATGATGGAAAGTGTCTCCAGCACGGTGTCCGAAAGTGTAATCTTTCTGGGAGTCTTCGCAATCTGAATCAGATAAGGATACATTTCCGCCTTGGTACAAAGCTGCACCGCATCATCAAACTGTACCAGAGCAATACCATGATTTTCCTCCTGATAGCGCTCCATCAGTCCCTTTATGATTTTCTTTGTCGTTCTTAAGTCTTCTCCGATTACCTCTGCCAGTCTGCTGATTTCCACGGACTCTCCCATGGTAAACAGAATTGCTTCAACAGCGGCTTCTGCCTGTGCTTTTTCCATTCCTTACCTCTTACATATGTGATTCAATCAGAATATCATCGAAAATGTTTTCCTGACTGATTGAAATCTTTCCTGTTTTCATCATCTCCAGAATAATCAGGAAGGTGACAATTGTCTCCATCTTGCTCTTCTGATTTTCCAGAAGTTTGCGGAAGCTGAATTGCTTGTTGCATCTGGCGTATGTCTCCACATAGAGCACCTTCGCATCCATGTCAATTTCTTCCTTCTCGATATTGCCGTACTTGCTTCGAATGGGGTCGATTTTATCTTCCTGCTTTCTCACAATGGAGCGGAACATTTCATGAAGCTTATTCAGCGTCATATCCCCTAACAGCTGCTCGTAATCTACAGGGGGCTGATAGCTCTTCACCTCATCCGGCAGATCCTTTTCACGATACCAGGCCTTGGCGGCATCCAGCTGTCTGTCTCGCAATTCCAGTCCCATTGCCTTATACATCTTGTACTCCAGCAATTTCTGAACCAGTTCTGCTCTGGGATCTTCCTCTTCTCCCTCTTCATTGACTTCCTTGGGAAGTAGCATCGCACACTTTATGTCAATCAGGGTAGCTGCCATGACAAGAAACTCACTCATGACATTCATATCCTCTGTCTCCATCTGTTTGATGTAAGCGAGATACTGCTCCGTAATCTCCACAATAGGAATATCGTAGATGTCTATTTTGTTTTTATCAATCAAATGCAGAAGCAGATCCAACGGACCCTCAAATGCTTCCAATTTAACCGGTATTGCCATCTCTAACCTCTCTAACTGTAACTTACATTAGTGTATCGAATTCAGGTACTTTTTTCAAGGCAT
The DNA here is from genome assembly GCA_045597705.1 of Acetatifactor sp. GTDB lineage: Bacteria > Bacillota > Clostridia > Lachnospirales > Lachnospiraceae > Acetatifactor. Next base: position 11,172 of record JAZLKR010000039.1, read on the forward strand.
TTTTCCGTTACTGCCCTTCGCTCTCAAAATCCACTACCCAGATTTCACCGGGGTTGAAAACACGAAAAGGAATGGTGTGCACTCCCAGTCCTCTGGACAGAATCATTTTGCTTTTCCCTTCTTCATAAAGACCGCCGTCATACTTCGGAAAAATATGGAAGTTCGGAGAGATTATGCCCTTCCCCCAGAAAGGAACTCTCGCCACGCCGCCGTGTACATGACCGGAAAGCACCAGATCTGCTCCCCACTTTGCATATTCGGGGAAATAGTTGGGATTATGCGCCAGAAGAACAACAAATTGCTCCGGCTCCGCTTTTCCGAGAATGCTTTCCATGTAACTGTCTTCCATGGGGCATTGTTTAAATCGTTTGTAATACATTCTGTCGATTTCGGCACCGTATACCAAAATATTCGCATCCTGTATCAGCTGTTTCGTGTTAACCAAAGGCTCTATTTGCAGCTCCTGCAGTGCCTTTGCGTATTCTTCACTCATGGTACCGTAAGTTTCCGGGTACAGTTTCAATCTGTGCTCATGATTCCCGTTTCCGTAATAAATCGGGAAATCCTTGGAGAGTTCTTTCAAAAAATGCAGCGGAACATTCATTTTTGCCTTAGGAATCGCGTTCAGCAGATCCCCCGCCAGCAGAATCATATCCGGTTTCTGTTCTCTGATTGCTTCCAGAAGACGCTCATTATCCCTTCCGTAGGACTTATTATGTAAATCAGAAACCACTACTGCTCTGATGCTCTTACGGATTCTTTTGTCTCGCACAATCAGTTTTCTGACCACAAAACGATTGGTATCCATAAGAATGACCCATATGATAAGCAAAACCAATATTGTAAATACCGTAAACACAATATCCCAGATATGCATTCCTTTGTCTCCTTTCCGCATTTGTATCCAAAAACCTTTTTCTATTCTACCATAGAGAATAAGCTTATAAAAGCAAAAAAGTCATTGATTTACGACAATAATCCCAAAGCGTTGCCCTGCAAACCGTCTCCGCAGCCAGAATATCGTTTGCTCCAATTACTTTTCCGTCAACACGATACAATATTCTTCCAATCTTCTCATCTTGTTCCACCGGTGCCTGAAGATTTTCCATCAGCTGAACTTCCGTTTCCCAGACAAAATTGCTGCGTCCTTCCGTTTCCACGTACCGAAAGGGTTCCTTACAGTAGACGCGAAGTTCCTCCTGCAGTGCTCCCTGCAAAGGCACTTTCTCCAAGATTGTTTCATCATCCACATATAGTCTGCAATGCGCAAAACCATAGGCAAGCAGCTCCTTTGCATCCCGGAATCTTGTCTTGGAATCCGGCCCGCCCATGACCACCGCAATCAGGTCCACACCATCCTTTGACGCGGTCGCACTGATGCAGAATTTAGCCTTGCTTGTCGACCCGGTTTTCAGCCCGGTAATATAAGGATACTGCTTCAGAAGTTTATTGGTACTGCTCAGAGTAAATGTGCTCTCTCCACGCTTTGTTTTATGTGTAATGTCCTCCATCCAGATACCTGAGTACCGGAAGATGTTCGGATAATGCAGTGTCAGTTCTCTTGTCAGAATTGCAATATCTCTTGCGCAGGAATAGTGATTATCGGAATCGGACAGGCCGCAGCAATCCTCAAAATGAGTATCTGCCATACCAAGCTCCTCTGCCCGCCTGTTCATTTGTTCTACAAAAGCAGTTTCACTCCCGGCCACATGCTCTGCTACCGCCACACTGGCATCGTTTCCGCTGGCAACAGTAATACATTTAATCATTGTGTCCAGGGACTGCTCCTCGCCTTCTTCCAGAAAGACCTGGGATTCGCCCATGGATGCAGCATGTTCACTGGTACAGACTCTGTCCTCAAGCGAAATCTCTCCCCTCTCCAAAGCTTCAAAGGTCAATAGCAATGTCATGATTTTCGTAATGCTGGCCGGGCTTCGCCGTTCTCCGGCATTCATTTCATATAGTACGGTACCGGTGGTACTCTCCATCAGAATAACCGAAGGTGAACTCACAAGTTCCTCTCCCCGACTGACTGTGGCAAAATTGTTCCAGATGCAGATTGCTGCAATTAAACCTGCAAAAAATCTACGCATAAACATAAAAAGGTCCATTCTGAGTTTCTCATTTCATTTTACGAATGATTTTTTCATTCTATGAATACATTTTCATCCCATGAAACAAAAACTCAAAATGAACCTGACCGATGCGGACAACAGAAAACCCTCGGTTATATAACCGAGGGTCTGTAACTCTTATTAGTTGTATTTACGCTTTCTAGCTGCTTCAGACTTCTTCTTACGTCTTACGCTGGGCTTCTCGTAATGCTCACGCTTACGAATCTCCTGCTGGATGCCAGCCTTAGCACAGCTTCTCTTAAAACGACGGAGTGCGCTATCAAGAGTCTCATTCTCTTTAACGATTACGTTTGACATTTGTTTCTTCCCTCCCTTCAGTCCCTCAAGTTACTTGACTGATTTGGGTTATTTATTATGTAAACGACATTTCTACCGCATACACAAATTACATTATAACACAAAAGATTGATTCGTCAACAATTTTTTTCACTATTTAATCTGTGAAGCAAGAACCTTTGCTGCCTCTTCAATTGCTGCGGAAATACCTGCAGGATTCTTACCGCCGGCCTGTGCCATGTTGGGACGTCCACCGCCGCCACCGCCTACAAGAGCAGCAATTCCCTTGATCAGGTTACCTGCATGAGCACCCTTGCCTACTGCAGCATCGGTTGCCATAGCAATCATGTTAACCTTGCCGTCCTGGTTGGAAAGAAGCACTACCACACCCTCTCCAATCTTGGTCTTCAGCTGGTCGCCCAGATCACGAAGTCCGTTCATATCTACACCGTCAACGCTGGTTGCAAGGAACTTCACGCCGTTTACTTCAGTCACCTGATTCATAACATCGCCAAGCGCATCCTTTGCTGCCTTTGCCTTCAGTGATTCAATCTCGGAATTCAGGCTCTTGATTTCAGCAAGCATAGCCTTAACCTTATCCCCAAGCATAGCAGGTGTGGTCTTAGCCAGAGCTGCGGCCTGATTCAAGGTCTCCTCCAACTGCTTGTAGTAAGCGATTACATTTGCGCCTGTGATTGCCTCAATACGACGAACACCGGCAGCGACACCGCTCTCGGAAAGGATCTTAAAGTTCTGAATTTCTCCTGTATTCTTTACATGAGTACCGCCGCAGAACTCCTTAGAGAAATCGGAAATGCTTACAACTCGAACGGTTGCGCCGTACTTCTCTCCGAACAGTGCCATAGCACCGGTCTGCTTAGCCTCTTCAATGGTCATTACCTGAGTTACTACTGCCAGATTCTCGGAAATCTTCTGATTTACGATTGCTTCAACCTTAGCGATTTCCTCACTTGTCATAGCCTGACCGTAAGTAAAGTCAAATCTGGTTCTGGCAGCATCCTGATAAGAACCCTGCTGGTGAACATTCTCACCGAGCACCTGCTGCAATGCAGCCTGCAGAATATGAGTTGCAGTATGGTTCTTGCAGGTGTCTGCATGCTTGGAAGCACTTACTTCCATGGTCACGCAGTCGCCAACCTTTACCTCAGCAGCTGCTGTTCCGACATGGCCTACGCGTCCGCCGGGAACCTTAACTGCCTCATCAACAGCGAATACCTGAACACCGCCGTTCAGAACAACACCGGTATCACCCTTCTGACCACCCATGGTAGCATAGAAGGAAGTAACATCAGTAACAACAATACCTTCAGCACCGGCAGGAAGTACGGATACCAGCTTCTCGCCGTCGGAAATAGCAACAACCTTTGCCTCGCAGGTAAGCTTCTCATAGCCTACATACTCGGTTACAACAGCCTCATCCAGTGCATCAAATACATTGCTGGTAGATTTCTGAGAGAATGCTGCGTTTTCACGAGCCAGCTCCTTAGCCTCCTCCATGCACTGCTTGAAAGCTTCCTCATCAACCTTCAGGCCTTCCTCTTCTGCCATCTCGATGGTCAGCTCAAGAGGGAATCCGAAGGTATCATACAGACGGAACGCAGACTTACCGTCGATGACGGAAGCGCCTTCTGCCTTCTTGGCATCCAGAATCTTCTTGTATTCCTTCATGCCGTTCTCGATGGTAGCCTCAAAACGCTTAATCTCCTTCTCAAGCTCGGAAAGGATGAACTCTCTGTTCTCGGAAAGCAGAGGATAGCTCTCCTTATAGGTACCATCAATATAAATGCTTGCAATCTTGCAGAAATCTTCTGTCTTCAGAGACAGGAGACGTCCATGTCTTACGGCACGACGAATCAGTCTTCTCAGGACATAGCCGGGACCTGCATTGGAAGGAAGCAGCTTTGCCTCATCACCAATCAGCATAACGCCGGTACGAAGGTGGTCTGCAATAATTCTCATAGACTTGGTCAGTTTCTCATCAGACTCATACTTCACACCTGAAACTTCTTCGATACACGCAATAACAGGTGCAAACAAATCTGTGCGATATACATCGTCAAGGCCGTTTAAGAAAGCAAGGTTTCTCTCAAGACCCCAACCGGTATCTACATTCTTCTTGGCAAGAGGGGTCAGATGACCGTCCTGATGCTTCTCATTCTGCATGAATACATCGTTACCGATCTCGGTGTACTTACCGCAGTGACAGCCGGGCTTACAATCGGGACCGCAGGCAGGCTTGTCTGATACATAGAACATCTCTGAGTCAGGTCCGCAGGGGCCGTACTCAAGTCCCCACCAGTTATCCTCTGCGGGAAGGAAGAATACATTCTCAGGCTTAAATCCGGATGCAATTCTGAACTTAGCGCCCTCCTCATCGCGAGGTGCATTCTCATCACCTTCAAATACGGTTGCTGCAAGATGGTCTCTGTCGAACTTGAAAACCTGAGTCAGCAGTTCGTAGCTCCACTTACATCTGTCCTCCTTGAAGTAATCTCCAAGGCTCCAGGAACCCATCATCTCAAAGAAAGTCAGATGGCTCTTGTCGCCGATTCCATCAATATCATTGGTACGAACACAACCCTGAACATTGCAGAGTCTTGTTCCCAGGGGATGCTTCTTACCAAGCAGATAAGGCATGATAGGCTGCATACCTGCTACATTGAACATAGCACCGGTAGAACCGTCGGAAACCAGAGAAACCGCACCGACATTCTTATGTCCGCGCTCTTCGTAGAACTTTATCCATTCATTTCTAAGATAATCTGAAGTAAATTGCTGCATATTATTAACCAAACCTTTCTTCAAATACACATAATCGTACTGATATTATCACTTTTTCTGGCGTTTGTATAGAATATTTTTATTCATCTTCCTCATCCAGAAGCGCAGCCAGTTCTCTGCGGCACTCTTCTATTTCAGCCTTGTCTCCCTTGGACAGAGCAACCTCAAACTTTGAGATGGCACCATCCAGTATCTTACGAACATCACCAAGACTTTCCTCGTATTTTCGCTCCGCGCGAAGCAAAACAAGTTTGTTCTCTTCCAGGTCTCTGGGCTGAATCTTTAAGAAGCTCAGCTCCTCCATTCGCTTTGCGATTTCCTCCTCGGTCATCTTGTTGTCCATGCCCTTGATAATCATCTTCTTCTGCAGGCCGGTGCTGACAACGGTAACCTCAACCTCAAGCAGGGAGTTAATATCATAAGTATAGGTAACATCAACCGATTCCACTCCCTTGGGTGCTTTCGGGATATCAATCTCCAGTTCTCCCAGGAACAGATTGTTCTTGGCATAACGGCTTTCACCCTGAAGAACTCTCACGCGAACCTTATCCTGATTATCGCGAATGGTGTAAAGTCTCTCGGTATGGCTCGCGGGAATAACGGTGTTTCTTTCAATAATGGGACAGAATCTGCCATTTTCAAAATGACCTTCCTCCATCTCCACCACAACCTCGGTTCCAAGGGTAAAGGAGCAGACATCTGTGAGGATAATTTCCTTCACCTCCGCTTTGCGCTCCTTCATTGCCGCCTGAATGGCAGCACCGATTGCAACGGTTTCGTCAGGATTTAACTTTGTATCCGGGAATTTACGGAACAGTCTGATCAGGAAATCCTTCACAATCGTAAGTCTGGTTGCACCGCCGATCAGAATCACCTCATCGATATCCCCCAGCTTAAGTCCTGCATCCGCAAGGCTCTTCTTCACCGGTTCGCGAATCTTCATCAGAAGTTCTTCACAAGCCTCTTCATATTCCTTATAGGTAACAACCTGTTCCAGCTTTTCCTCATGATAAGTAAAGCTGACGGCAACGGAAGCCGCATCACTGATCTCACGCTTCGCCTTCTCCGCCGCGCGATACAGTCTCACCTGCTCCTTTCTGTCCAAATCGGACAGCTGCATCTTTGCTTTGTGCAGGAACAGCTTTGCCATCACCTGGGTGAAGTCTTCACCGCCCAGATAATTGTCTCCGGCAACGGCTCTTACTTCAAGGATATTGTGGTAAAGCTCCAATATGGAAACATCAAAGGTACCGCCGCCCAGGTCAAATACCAGAAATCTGGTGTCCTTTGTCTTATCATACAGGCCGTAGGCCACGGCTGCTGCGGTAGGCTCGGAAATCATTCTCTCCACCTTCAGGCCAGCAAGTTCTCCGGCGCGTTTTGTCGCTTTGCGTCGCTTGTCATCAAAGTAAGCAGGCACACTGATAACCGCTTCGGTAACAGGCTCACCCAGATATTCCTCGGCATCCTCCTTCAAAGCGCGAAGCACGAAGCTTGACAATTCCTCCGGTTTATATTTCTTACCGCTTAAGGTATACTCTCTCTCCGTACCCATACTTCTCTTGAAGGTCTGGGCTACCGAATCGGGATAAAGGCTCATTCGTTCCTTGGCGGTCTCACCAACATAAACGGTTCCTTCTTCATCCACACTGACAACAGAGGGAGTCAAATTTTTGCCTAATCTATTGGGAATAATCACTGGCCCGTTTTCCGTAAAACAAGCCACCAGACTATTTGTGGTACCCAAATCAATACCAACTATCATAAATCATCCAATCCTTTCCGACTGTCAAGCAGGCCTCCTAGTCAGGAAGTACCACATGCTTAACTGCCAGCATATATTCGTCAGCGGGCATTTTTCTAAGGCACTCTTCCATATAAGTTTTCGCCTTATCCGATTCACCCATTCTGACATACAGAAGAACCTTCAGACATTCCAGTTCTCTGCAGACGCTGCTGGTACAGAAATGACAGATTTCACAATGCTTGGATGACTCCAGCATATTCATCAGTTTCTCATTGTCTTCTGTATACCAGTCAGCCAGAACTCGAAGCTGCATCAGTCCCTTGTCTCTGCCGTAATAGCTCTTCACGGGATTTGCATCATAGCGAGCCAGCCAGGCTTTCAGCTTGAGCGCAAGTTCTTTGCCTCGGCTTTCCTCACCAAAACAAATACATGCGAAAATAGCGTCAGAAAAATTACCGGCATCGCTGTTATCACTTTCAAAGGTTCGCATCTTATCCAATGCGCTCACAAAGGCTCGCTTGTGATTAAATACAAGTTCTGTCCAGAACAGCTGCTTATAATATCTCACAAGATTCTTTGCACGCTTTTCGTCAACCTTTTCTTCTTCATTCTTGCTCTTAAAGAAGGTATTCTTCAATTTATCAAAGGGGAGTTCTCTCTGCTCCTTGATTTCCAGACGCTCTGCCCAGCGGCGAAGATACTCTCGGGTTCTCTCCTCATCATTGCACTTATAGCTTGCTTCCACACTGCTGTCCAAAGCTGCAATGGGAGCCTTATCGGCGTAGGACTCATACAGCTTGCAGGCCTCTGCCGCATTGCAGAGATTAATGTAAACCTCAGCAATCTGATTTTCCACCCATCTTGCGTGGTCATCGGTAAGCTCCTGATATTTCAGAATCGCTGCCAGCGCTCTCCTGTAATCTCCTGCAAGTGAATACAGTTCGGAGAGATCGGAGTAAATAATGGCAGACTGCTTTTCAGTCTTATTCAGAATCGCCTTATTCAGGAAGGCAATCGCCTTGTCATACTGCCCCTGATATTTGTAAACAAAACTCATTGCATTTAAGGCAAAGAAGTTCACGGGATTCAGGGAAAGTGCAACCTCCAGATCCTTCTCCGCTTCTGCAAAATGACCGGCCATTCTGTGGAAGATTGCTCTTTCCACAAACATGTATCCTTCAGGACTTCTGTTTAAAAGTTCGGTAATAACCGGCAAACCCTTTTCAAAATATTCAGGGCTTCCGTTTTCCAGCGGCTTACGATACTCCTCACGGAAGGCCTTACACTTCTCAGCCAGTTCATCCGTATCAATGCCTTCATGGTCCATCAGGTAAACATAAGCATTCAACAGATCACTTTTGACGCCGTTCTCCTTGGCTGCCTCAACCAGTTTCTCCATATCCTGAGGACGCTCCAGATCCATATAAACCTTGCCGAGATATTCATAAGGCTTTACATAATCAGGGAAATAGTGAATACAGTTGCTGGCTCCCTGATGAACCAGGGAAGCATCTAACTGACGGCGGCCTGCTTCCATCTTGATGGAATAAGCTGCGGTGACACGATAATTTTCAATGAGCATTTCCGCAACCTCAATAGCCTTATCATACTCACCCATGTCATTGTAAATGGCACCCTTTTCCAAAAGAGTGTTAATATCCTTACTGTTTCCGAGGGTGATTGCTTCGCACTCCTCGATTGCCTTTGCAAAATACCCTTCCTTAGCAAATCCGAGATGATGATAGCACTGAATGCGAATCATGTGTGACTGGCGAATACGGTCACGGTCCTTGACCTTTTCCGCTTCCTCCTCATCTCCGGCAACTCTCTCTTCCAGAGCCTCTTCCCAGATTTCCGCTCTGCGGGCTGATTCCTCATACTCGCCCAGTTCCAGCATGATTTTGGAATAAAGGCCCTTCCATTCTGCCTCCTTGTCCTTGGGCAGAAGGGATTCAATCTCTTCCGTAATCTTTAAGGAATCCATCAGTCTGCTGTCCTGCAGGTAGCACCAGCAAAGCTCCAGTCCCGGCTGCCAGGTATGTGTATCGTTCCAGTCTCTCTCATACTCTGTTTCCAGTTCCCGGTTAATCTGACCGAGTAATTCAAAGAACTCATCATGTGCTCCGGCCTGCAATACACGCTCTGCACATTTCTTAGCATCCTTAAAGCGTTTCTTTTCAAAAAAGTATTCTGTCAGGCGCAGATTTGCTGCATAATTTCTGTCATCCAATTCCTTCATTTTCATGAAAAGTTCTGCAGCTCTGTCCTTTTTCTCTTCGCCGAGACTGTAGTAAAACTCTGCGGCCTGATTGATATAAGCAGCCTTATTCGGATACTTCTCTGCGATTTCATCCATAATAACGGCTGACTTGTCTGTCTCACCGAGATGCTTGTAATATAGTGCTCTGCAGATTTCCAAAACAGGGTGGGTAATCTCCAGCGCATCTGCATCCGTAAGCAGCTGTCTTGCCTCGTCATCGCGATTCTCCTGCAATGCTCCCCAGCACTCTTCATAGAGATGCAGGAAACGATCGTAATCGCCATCATCGGGGCCATCAAAATATTCATAATCGAAATCCGCAGCATCACTGCGGCTGATCAGGAAAGATACAAAGTCTGCAGGGAATACTTCGCGCAGTTCTTTTGCTCTGTCCAGGAAGTGCACATTCTTATCTACAAGCTTCCATACATCCAGAGGCAGTCTGTAATGGTCCATAAAGAAGACAAGCAGCTTTCTGGTGCAGAGTTCTTCATCCTCCAGAGAAAGGAATACTTCATCCTGAAACAGTTCCTTCCAGGCTTCGATATCTGTTCTCTTGCTCATATGCGCATAGATATCTTTCACCTGCTCCAGCCACTGTCCGGAGGGAGTATCATCAATTTCCTCTTCCTGTTCTTCCTCGTCCTGCTCATTCATCAGGCGGATAGCCTCCTCAAATGCGGCGCGAAGTCTCTTAAAGCCTTCGGGATTATCCTCGGGATTGGTGACTGTCAGTTTCTCTCTGTATGCATTTTTAATTGCTCTTTCATCCTTTGTTTCAGGAATACCGAGCACTCTGAAAACTTCTTCTTTGTTCATAACCCCAACCTCTATCTATAATCAGTATTATCATAATATCGAAAAAAGGGCAGAATTGCATTCTGCCGCAGCAGAATAAATCCTACCCTTCCATACTCGATTTTTTAGAAAGTAAACTTGTCTGCGAAGTATGCATCAAGATCTGCAATTGCAACTCTTTCCTGCTCCATGGAATCTCTGAAACGAACAGTTACGCAGTTATCGGTCTCTGACTCGAAGTCATATGTAATACAGAAGGGAGTACCGATTTCATCCTGACGACGATATCTCTTACCGATGTTTCCTCTGTCATCAAACTCACAGTTATACTTCTTGGAAAGCTGTGCAAAAATCTTCTCTGCGCCATCGTTCAGCTTCTTGGAAAGAGGAAGCACACCAATCTTAACAGGAGCAAGTGCGGGATGGAAATGAAGAACGGTACGAACATCGCCGCCCTCTAACTCCTCCTCGTCATATGCTGCACACAGGAATGCAAGAACAACTCTGTCTGCACCCAGTGAAGGCTCTACAACATAAGGAACATACTTCTCCTTCTTCTCATCGTCGAAGTAAGTCATATCCTCACCTGAGGTATTTGCATGCTGAGTCAGGTCATAATCGGTTCTGTCAGCGATACCCCAAAGCTCACCCCAACCGAAGGGGAACAGGAACTCGATATCGGTGGTTCCTTTAGAATAGAAGCAAAGCTCCTCAGGGCTGTGGTCACGAAGACGCATCTCATCTTCCTTCATGCCGAGAGACAGCAGCCAGTCACGGCAGAATGCTCTCCAGTACTGGAACCACTCCATATCGGTGCCGGGCTCACAGAAGAACTCCAGCTCCATCTGCTCGAACTCTCTGGTACGGAAGGTGAAGTTACCGGGAGTAATCTCGTTTCTGAAGGACTTACCGATCTGACCGATACCGAAAGGAATCTTCTTTCTGGAAGTTCTCTGTACATTCTTAAAGTTTACGAAAATACCCTGAGCGGTCTCGGGACGAAGATATACGGTACTCTTTGCATCCTCGGTAACGCCCTGGAAGGTCTTGAACATCAGGTTGAACTGACGAATATCTGTAAAGTTGTGCTTTCCGCAGGAAGGACAAGGAATGTTGTGCTCCTCTACGAAATTCTTCATCTGCTCCTGGCTCCATGCATCAACACTCTCGGTAAGAGCAATGCCGTTCTCTGCACAGAAATCCTCAATCAGCTTATCTGCACGGAATCTCTCATGACACTCCTTACAGTCCATCAGTGGATCTGAGAATCCGCCGAGGTGACCGGAAGCAACCCAGGTCTGAGGGTTCATCAGAATAGCACAGTCAACACCTACATTGTAAGGGTTCTCCTGCACGAATTTCTGCCACCAAGCTTTCTTAACATTGTTCTTCAGCTCTACACCAAGGTTACCGTAGTCCCAGGTGTTAGCAAGTCCGCCGTAAATCTCGGAACCGGGATATACAAATCCTCTTGCCTTTGCCAAAGCCACAATTTTCTCCATTGTCTTTTCCATAACTGTTATATTCCTTTCTTATCCACCGGCAAATCTGCTTTGCCGAAGTACTATTTCAATATAATAACTGCAGTGCCTTCCACATTGGTCAGATCAATACCGCCATCCGACATAACCATCGCTCCGGGACTTAAGTAAGCCACCTTTCGCTCGGTATAAACCGGATACTTTAAATCTGTATAAAAAACACTGTAATTTCCCATTGTTGTCAATTCCAGTTCGGAAATCTTATCAGTTCCCTTAGGATTTGATAAAGTTCCCTTTACATGAAAGCCATGATCCCAGGCCTCTCCTACCGTTCCATAGTACAAGTTGGCTCCGGTGAAGGTCGTAAACTGCTCGTCCCCTGCGAAGCTGTACTGAATCAGTGCCTTAGGAGTCTCTCCCTCCAGGCTGGCAACATTCGTCACGGTAACCGCGCTGCCGATTGTCATGGGATTCTTTTGATTAAATTCGGAAGCCTCTTCCTTTGCCATATCTGACAACTCGGAAAGCTTATAATATTCCTTATCAAAGTCTTCCACCAAATAAAAGGTGATCTGCCCGTCTTTCTCCAGTAATAATGTAGTGGAGGAAGGGTCCGGCTTTGCTTCGGCGTTTCCGCAACCACCGAGTATTGTGAGCAGTGCTAACAAACAGGCGGTCAGTTGAACGCATTTTTTCATCCGATAACCATGCCTTTCTTCTTGACCTGCAATATGGGAAGATTTCTTCCCACTTAAAACAATATTTTACCAAAAACACTTTTTAGAATCAACCTAAAGTTTTCAGAACCTCAAGACTTTTAAAATGATGTCCCACAAAGCGTTTCATATAAGTTTCCGCAATCTGTTCCAGCTGCAGCAAAACCGTATCCGAAACAGTAAATGTATACAGTTTCTCAATCGGACTGCCCACTATGTAATCCAGTGCATACACCGTGGATTCCTCCAGTTTTGCATCTGCGGGATGTCCGGGGTACTCTCCGTTGATGAAAATGGATCGCAGTTCAAAAACACAGCGAACCAGGGGATTGGGAAGAGCCTCCGCGCACAGCGCCCTGAGCGACTGGTACAGCAGTTTCAGCAGTTCACGTTCATCATTATTTTCCTGTGCATAATATCCTGCCACCTCGGCAAAATACATGCCGTAACAGGCACCTACAATATCCATCCGCAGTTCCTCAAAATAGTTTTGAATCTCTGCGTCGGAAATCGTATAGGAATTCTTTCCTTCAAAAACACGGAATCTTCCGAAGGACAAAGGATTGGTGGCTGCCGCCAGCTTGTTGGAGGGTTTTCTGGCTCCTTTAGCGAAAGCGGTTATCTTCCCTCTTTCCTTCGTCAGTATGGTCACATGGCGGTCGTACTCCCCCACAGGTGTCTGCTTCAGAATAATGCCCGTCACAAAGATATTGTCCTGCATGGGTTTCCTTTCCGTTCTGCCTGCGCGTCCGGCCGCTTGCAGAAGCAAATTTCAAATAATCCTGCACTTTTCCTGTCTGTTCAAAAACTTTCCACAACCTGTCCTGCATATCGTCTGACTCCTTCGGAAGAAATGATATTACTATCATCCCCGAATGCAGAAAAGATATGTATCAGAAACAATTATTCATTGGAACCGATTGTAAGGTCCTTCGGATTGTAGCCAAAGTTTTTCATTAAGAAATCACTGTCACGCCAATCCTTTTTCACCTTTACCCAAAGCTGCAGATTTACCTGCATTTCCAGCATGTCCTCGATTTCCGGTCTGGCGGTGGAACCAATCTTCTTTAACATGGCACCGCCCTTACCGATGATGATTCCCTTATGAGAATCTCTTTCACAGACAATGGTTGCCTCAATATGGCAGATGCTGCCTTTTTCCTTCATGCTTTCAATGCTAACCGCGATGCCGTGCGGAATCTCATCCTGCAGCAGGCGCAGTGCCTTCTCACGAATCAGTTCAGCAACAATCTGACGCATGGGCTGATCGGTAATGGTATCCTCATCATAGAAGGCAGGTCCGTAAGGCAGATACTTGAAAATACACTCTACCAGTTCGTCACAGCCGCTGCCCTTCAACGCAGATACGGGTACGATTTCCTGGAAATCCAATTCTTTACGGTAGGTATCGATAAATCCGAGAATGGCATCCTTCTTTACGGTGTCAATCTTGTTGATAACCAGAATAATGGGTGTCTTGGTCTTTTTCAGTTGTTCAATAATATGACGCTCTCCCGCACCGATGTAATCGGTAGGTTCCACCAGCCAGAGAATGACATCAACCTCTTCCATGGTCTTTTCCGCCACATTCACCATGTAGTCACCCAGCTTGTTCTTTGCCTTATGAATACCGGGCGTGTCCAGGAAAACAATCTGACCTTCTTCCGTGGTCAGAACCGTCTGAATACGATTTCTGGTAGTCTGAGGTTTGTTGGAAGTAATTGCAATCTTCTGTCCAATCAAATGGTTCATCAATGTAGACTTACCGACATTGGGGCGTCCGATTAAAGTAACAAATCCTGATTTAAAGGATGCATTTTCGTTCATTTGTGTTTCCTTTCAAAACCGTTAAACGGGAATGTAATTTGAAATAGGGGGTGTATGGTCGCTGAAAGCAAATGTCAGGATAACATCAATTACCATAATGGCCAAAAGCACGCCGGCAATAATATGTCTTGCTTTCGCATTGCCCTTCACCGTGAACTTGCGAATCAACGGATCGATGAAATATATGATACCGATACCGCCCACCGCAAAGGTCAGCACACTGCGCAGGCAAACATAACCATCGATGTTTAAGAACAAACCGCGATAATCCCACCATCTCTTCTGCCAGATGGCATACATAACATAGCCTGTCACATATTCCAGCAGTCCTGTTACAAACATCGAACCCACAAATACAACCCACCAGTGCTTCTTAAAATATCTGGTGGTGTAGAGAATAAACAGACTTCCGAAGCCGTAAACAGGCAGATACGGGCCGTAGAAGAATCCACTGTTTAACAGCTTTCCTTCTACAACAAAATAAAATACTTCCTCATATATCCAGCCTACAAAGCAGCCTGCGAAGAAAATCAAAAACAGATTTTCCCACCAGGCAAGTCCTTCGGGCTTCTCCTCAAATCGATACAGGTCTGCAATTAACTCTTTTATTTTCCCCATGTCTTCTCTCCCGTACAATACAAAGTGCTTCCGTACAGAGCTTACAGCAGCTTTTCAATTGCCGCAAACTTATCTGATTCAGCCTTAATCTTCTGTTCATTACCGACAACGCAAAGGAAATCGTCCTCCATAAAGGCTCTGATATACTTTGCCAGACCTCTGATATCCTCAGGTGTTGCATTCAATACCTGGTCTCTGGCCTGCTGCATCATCTCCTGGGTTCTGCCGGTCATGTAAGCGCCTCTTGATCTGTGCCCCTTGCCTGCTGCCGTTGTAGGAACATCCAGATCACTGATTGCACCGATGATATACTGTGTCATGGTTCTCTCATCAGCCTCGTAGTTCTCGATGAACTCTGCTGCCTTTTCATATACATCAATGGTCTGACCAAGATTAGGATCACGGTAAGAGCAGAAATAGCTGTTGCCATCCACACCGAAGTTGCACATACAGCCGTAAGCACCGCCCTTTACACGAATGTTTGTCCACAGATATTCGTAGCCCATCATAACACGAAGTACAACCAGTGCCCCGGTGTAAGGAAGTCCCTTCTTCTTAAAGTTACCTGCACGACATACATAGGTCACCTGACCGGAGGTGGTAAATCCTTCGTTTTTCTTCACGGGAACAACATCAATGCTGCCCTTAGGCACTTCACAGGTGTAGAGTCTGGTCATCAGATCCTCCACAGGAGCCTGCAGAGTCTTCAAAGCCTCCAGATCACCGGTAAAATCAATCATCAGATTCTCAGGTCTGTAAATCATCTTTACAAGAGTCTCCAATTTCTGAACCAGATCCTCCTTGCGCTCCTCAAAGTGCTCATTTAAGTCCAGAGCAAAGCGATACACATCAATACCGCTGAGCTTCTCATCCAGCAGATTGCTTACATTGCCGTAAGAGAGTGCTCTCTCAATGGCAACGCCATGACTGTATTGCTGCATGCTGTCACGGCACTTGGAAATATTTTCCTCCAGCAGTTCCTTCAGTCTCTTGGTATCCTGAATCTTGGTGGTAAGAATCAGTTCCTCCATCAGTTCCACTGACTTAGGCAAATTCTCATACAAAGCCTTTGTGCACACTTCCATGGTCAGACGGTATCCATCGGGTACAACCGCACTGCCGTAATTATTCTGTGCCACAAAGATTTCACCGGTTACCATATTAATCTCGCTGCAAAGATCACCATAGGTGTAATGTTCGGTATCCACATTGCAATAGCAACCCTTTAAAATAGCAAGATAAGGCAGATACTCTTCCGGGATATCCTTCATGGTAAATATCAGTCTGAAATAGCCGATTCCATTGGTAAATACATCATGATGCAATGCAGGAATCTTACCCAAGGTTAACTCCTTGTTGTAAATCTTCTGTGCTTCTCTGGTCAGGTCTTCACGCTGCAGCAAAGGAAGCTTAGCGATATCCTCGGGGCTGTCCTCCGTCTCACGGAAGGCATCCAGACGAGCCTGCATATCACGAACTGCCTGAAGCTCCTCTTCGCTCATGGCAGCCTTGATGCCTGCCAGCTTCTCCTTCAGCTTATTCTCGTTCTTCGCAGTCAGTCCCTCTTCGGGCTGCAGTACCATCTCCACACAATGAGGGTTGTCCAGAAGGTACTTCTTAATCAGACCCTCAAAGTAACCTTCCTTTGCCTTTTTCTTCAGAGCTGCAAAGGTATCGTTTGCCTCAATATGAATGAAGGGCTTGCTGTCATCATACAGCCAGCTGTCGAACATATTGAGACCGTACATCAGGCCCTTAGGTGTAGTGCCGAAGTCAGCCTCTCTGTATTTAAACTCGAAGTAATTGATTGCGGAAAGCAATGCCTTCTCATCGAAGCCCTCGGTGACAATCTTGGTCAGTTCATCCTTAACGGCACTTCTGAACTCAGCTTCCTTGGAAAGGTCAATTCCCTTGGAAACAATGCCGAAGAAAGGCTGCTTGATACCGTTATCGTACATGCTGAAGATATCCTTACCGAGCTTTCTGTCAACCAGCGCCTTCTTCAAAGGTGCACCGGGAACGGAACAAAGTGCGAAATCCAGAATCTTGGTTGCAAGATACAGTTCACGGTCCATGGTATCACCGCAGGCATAAGCCTGTACCAGATAAGTGCTGTCTTCCGCGCTGTCGCCTTCGCTGATGGGAACAGGCTTTACAACATGTACAGGTGCTGCGAAGGGTTCCTGGGTTATAATCTCGGAATGTACCTCCAGTGCATCGAAATTTGACAGATACTGCTCATCGATGAACTGCAGCTTCTCTGCCATATCCATATCTCCGTACAGGTAAATATAGCTGTTGGAAGGATGATAGTAGGTTCTGTGGAAGTTCAGGAACTCTTCATAAGTAAGGTCGGGAATGTTCTCGGGATCTCCGCCGCTCTCCACACCGTAGGTGGTATCGGGATACAGCTGAGAAGGTACCTCACGCCAGAGAATGCTGTCTGCAGTGGAAAGTGCACCCTTCATCTCGTTGTAAACGACGCCGTTGTAGGTCAGTTCACCTTCCTCATTCAACTCATAATGCCAGCCCTCCTGACGGAAAATGGCTTCGTTGGTATAAATATTAGGATAAAATACACTGTCCAGATATACATGCATCAGATTCTGGAAGTCCTTATCATTACAGCTCGCTACCGGATATACGGTCTTGTCACTGTAGGTCATTGCATTCAAAAAGGTATTCAGGGAACCCTTTACCAGCTCTACAAAAGGGTCCTTCAGAGGAAAATTCTTGGAACCGCAAAGTACACTGTGCTCCATGATATGAGGCACACCGGTGGAATTGGTGGGTGTGGTTCTGAATCCGATATAGAACACCTTGTTGTCGTCATCATTGGAAATCAGTGCAACCTTTGCGCCTGTTTTCTTATGTCTGCAAAGATAAGTCACACTGTCAATATCTTTGATTTCTCTTTTCTCCAGCACTTCATATGCTTTCAAATCTTCTACTCTCATCTTAATCTCCATGCTACTAATATTTTAAATTGATAATAATGCAAGCTTGCTGACGGACAGTTCCTGAATTACCATTCCCTGCTCTTCCTTCTTCTCGGGAGAAATCTTGGAAAGCTCCTCCACCGTCAGTGTCTTGGTCACATATTCGTTGGTCATTTTTCCGGTCAGGGAAATCTTGGTTTTAATCACATTTACCTTTACTCTGGCCTTTAACTGGGTGTACAGCTCTACCAGAAAGGTGTCAGGCTCCAGATAGTATAAATGGGACTCCAGGGTATCCTCCGGGTCAACCTCCGGCAATATGTATTTCTTCACCATCAGTTGAAATTTGAAGACAATGGATTCTGCCTTCATCAGCTCTGCAAAGGTATATTTACTGCCGATATAAATGCGGGTAGTGTCCTGCATGCCATATTTGTAATCATCATACTGTGTCGTCTGCATAATCAATATCCTCAATCTTGAATCCGCTCATCCTGCAAGCATCCTGAATGCTCTTCAGTGATAAGCCTGTTTCCTCTGCCAGTTCCTGAGGGGTTACCTTTCTGCCAAGCTCTCCCGCCAGTTCTCTGGCCTTATCCGCTACCACATTGACCTTGTCAGCCACCTTCTCGTCATGCTTCTTATTCTCGGAATTTTCCTTGATGTAATCTTCCATGGCATCCATCATCATCTTCGCAAGCATACCGGAAGCCTCATCAGGGCTTTCCAGACTGCCAAGCATTCCGACACCGATTGCCAATGCCACATTTCCCTCTCCGATCAGATCCTCCAGAAAAACGCCCTGTCCGGCATACAGCTTCGCAATATCAATAACATCCCTCAGATATACCTCGGTGAGCTTCATCTGAGCATCAACCTCTCCTGCCATGGCAGAAATGGTAAAAGCTTTAATCTCGCCGTCGCTGTACTCGGGCAATGCAGCAATATCATCCAGATAAGTCTGAAGGTAATCCTTTTCCTCATCACTCAGATAATCATCCGGATTTACAGGCTGCCCGATTCCCACCTTATGCTTCAACAGGTAGTCATATACCAGCTGCAGCTGTTCTTCGTTCAGATCCAGCTCCGCAAAAGCCTCCTGTACCTGTTCCTCGCTGATGCAGTTTCCCTGCTCCTTGGCCAGTTTTCTGACGCTTTCCAGGGTTTGCGCAAATAATAATTCTTTATTCTGACTCAATCTCTTGTCCTCTTTCTCTTATTTCACATGCTCGTGTGTAAACAAATGCTGCTGGCAGTACTCGTAATTTCCATTACACTTGGAACAGAAACGAAATTCCAGTTCGGGATTATCCTCCTCGGACTGACCGCAAATCGCACATTTATGCTTTGTGATTTTCGGTGCGGGATTGCGTCTGATGTCCTGTCGGAATTCACTTCTGCGCTTAATCTGCTTCGGATTCAGATGAGAAAGCTGCTTATGACTCAGATAGAAAATCACAAAATTAATCAGAGAAGCGGCAATTGCCCCCATCATAAACCAGGTTCCTTCACGGAAACATTCTACCATCTCAAACACCAGCATCACACCGTAGATATAGCCCAGCCATTTTACCTTTACCGGGATAAACAGCATAAACAAAACCTGTGCATTGGGAATAGTCGCGGCAAATGCAAGAAAGATTGACATATTCAGGTAATAGGTCGTCACAAATTGTGCCTGAATCGTGCTGAACAAGGCAAGTGCCGAAGTGGTATCCCCACCGTAAGCTTTTAAGAGTAACGCCATCACGCCGTAAACCACAAACGAGGAGACAATCGTCAGGAACACACCTGTAAACATATAGACATTATAAATCCAGGTTCCCCAGATTCGCTCCAACGCAGTGCCCAGGCTGAAATAAAAATACAGCATAATTGCCACAAAGAACAAATCGATACCGCCCACAGCGCCGGTCGGTGCCGAAATCAGCCAGGTTACCAGACGCCAGACCTGTCCGTGCAGAATCGCATAGGGATTCAGGGTAAGCATCTGCCGAACGCCGGGTGCCAGAAACTGCAGTGCATACCCAGCCACATAACAAAGGATCAGCCATCTTGTCAGATTCGGGATGGCAAATCTGCCAAATTTTCGTTCCCATTTACTCATAGTAGTATTACCTCTTTTACTAATCAATCATCTTTTTATTGTATCAAAATTACGCCAAGAAGTAAACCAAACAAATTCTTATAAATCTCTAAAAAACAACTCCGTATGTCAGATTGACACACGGAGTTAACAGTACTATTATAATCTGTTTTCACTGATAAATACATAGAACAGTTCTTCGTCATCTTCGTTTTTAATCAGATGCCCGAAGTCGGAAACCATAACCTTATGGCCATCCTTATGGAGAATATTATATTCAACATAATCCAGCTTCTTATTGTTTACCTCCAGCTGCTTGTCGATGGAAGCCTGAACCTGCTCATACTCATCAGGGGCTACAATGCCCTTGAAAGAATAATTTACATACTCCAGGAATTCCTTCTGGTTATCAAAGCCGAATATATTCCACAGATAGCTGTTGGAGAATACAATCTTAGCATCTTCATCCGCACGATAAATCAGGAAACCTCCGGGTACACCGGAAAGAATCTCATTATTCAGATGTGCTGCCGTACGATCGATAATGTAAGTATAATACTCCTTGCGTCCGTCGGTCTTACGCAGGAAATAGCAATGCAGTCTTACCCAGATCAGATTATCGCCGTGAAGCAGACGACACTCCAGAACTGCTCCTCTCTCGGGCTTTTTCTCAGCGTCGCGGAACATCTGCTTGAAGCGATTGCGATCCTCATAATAAACGAAATCAGGCAGGTTGCGATGCGAATTGTTCTGTACAGTCTCCTCTGATACCTGGAACAGATCGAAAAAGCCCTGATTTGCAGCGGACAGATAAATATTGCCCTGCTCACTGCTGCAGATTGCAACTGCACCCATAATGTCATTCAGAACATCCGCATCCAGCATGTTGTTGCTGATGATACCTACCAGCTGTCTCTTCTCCAGCATAGAGAACTTTCTGTCTTCCTCATACTCAAACAGAATTTCTGCATTGTCGGCAAGAAGCTTGCTGTACATATCTACCGGCATAGGTGCGGAATAATAATATCCCTGAATGTAGTCACAGCCTACCTTTAACAGATATTCTCTCTGTTCTGCTGTCTCAACGCCCTCTGCAACTGCCTTGAAGCCGCATTCCTTTGCAAAGGCGATGGTATGCTTCAGCAAACTGTTGCCGCTGGGCGTTCCGATATAATCAATCAGAGTCTTGTCCATCTTGATCACATCAAAACGAAGGCTGTGCAGACTGGCAAGGGAAGAATATCCGGATCCAAAATCATCCATATGGAAGGAGAAGCCCTTCTTATAAAGTTCCTCCGTAAATTCCTTAACGGAACCTGAGCTGAGTGCCATGCTCTCCGTAATCTCAATCGGCATAAAGCTGGGATCCACACCGCACTCCTGCACAATCTTCTCATAGCGCTCCGCCACATCACTCTTATACAGGCTCGCGCAGCTCAAATTGACGGAAATCGGCACAATTACAACCCCGTCATCCAAAAGCTTCCTCTGCAGTTTGCAAACCTTGCGGAAGATATATTCATCCAGTTTGCGAATCAGTCCGTCCTTCTCAAATACATGAATGAAGGTATTCGGGGAAATCAGTTTTCCATCCTGGTCTCGCCATCTGATCAGCGCCTCCGCACCGCGAATCACCTCCGAATCGGTACAGTACTTCGGCTGAACCCACAATTCGAACTCATCATTATTAAGCGCGTCTTCAAAGGCAAGCTCCATTCGCTTTACTCTGGCCTGCTGTTCAATCAGCTTCACATCATAGTAGGCATATGCCGTTCCGAACTGCTCTCGGATTGTATCAAGTGCGGCAAAGGCTCTCTCATAAAGCACGGAAGGTACCTGCTTATGGTCTACATTGGTATAAACACCGAATTTCAGCTGCAGGTTCTTAATCGGAACGCCTTCCATTACATGGTCCTCAACGCGTTTGAGGACATTCTCACTCCAGTCATCCCCATGTCTGGTGAACACTGCAAAAATATCATCTCGAATACGGGATGCGATACAATCCTCCAGACGAATTGTCTGGAAATTATGACCCATTTTCTCCAGAACACGGTCTCCCATATCCATACCATACTGCTGATTTACCAGGCCAAAGCTGTCAATATCACAAACCACGAAATCATATACCTTGTTCGGATTACTCTTCAACAGTTTCTTCACATGATGGAAGAAAGCCTCTTTTGTATACAGGCCGGTCAGCGTATCATGCTCCAGTGTTGACAAGGCAACCGTTGATTCGCGGCGCTTAATCATGTTCTGGATTCGGATTATGGAAATATCGGGATTATAAGGCTTCTGAATAAAGTCTAATGCCCCTGCGCTCAGGCACTTGCGCTCCTCATTCTGAGAATCACTCTCGCTTGCCGTCGCTATCACGGGAATCATGGACAACACCTTATCATTGGAAACTTCCTGTAAGAAATCATATGCATCCTTGGAAGCCACATCCACATCAATCAGCGCAAGGGAAAAGGTTGCAGCATTATCGCGCAAGATTCTGATTGCCTCCTCGCCTGTGGAGGAAAACAGAACATGATACTCATGCCCCAGCAATCTGTTCAGTGCAGTGCGCATGGTTTCTTTATCTTCCAAAATCAGAATGGTACGCTTTGAATGTTCCAGCGTAGGGAGTTCATCCTCCGGCTGATACTTTATGCTGACCGCATCCACGCCGGTCACACGGAAAGAAATCAGTACCTGATTTTCTGCAAGTCCCTCCACCTTGTGGGCTGCAAACTCCAGCCTTTCGATTTCCTGCTGCAGGTTGAAGCGATGGAAATAATAGGTATACTCATTATCCTCGCTGAGTTTGTAATTCAGTCTGGCTCTGGAGAATGCCATACGCATCTCTTCCTGCTCTCTGGAAATAACAAACTCCTGAATAAAGTTCGCTATATTATAATCATAATCCGGTCTGGCCGTAATCTCATCTGCCATACTCTTCGCCACTTCACTATGGAACAGATAAGGCTCCATCATTCCATCCTGAAGATTAACGGCGAAAATGGATGTACAGCCGCTGATAATCAGTTCGTCCAGCTTTGAATTCAATTTTGCGCGATTAAACATCATAAATCGGTCTCCTTATCAGGATTAGCATCTGTTTTATGTTTGAAAATTATTCATATTTTATCATAAATCAATATTTTTCGCAATTATCTTAAACATTTTAGACAAAAAATGACCGAGCAGCGCAACATATTGGGACTGCTCGGTTTCTTACTATTTCGGACATTCTTTATTCAGTTCATGCATCTTGTAATCGGGATCCTCATCAATCAGTTCCAGCATACAATTGGCTACAAAAGGATCAAACTGCTTACCTCGGCCTTTCTCCAGCTCTTCACGAATTCTGTCCTGCGTATAAATGCCACGATAGCTTCGCACGGAAGACATGGTATCGTAAGCATCTGCCACGGCAATAATTCTTGCTTCCAGAGGAATATCCTCTCCTGCCAGATGATCGGGGTAACCACTGCCGTCATATTTTTCATGATGCCATCTCGCACCGCAAGCCAGTTCGGGAATGGAGGTAATGGTCTTCAAAATCTCATACCCCTTTACCGTATGCTGCTTAACCTGCTCGTACTCCTCATCCGTCAAACGGGTTGGTTTGTTAATCAGGGAATCAGGTACACCGATTTTACCAACATCATGCATCAAAGCCATGAAATAGACTTTCTTCTGCATCTCTCTTCCAAGGCCCATCTTATCTGCCAGCATCTGGGAATAATCTGCCACTCTGGAAGAATGACCCTGTGTATACTGGTCCTTCGCATCGATAGCCAGTGCCAGTGCTCTGGTCGCCTGTACCAGGGATTCCTGTGCTTTAACCTGCTCCTGCGTTGCCGATACACTCTCCTTCGTATTCTTGTAGTAATTGAATCGAATGTAGAGGAAAGAAAGACCTACGATGGTCTCAATCAGGCAGAAAACGGTAAAATGGGAAAAGGTCTCCGCTGCCACTCCGGGATTGCGCATCGCATTGCTGTGAAGAATCAGGTACATACAGATTGTACTTACAATATCAATAAACAAAAAGTTCAAAGGGGTAATGTAAATACATCCGGGAATACACAAAATCATGGTCATAAACAGGGTCGGATTGACTACCGTGTAATTGACGGAATCAAGATAAGTCACCGCCAGCGACCAGCCTACCAGCACCAATGCTGCTACCGGTCCCAAAACGCGAACCCATTTATGTCGGTTTTCAAAGTCCTGTTGAATCGTCATCAGCATTACACCGACAACAAAACAGAAAACAAAAAGAAACATATAGCAAAATCTATAATGTTCCACCTGTCTGCCAAAAAGCTCGGGGCGTACCATAGAAGTCAGGAAGAATGCCATCTCAAAGAACTCAATAATAAAAATGGCTATTCTGGAAGTCGTCAGACAGGAGCTGATGATATGCTTATTAATCTCTTGATCTTCCTCAGAATAAACTCTGGTGAAGATGTAGTTAAGGGCATTTCGCATACAAAATCACTCCGTTTCCCGGAGCTCATGCAAGGCTCCGGATCTTTATAAATGTATTATAGCATAAGCCAAAATAAAAACAAGGAATGGATACAAACCTATCAAAAATGATAGATTGTATGATTTATTGCTTTTTCATCTCTTGTGCGTTATAATATCTTAGTTGTTTTATGGCTTTTTGAAAGGACTACCAAAATGAGCACAATTACTACCACTGCAACCTTAGGTATTGATATTGGTTCTACTACCGTAAAGATTGCAATTTTAGATGAAAATCATAACATTCTGTTTTCTGATTATGAGAGACACTATGCCAACATTCGTGAGACATTGTCCTCTCTTCTGCAGAAAGCATATAAGGAACTGGGAAATCTTTCTCTTCACCCTATGATTACGGGTTCCGGCGGACTGACCCTGGCCAATCACCTTGGCGTTCCCTTCAATCAGGAGGTAATCGCTGTTGCTACTTCTCTGAAGGAACTTGCTCCTCAGACGGATGTTGCTATTGAGCTTGGCGGCGAGGATGCGAAGATCATTTACTTTGAGGGCGGCAATGTCGAGCAGCGAATGAACGGTATCTGTGCCGGCGGTACAGGTTCTTTTATCGACCAGATGGCTTCCCTGATCCAGACAGATGCTGCCGGCTTGAATGAATATGCCAAGAATTATCAGTCACTTTACACCATCGCAGCCCGTTGCGGTGTATTTGCAAAGACCGATATTCAGCCTTTGATTAATGAAGGCGCTACCAAGGAAGACCTTTCCGCTTCCATTTTCCAGGCGGTTGTCAACCAGACCATCTCCGGTCTTGCCTGCGGCAAGCCCATTCGCGGTCATGTAGCCTTCTTAGGCGGCCCCTTACATTTCCTCTCCGAATTGAAGGCTGCTTTTATCCGCACCTTAAAGCTGGATGAAGAACATATCATTGATACAGACAATTCTCACCTGTTTGCGGCAATCGGTTCTGCACTGAATGCAAAGCAGGAAGTTACTTATACTATGGAAGAAATGGTTAACAAGCTTTCTTCCGAAATCAAAATGGAATTTGAAGTCGAACGCATGGAGCCCCTCTTTGCAGATCAGGCTTCCTACGACGCTTTCTGTGACCGTCATGCCAAGGCAAAGGTAACCGCAGGCAAGCTTTCCGAGTACCACGGCAAAGCCTTCCTGGGTATTGACGCCGGTTCTACCACCACCAAAATCGCTTTGGTTGGCGAGGACGGCACCCTCCTCTACTCCTTCTACAGCAGCAACGACGGAAGTCCTTTGAAGACTGCCATTCGTTCCCTGAAGGAGATCTACGAGCAGCTCCCCGAGGATGTGCAGATTGTTCGTTCCTGCTCTACCGGTTACGGTGAAGCACTGATGAAGGCTGCTTTCCTGCTGGATGACGGTGAGGTAGAGACTGTTGCACACTACTATGCTGCTGCATTCTTCAATCCTAAGGTTGACTGTATTCTGGACATCGGCGGACAGGATATGAAGTGCATCAAGATTAAGAACCAGACTGTCGACAGCGTACAGTTAAACGAGGCTTGTTCCTCCGGCTGTGGTTCCTTTATCGAAACCTTTGCAAAATCCCTGAATTATTCCGTTCAGGACTTCGCGAAAGCCGCTCTCTTTGCAGAGCATCCCATCGACCTGGGTACCAGATGTACCGTATTTATGAACTCAAAGGTAAAGCAGGCCCAGAAGGAAGGCGCAAGTGTCGCTGATATTTCTGCAGGTCTTGCTTATTCCGTTATTAAAAACGCTCTCTTCAAGGTTATCAAGGTTTCCGATGCTTCCGAGCTCGGTTCCAATATCGTTGTACAGGGCGGTACCTTCTACAATGACGCAGTTCTTCGCTCCTTCGAGCGTATCGCAAACTGCGAAGCAATTCGTCCCGACATCGCAGGTATCATGGGTGCCTTCGGTGCTGCTTTGATTGCAAGAGAACATTACGAGGACGGCTATGAGACTAACATGCTGGATTATGAGAAGCTCTGTGCCCTCAAGTACGATACCAGCATGGCAAAATGTAAGGGCTGTACCAACAACTGCCGTCTTACCATCAACAAATTCTCCGGCGGCCGTCAGTTTATCTCCGGCAACCGTTGTGAGCGCGGTATCGGCGGTCAGAAAAATGCCTCCAATGTTCCCAACCTCTTTGAATATAAGCTGCAGAGACTCTTCTCCTACCCTTCCCTGGAGCCCGATCAGGCCACCCGCGGAACCGTAGGTATTCCCAGAGTTTTGAATATGTATGAAAACTACCCCTTCTGGCACACCTTCTTCACAAAGCTTGGCTACAGAGTGGTACTTTCTCCCAGTTCCAACCGTAAGATTTATGAGCTCGGCATTGAATCCATTCCCAGTGAATCGGAATGTTATCCCGCTAAGCTTGCTCACGGTCATGTTTCATGGCTGATTAACCAGAAGGTTGACTTCATCTTCTATCCCGCTCTGTTCTATGAGCGTGATGAGGTAAAGGGCGCAAACAATCATTATAACTGCCCCATCGTTACCTCCTACTCTGAAAATATTAAGAACAATGTGGAAGAGATTTCCAGCGGTGCCTTCAAGCTTCGCAATCCCTTCATGGCCTTCACCGATTTGTCCTGCGTAACACAGGCTCTCCTGAAGGAATTCAAGGAATTGCCCGCATCCGAGGTAAAGCAGGCAGCTTCCGAAGCATGGGATGAACTGGCAAAAGCGCGTGACGACATGCGCAAAAAGGGTGAGGAAACCATCGCTTATCTGAAAGCAAACAATAAACGCGGTATCGTACTTGCCGGTCGACCTTATCATGTGGACCCTGAAATCAACCATGGTATTCCCGAATTGATTACTTCCTTTGATATCGCTGTTCTCACCGAGGACTCCGTATCACACCTCGGTAATCCCGAGCGTCCTCTGATTGTATCCGACCAGTGGATGTATCACTCTCGTCTTTACGCTGCCGCAAGCTATGTAAAGACCGTAGATTTCCTGGATATGATTCAGTTGAACTCCTTCGGCTGCGGTCTGGATGCCGTAACCACAGATCAGGTAAACGATATCCTTTCCGGATCCGAGAAGATTTACACCTGCTTAAAAATCGATGAGGTAAACAACCTGGGTGCAGCCAGAATTCGAATTCGTTCTCTTCTCTCCGCAATTCAGGTTCGTGAGAGAATGCAGAAGAAGCGCACCCTGCAGTCCGAGGCAATCGTAAAGAAGCAGTTCACCGAGGAGATGCGTAAGGACTACACCATCATCTGTCCTCAGATGTCTCCTATCCATTTTGATATTTTTGAGGCCGCTTTCGGTTCCTGCGGCTATAACTTCGTAGTCCTCGACAACGACAACAAGCATTCCGTTGATGTCGGTCTGAAATATGTAAATAACGATGCCTGCTACCCTTCTCTGTTGGTTGTAGGCCAGATTATGGAAGCATTGCTTTCCGGCAAATATGACTTAAACAAAACTGCAATCGTCATGACCCAGACCGGCGGTGGCTGCCGTGCTACCAACTATGTCGGTTTCATCCGCAGAGCTCTGAAGAAGGCTGACATGGAACAGATTCCCGTTATCTCCCTGAACCTGGGCGGTATCGAGAGCAATCCCGGTTTCCATATGAACGCAGATGTCCTGATTCGTACCGCAATTGCCGCACAGTTCGGCGATATCTTTATGCGCTGCACCTACCGCATGCGTCCTTATGAGGTCATTCCCGGCAGTGTAAATGCAGTACATCAGAAATGGCTGGAGATTGCCAGAAAGTTCGTATCTCAGAAACATGTGAACCTGCTTAAGTTCAACAAGCTCTGCCGCGAAATGATTCGTGAGTTCGATGCAATCGAAATCAAAGAAGATTTAAAGAAGCCTCGTGTCGGTATCGTTGGTGAGATTCTGGTTAAGTTCTCTCCTGCCGGCAACAATCATCTTGTAGAGCTCCTGGAAAGCGAAGGCGCAGAAGCAGTTTGTCCCGATCTGATCGACTTCATGCTGTATTGCTTCTACAATCAGATTTACAAGGCCGAGAACCTGGGCACCAGCAAGAAAGCCGCAAGAATTTCTTCCATGGGCATCTGGGCAATCGAGAATGTCCTGAGAAAAGCTGCCGCTGATGAGTTTAAGAAGAGCAAACACTTCTCTTCTCCTTCCCATATCAGAGAACTGGCCAAGCAGGCTGAATCAATCGTATCCATCGGCAACCAGACAGGTGAAGGCTGGTTCTTAACCGGTGAAATGATTGAATTGATTCACGACAATGTTCCCAACATTGTCTGCACACAGCCCTTCGGATGTCTCCCCAACCATGTTGTTGGTAAGGGCGTTATCAAGGCATTGCGCAAAGCTTATCCCGAGTCCAATATCGTGGCAATTGACTACGATCCCGGTGCAAGTGAAGTTAACCAGCTGAACCGAATCAAGCTGATGCTCTCCACCGCACAGAAAAATCTGGAAAACAAATAAACAATAAATCAAAGGGGCTGCACCTTGCAGCCCCTTTTCTATGTCTTGCCTTTTATACTGCAGCCTTTCTGTTGTCCAGATACTGCTGTACCAGCGTTACAACCTCATCCGGTGCCAATCCCGCATCGTTAATCAGGTCATACACAACTGACATTTCTTTTCGTTTTTTCTCCTCGTACAGCTCCTCCAGTTCCTGTCGTTCCATCTCCAATTTCCCTTCCAGGGACTGAACGGTTTCCTCCTTCAGTGCGATTTTCTCATCGATTGTCTTTCTCTGCCCTCTGGCCATAGTTCTCTCCTTTCACAAGGGTCCTCTTGTTTTCCCTATGATATATGTATATGGACAAACCTTTTCCTTTATGACTCTTTTCTTCCAAAAAAATACGACCTCCGAAAAGAGGTCGTACTGTTTTACTTGATATCACTGAGATCGTAGGGTGTCATCTGGTACACATAGTAATTCAACCAGTTGCTGTAAAGATTGTTGCTGTGTGATCTCCACTGCAGCAGAGGTTTCTGCTCAGGATCATTTTCAGGGAAATAGTTGTAAGGAACCTGAATGGGAAGTCCCTTATTCTTATCTCTGATATACTCGTTATTCAAGGTATATCTGTCATATTCGGGATGACCGGTAACGAAAATCTTCTTGCCGCCCTCTGCGATTGCAAGGAATACACCTGCCACAGGTGACTCTGCCAGAATCGTCAATTCCTTGCAGGCATGAATCTCGTCTGCAGGAGTTTCGGTATGTCTGCTGTGAGGAGCAAGGAAAACATCATCAAAGCCACGCACCAAAGGAATCTTTCTGTTGGAAACCTTGTGCTCGTAAATTCCGAACAGCTTCTGAGGAAGAAGTTTTTTGTTGATTCCGTAGTAGTGATAGAAACCGGCCTGCGCAGCCCAGCAGATATGCAGGGTTGAGGTAACATGAGTCTCTGCCCAGTCAAAAATCTCACAGGTTTCGTCCCAATAATCAACCTCCTCGAAGGAAATATCCTCAACGGGAGCACCTGTCACAATCATTCCGTCAAACTTCTGGTCTCTGATGTCATCCAGAGAACAATAGAACTTGTTCAGATGGCTTGCAGAGGTATTTACGGAGACATGACTCTTCACATTCATGAAGGTAACATCAACCTGCAGAGGTGTGTTGGAAAGCGCACGCAATAACTGCAGCTCGGTATCCTGCTTGATGGGCATATTATTTAAAATCAAAACCTTCAAGGGACGAATATCCTGATGCATTGCACGGTTCTCGTCCATTACAAATATATTTTCATTTTCCAGTATTTCTTTAGCCGGAAGGTCACTTTGTGTCTTAATAGGCATGGTAGTTCTCCTTTAAGGTATTCGATAACTCATCTAGTATAGCACTCTGTTATAAAAATTGCCAGCGCTTTTACAAAGTAATGCCGTACTCTGTCAGGAAGTCCTCTTCCGTCAAAATCTTGACGCCGAGCTCCTTAGCCTTCTTATTCTTGGAGGAATTGCTGGTGGCATCATTGTTAATCAGGCATGTCGTCTTTGCGGAAACGCTTCCTGCAACCTTGCCGCCCTTGGACTCAATCAATTCCTTCAGTTCATTTCTGTTTTCAAAATGCTCCAGGCTTCCCGTGATGACAAAGGTCAGACCTTCCATGGTCTGGCTGCCCTCTTCAATCACAGGAATCTCGATGGCAAGTTCCTTTACCAGCGAATTAATCCTGGCAATATTTTCCTCATCCTGCATGTAGTCAACATAAGCCTTTGCAATGACTTCGCCCACACCATCGATGGAGCTTAAGGTCTCTACATCCGCATGCATCAGTGCATCCAGATCATAGCCGAAGAATTTGCTCAGCATCTTCGCATTTGCGGAACCGATATTTGCAATACCCAGGGCATAAATCACTCTGGGGAGTGTGGTATTCCTGGACTGATTGATGCTGTCAATCAGATTGCGGTAGCTCTTCTCTCCAAAGCCTTCCATCTCCACAATCTGTTCGCGATACTGCTCCAGATGATACAAATCGGCATACTCATGCAGAAATCCCATCTCGATGAATTTCTCCAGAGTTGCCTCAGATAGACCATCAATATTCATGGCATCACGGCTGACAAACAATGTGAATGCCTTAATCTGCTTTGCAGGACATTTTTCATTGATACAGTAAAGCGACTGCACTTCATTGATCTGACTGATTTTGGTGGGGCCGCCGCAGACGGGGCAAATTGCAGGAATCTCCAGATTGTCCGAACAGGTTAAGTTTTCGGCAATCTGAGGGATAATCATTTATTATACAAATCATAAGTGTTCATAAAATAGTACGAACTATAGTGTTTATTTTAATATTTTTAGCGCTTACATTCAATGATGTAATTTATTATTTTAGTTCCTTTAGTTTTTCTTGATCATAATAATACTTATTTATATATGCATCTAATGCTCGTTCTATTGCCACGGTTTTCGTTTGTCCAGAATCATAGCAAAACATCTGTAATTTATCAAATAAAGCTGAAGAAATTCTAATAGACATAGGATGATTCTCTTTTTTAGGACGTGCCATATATTTACCCCCAAACTGTATATTAATGCAAAAAATTGTTAGCTCAAAATTTGACTGTCAATGATATGTATAATACAATTTTTGTAGTGAAAAAGCAATACAAAACCTGGCTAACAAACAAGGGCGACAGCATTGTCGACTACACATCTTTTTAACGCTATATTATTATAAAATAAAGGAGATTGGTTTATGAATGTTAAGAATATTAAACAATTAAGACAGCTTAAGGGTGTATCCCAAGTCAAATGCTCCCACGATACTGGTATACCTCTTCGAACACTACAACGATATGAAAAAGGCGAAAATATAGGTGATCCCACCTATTTGCTCATTTTAATGAAATATTTCAATTTAGACTATGATTCTATAATGCAGCAAGAAAAAGGAACTAATAAATGTTAATATCTGGAAATACTGAAAATGTCAAAGAACAAATCATTATACTTTTAAATCATCTGCAAACCAGGAGTATTTCTTTGGATGTAAGATTTCTTTCCAACGAGAGTCAGGATCTTGTTCTATTCAGCCAATCACAACCGTTCAATCCTTTGACCCAAGAAGATCTAAATTCTTTAGATAGCAATCTATATTTATTGGATTCAGATATTTACAATATCTTTTTGTCAACAAAATTAACACCGCTAATAACAACACAAGATGATAATACTAAATCCTTTAACAATAACACTCAAACTGTTCCTCTCTATATTGAGGAGTTTCCCTCTCAAATTCAGGCTATAAAAGATCCATGTGCATTAGCATTTAAGCAAATTGCTGATAATTGCTATGTAGCATACTTTAGAACTGTCATGAGCACTCAAAGTGATGATACGTATACGGTAAATCATGAGTACCTCGCCAACGCCAGTCTGGTCTGAGATAATACTTCAGAAAACTAATAGTTTTTTGGAGGAGGTACTATCATGGATCAAATCACACACCAGTTGCGTTTGGAACAATGGACGCAGATCATTAAAGAATGCACTGCCAGCGGTATGCCAAAGAAACTCTGGCTTGCTGAGAATGGCATCAACGAGAAGCAGTATTACTACTGGCAGCGGATTGTACGCAAAGAAGTTTTCTCGCTGATGCAGACTGCACCGAAGGCAGACATTGTTGAAGTAATACCTACGGTTTCCCCGATTGCTACTGTTTCTGAGAAGGCGTCATCGACGCCGTTGGTCATTCGTTTCGGTGATGTCGCTGTTGAAGTTCCAGATGGAGCTTCTGCAGATACCCTCAGAATGGTTGTCGAGGTATTCCGTCATGCTTAAAGAATCCTACAGCCAGTTTCAAAAAATATATCTGGTCTGCGGATACACTGATCTCCGGAAAGGGATCGATGGACTGGCAACCTTAATTCAAACCCGGCTTGAACTGGACCCTTTTCAGAGGGATATCCTCTTTCTGTTCTGTGGACATAGTTCCAAGAAAATCAAGGGACTTCTCTGGGAAGGGGACGGATTTCTGCTCTTATATAAGCGTATCGAAGCCGGCAGCCTCACCTGGCCAAGAACATCGGCCGAAGCCATGCAGCTTACGGAAGAACAGTTTCAACTGCTTATGGGTGGTTTCAGCATTGTTGCCAAGAGACCGGTTCGAGATGTCAATGCCACCGTTGTATGCTAGTTTTGTGCAAAACAGAGAAAATAAAAATCCCTACATCACGTCATTCGCGAGTAAAGCAGAAGGATATCCACATATTCATCTCATCGAAGACAGATATGTTGATACAATCCACATCTGGCAGTCATGTGTGGATAAAACTCTAAAAAACTATGAGTTTTTCAAGTTTTTCAGAGTAGGATACTATGGTAATAATGACGAATCCTCATTCATGGGTAATTCGCTTTATTTCAATAAATGCGGTATAATGTTTCTCAGAAAAGGAGTTACCAATGGCTGAGAAACTGACTGCAGAACAACTGAATAAGATAGACCATGATACGTTGGCGATTCTGTTTCTGAATCTGCAGGAACAACTGGAAGCAACCAGGCATACCATTGAGGAACAGTCCAAGAAGATTGACAAGCTGATTGAACAGCTAGCTGTTGCAAATCAGAATCGATATGGACGAGCAACGGAAAAGATGGATGTCATAGCCGGTCAGTTGGAACTGGAGTTGATCTTCAACGAAGCAGAAGCCATCACCCAGAATCTCTATGTAGTGGAACCCGTAATCGAGGATGTTGTGACATACAACCGTAAAAAGCAAAAAGGTAAGCGTGACAAGGATTTGTCCAACCTTCCACATGAGATCATTGAACACAGGCTCACCGAAGAACAGCTGGCTGAGATTTTCGGTGCGAATGGGTGGAAACAACTTCCCGACGAAGTCTATAAAAGGGTAAAGGTGCAACCGGCAGAATACTCCGTCGAAGAGCACCATGTGGCTGTCTATGCCGGCAAAGATAACCAGACCATAGTCAAAGCTACTCGTCCCAAGGACTTGCTTCGCAACAGTGTAGCCACACCATCACTGGTAGCAAGCATTATGAACGCCAAGTATGTCAACGGCATGCCTATCGACCGTATCAGCAAGGAATTCCTTCGAAACGAGGTGCGTATTTCTAAGCAGGTCATGAGTCACTGGATGATCCTGTGCGGTGACAGATATTTAGGTCCATTGTATGACAGACTGCACAGTAAACTGTTTGAGTACCATGTGCTGCAGGCAGATGAAACGCCGGTACATGTTTCAAAGGATGGACGTCCAGCCAATTCCACCAGTTACATGTGGATCTATAGAACAGGAAAAAGCTATGTAGAGAAGCCCATTATCCTGTATGACTACCAGCGTACCCGTAAAGCGGAAGCACCTGAAATGTTCCTGAAAGAATTTCGAGGTGTGCTGGTAACAGATGGGTATTCGGCATACAAACATCTGGACCGAATCAATCCTGATATTACATTCGGATGCTGTTGGGCACATGCCCGTCGCAGATATGCAGAAGCATTGAAAGCTTTATCCGGTGACAGTAAGAAAAAAGCGTCCGAAACTATTGCCTATCAGGCATTGCAGCGTATCGCCGCCATATTCAGGGAAGATAATGAACTGGCAAATCTTCCGAATAATGAGCGTTTAAAGCAAAGACAGTCTATCGTCAAGCCCCTTGTAGAGGCTTATTTCGCGTGGATTAAATCCATAGATATTGATTCAGTTCTGAGTGAAAAGACCAAGGACGGAATCAAGTACAGTATTAATCAGGAAGAACAGTTGAAAGTATTCCTGTCAGATCCGGAGGTCCCCCTGGATAACAATGCAACAGAAGGTGCTTTACGAAGCTTCTGTCTACACAAGCATACCTGGAAGCTCATCGATACCATCGAGGGAGCAAAGTCCAGTGCGATTATCTACAGTATCGTAGAAACCGCCAAGGCGAATAAACTCCATCCGTTCCGGTATCTGGAGTATGTGCTACAAGTAATGGCGGAGCATCAGGACGATACGGATCGATCTTTCATGGAAGAACTGATGCCTTGGGCTGAAACGCTACCGGCGCAATGTCGATTAAACAACAAGTAAAGAAAACAATTAAAATGAGGCCGCTCGAAAGGGCGGCCATTAAAAACGGTAGTACTCATGGTTTACCGTATAC
>JAZLKR010000040.1:0-92440 GCA_045597705.1 Acetatifactor sp.
GTTGTAAAAACTCCTAAATTGTATTTTGTTGATTCCGGATTGATGTGCTATTTGCTACGACTAGAGTCAAAAGAAGAATTATTACTTGATGACCATAAAGGTGCCGTTGTAGAAACTGCTGCTGTGTCCGAATTGCTGAAAAAAAGATACAATGATGCAAAAAAAGCAAATCTGACTTATTATAGAGATAAGAATGGGTTTGAGGTAGATATTATTACTGATTGGAAGAAAAATTTTGCAATAGAGGTCAAAAGTAAATCAGATGTGGAAAAGAAATTATCAACTAGTGTAAGGACATATGTCGGTTTAAGAACAGACAGTGTGCAGGGGAGTGTCTTCTATTTAGGGGATGTATCTTGTGAGATAAATGGTATAAGATACGTATCTTGGAGCGAATGGGGAAGTTAAATTTGGTTAATCATCGGACATAGCGTTGAGACGATAGTTTTGCTAAACAAAAGAGAATAAAAGAAAAAGTTAGTTGAAAAATACAGATTAGTGAATTGTTTGGAAAAGGAGGCGATTGCCATAATGCATAAGGTAATGATTAACGGATATGAAGATGCCGGAAAGCTTTCAATGTTTTACGGTCTCGAAAGAACAACATTTGAAACCGGTGAAACGGTTACTTTTTCTGTACATACCGCAACAGATACCAGCTACAGTGTCACTTCAGCGCAGGTCAGTGTTAACTGCGAAGGGCACAAAGCAGGCGGAATCGTTGAGTATTCCTTCATCATGCCCGATGCTGATGCAGAGATTACTGTATCATCACGCAGCTGTATGATGAATCCAAATATGTATGGTATGCCCCTGTCAGGTATGATGGATCTGATGGGTAAGGGCATGAACATGAACAGCCTTGTAAATACAGACACGGCAACCGATGCTGATTCTTTTGACTGGGAAGGAAAGCCGAAGTTTTGTTCTGAATGCGGTGCTTCTACCAAAAATTCCAATAAATTCTGCAGAGAATGCGGTACGCCGCTTCTTCCGATAGAATAAACTGATTTGAAAGGAGTTCATTATGGTATTTATGAGTCATTCCTCAAAAGATTATGAGGCAGTGAAAGAATGGGTGGATTATATTGAAATTCTCGGCATGAAATGCTGGATCAGTGAGCGGGACATAT
Organism: Acetatifactor sp.; assembly: GCA_045597705.1. GTDB lineage: Bacteria > Bacillota > Clostridia > Lachnospirales > Lachnospiraceae > Acetatifactor. Next base: position 1,134 of record JAZLKR010000040.1, read on the forward strand.
CTGACAAGAACGGCTCTTGGGCGGATGCGATTATGCAGGGACTGAAGGAAAGCGATATTTTCTTTCTGTACTTAACGAAGGAATCCGCAGGCAGTGAGCAGGTTATGAACGAGGTGCACAATGCATCTGCGGAGGGCAAAAACATTATTCCCGTTCTTGCTGAAAACATAACGGTTTCCAACGAAGTGCTCTATCTGATCAGAAAGTATCAGTGGATCAGAGCATACCAGTATGAGGACAAGGAATCCCTGAAAAATGTTGTCAGAAAGCGTCTGTTTGAGAATATCAACGAGGACAGAGACACTTTCTGGAATACGATTGGAAAGCCTGAATACAGAACTTTCGTCTATCGTGTTTTGGAAAAGTACTATGGGAAAGAGTTTTTCACTACCATCAATGGAGAATCTTATCCTGTTTTCAGCATAAAGGCAAAGCCGATGGAGGAGAAACCCGGAACGATAGACTGTTTTGATTCCTACTGTGATTTTGATAACTCCTGTCTTTCTGATTTTGATGTGGAGGACCATCAGGACTATGTAAACCTGAAATGGTATGACGAATACAGTTATATCCTGAGCGGCAAAATTCGCTATCCGAATCGTCCCGGTTATATGCTGGACGAGTTTTCACTGGATGAAGACGGAAACATAGACAAGATTCGGGTACATGTAGGTACCTATGCGGAGAATGTCTATTCTACACATATTCTGGAATATGAAATGTATAGAGCGTATCTTCTGTTTCAGGAGGAAGATCTGGACGATCCGGCTGTCTGGAACAATGTCCGGGATTTCCTTGAAATAAGAAATAACATGCATAAGGATGTAGATCTGAAGGAAAAGAACGCGGAACAGATGAGGCTGTCATTAATGCAGGGGGCGGGAAGAGATTCTTTGCTCAGCGTACAGATGGCAGTTGTCGTAAAATCAAATCGTTCTCACAAATATGAGGTTAAGTTTATTCAGCGTTCAACACAGGTTGCCGTAAAACCCGGGGTATATCAGCTGATTCCCTCAGGAGGCTTTGAGATATTGAACGATTCCGATGATGACATTTACGATGATATGGAACTGGAGGAAAATTTCTCGTTAGGATGTGCTATCTTCCGTGAATATATTGAAGAATTGTTTAATGTTCCTGAATTTGAAGGCGGCGGTGAGGGCAGCATCGAGGATCGTCTGCTGAAGGATCCACATGTCGTAGACATCGAAAAGATGCTTTCGGAAGGCCGGGCAGAATTTCTGTTCCTGGGAAGTGTAATATCCCTGGAGGGATTGCGGCATGAATTGTCCTTTGTGTTGGTAATTCATGATGAAACATATTCCGAAAACAGATTCCTCGCGAATGAAGAATGTAAAAAGGGAAGAGTAAACAGTGTACCTGTCCAGGATTTCGGCGAAAAAAAGTCCGTATGGAAACAGCTCCATGAACCGAGCGCGGCAATGTGGGATTTGTTTACAAAGACCGATGTTTACAATCAGCTGATCCAACAGTCATAGCATGAACTTCTATCGGTATTTCAGGGTATTTTTCGGTGAGGGGTATCACATACCCCTCACTTACCAGCTGTTCAATATGTGCGGTGGTAATGAGGGTATCGTCTGAGATATTCAGGCATTTCTTTACCAGCTCCAGTCGGAACGCAACATCCTTCGCAGGCTTTCCCAGAGCCTGCAGGCCACAGACAACAATGATTTTCTCCACATTGTCCGGAATCACGGGTTCTGTCGCGTTGGGAAACTTGATGGGCAGGCACCTGGAACCGTCAGCCTCCACCAGCACTTCGTCCGCTTCTGCGCAGGCAGCCTCATAGACAGACTGAGGCAGGGCGGCAATCTTCTCACCGCAGGGGATTCCGGCCATTGCATAACCGGTTTCCTTCAACTGTCGGATGATTCTCTCGGCATTATCTGTCAGCAGAGTGTCGGGCTCGATGTACATATGAGTGGTCGTGGTGACGAACACTTTTTTCCCTTCTTTTCGGTATTGGTCGGCAAGCTGATGAATCAGCGTAGTCTTTCCGCCGGCTCCCACAACAACCGTAATCATAAGTTTTCTCCTCGTATCAGGCTGAAAAATCGCCTTTTTCCCTCTTATCTTATCACACTTTCACCTGCAGGAACAAATAATCAGATTAACAGTTTACAAAATCCATGAGAATCAGTAGAATGAATCCTTAGGAATAGAAGGAATGAGGAGTAATTCATGGAAAATAAGAAAACAATGACAAAGGACCTGACAAACGGCAGTGTGCCGAAGTTGCTGCTGCTGTTCGCGGCACCGCTTTTCGTGTCCAATGCCCTTCAGGCAATTTATAATGTTGTAGATATGATTGTAGTCGGTCAGGTCATCGGCGGAAACGGTATGTCCGCGGTAGCCATCGGCGGAAATGTGTTAAGTATCCTGAACTTCATTGTTATGGGATTTGCCGGCGCAGGTCAGATTATTATTGCAAGGTCGATAGGCCAGAAGGACCAGGAGGCAGTACGAAAGACGATTGGTACCATGTTTTCTGTTCTGCTGACGGCGGCGATTGTCATGTCAGTGGTTTGTTTCTTCTGCAGAGAGTGGCTTTTGAGGCTGGTAAATACACCGGCTGAGTCTTATGACTACACCATGGACTACACTCTGGTCTGCATGGCAGGTCTTGTATTTATCTACGGTTACAACATTGTCAGCGCCATCATGCGAGGCATGGGCGATTCCAAGCGTCCTTTCATGTTCGTGGCGATTGCTTCCGTAATCAATATCATTTTGGATATTCTGTTTGTTGCGGTTCTGGGCATGGAGGTCCGAGGTGCAGCGCTTGCTACCGTAATCGGACAGGGCGTCAGCTTCCTGTTCGCCATGGTTTACTTCTACAAGCATAAGGAAGAATTTGGTTTTGACTTCAAGCTGAAAAGCTTTATTCCCAGCATGGGAACACTGCAGAAGCTCAGTGCTCTGGGCATTCCCATGGCAATCCAGTCTGCTGCAATTACCATTTCCATGACAGTTGTTGCAGCCTGGGTTAACTCCTTCGGCGTGGTTTACTCCGCATGCGCAGGTGTTCTCAGCAAGTTAAATATGCTGGTTGGTATCTTAAGCCAGTCACTGACTACGGCGGCAGGCTCCATGGTAGGCCAGAACCTGGGTGCGAAAAAGTACAGGCGTGTCCCTCAGATTCTGTTCTCTGCGATGGCTTGCACTCTGGCAATCATTTCGGTTTATGTTGCCGTGCTGATTCTGTTCCCTGAGGGAATGGTTGGATTGTTTACCAAAGATGAAGTGATTCTGGCAAGTGCATCCATTATCATTTTGCCAAGTGTTATCAATTCATTCGGAGCCGTAACACGAAGCTTTGCTTTTGCGATTATCAACGGTTCCGGTAATTCCAGATTAAATCTTCTGGTTGCAATCATCGACGGTATGATTGCCAGAATTTCACTGGCCTACATTCTCGGTTGGAAAATCGGCATGGGCCCTCAGGGCTTCTGGCTGGGCGATGCGCTGGCAGGATTTATGCCCTTTGCAATCGGATTTACTTATTATGTATCAGGAAAATGGAAGAAATAGGGAGGTAAAGACATGATCAAAGAAGGTTATTTGTACGAGACTCACATGCATACCAGCCAAGGCAGTGCCTGCGGCAAAAGCACCGGTGCGGAGATGGCCAGAGCCTACAAGGCAGCAGGCTACACCGGCATTATCATTACAGATCACTTTTTCTATGGAAATACGGCAGCAGACCGTTCCCTTCCCTGGGCTGAATGGGTAGAGCAGTACTGCAAGGGCTATGAGGATGCCAAGGCAGAGGGCGACAAGATCGGCCTGCAGGTATTCTTCGGCTGGGAGTCAGGTTATCACGGTCCTGAGTTTCTGGTGTACGGCCTGGATAAGCAGTGGTTGATCAATCATCCTGAAATCAGAGACTGCAGCGTTAAGGAGCAGATGGAGCTTGTTCATGCAGACGGCGGCGTAATCAGCCAGGCACATCCCTTCCGTGAGGCAGGATATATCAACGGTATTCAGATTTTCCCTTACTACATTGATGCAGTGGAGGGCTACAATGCCAGCCATACCAGTAAGTTCAAGAATCCTCCCTATCATCATGATTGGAATGACAGAGCAGTCTGGATGGCAAAGCAATACGGCGATTTACCTTTGACTGCAGGTTCCGACCAGCATGACACACATATGCTTTGGGGCGGCATGGTATTCCCCAGAAAGCTGGAGGATATCCACGATTTCGGCAGAGCGGTAAAGAACAAGGAATACATTCAGCTGCTGAACGGAACCGAGAAAGAAGAATAAGCACAAACAAAAACAGACCCGAGAGGGTCTGTTTTTGTTTGTGCTTATTCTTCGGACTTGCTGATCTGCAAATCGTAGAGCTTTTTGTAAATACCGCCTTTGGCAAGCAGTTCCTGATGGGTACCGCTCTCGCGAATCTTGCCCTTATGCATGACCATAATGCAGTCTGCATGCTGAATGGTAGAAAGTCTGTGGGCTACCATGATGGTGGTTCGATTCTGCATCAGCTTCTCCAGAGCTTCCTGAATCAGCAGCTCGGTTTCGGTATCGATGTTTGCGGTCGCCTCATCCATAACCAGAATGCCGGGCTTGTGTGCCAGGGTTCTTGCGAAGGAAAGCAGCTGCTTTTCACCTGCGGAAAAGGTGGCACCGCGCTCCGTGACAGGCTCTTCGTAGCCCTTGGGAAGCTTTTCGATGAAATGGGAGGCATTGACATACTGTGCTGCCTCACGGATTTCCTCGGAGGTAATTTCTTCATTGTAAAGTCTGATGTTGCTCTCGATGGTTCCCTCGAAGATGAACACATCCTGCTGCATCTGGCCGATGGCACCGCGGAGCTGCTTCTTGGAAAGCTTTTTGATATCCACGCCGTCGATGTAAATGTGGCCCTGCTGAATATCATAGTAGCGGCCAATCAGATTCAGAATGGAGGACTTGCCGGCGCCGGTGGCACCTACAAACGCAACCTTCTGTCCAGGCTCAATCACAAAGGAAACATCACGGAGAACATAGTTTTCGTTGTCGTAAGCAAACCATACATGGTCGAATTCGATGCGGCCCTTGATCTCGGGGAGAATTACGGGATTTTCGTCCTCGGGAACCAGCGCATCCTCATCCATGATGGTGAAAATCTTTTCGGCGGAGGCCAGGGAGGACTGCAGTGTGGAGAACTGCTCGGCCAGCTCCTGGATGGGCTCGAAGAACTGCTTGATATAGTTGGAGAAAATATACAGAGTACCGATGGAAATCACATCACCCAGTACATCGCGGCTTCCTACGCCCAACACAATCATCAGCGACAGCACGCTCATAATGTAAATCAGGGGACGGAAGATTGCGAAGATAACAATCTCCTTGTAAAAGGCCTTGTACAACTCTGTGCTCTTGTGGTCGAATTCCTCGTATTTGCGAGCCTCACGGCCGAAAATCTGAATGATTCGCATGCCGGAGAGATTCTCAGAGAGGAAGGTATTTACATCCGTGAGCTTGGTCTTGGTGAGACGGTAAGCGGCACGGGAGATGACACGGAACAGTGCAGTGACGGCGATGACAACCGGCAGCAGTACAAAGGAGAACAGTGCCAGGCGCACATCCAGCGCCAGCATAACGCCCGCCAGTGCCACAATCATGATGATGTTTCTGAACAGTCGCACCAGAATGCCGGAGTACATTTCATCCAGCGCTTCCACATCGTTGGTGACTCTGGTTACCAGCTTGCCCACGGGCGTCAGGTCGAAGAAGCGGGAACTTAAGGACTGCACATGTGCGTACAGCTCTTTACGCACCGCAAAGATAATCTTCTGGCCGGTTTTCTGCAGAATCCAAATCTGGGAGATGTTGAATACAAATCCCAGCACCAGAACCACGGCATATTTGATGGTAAAGTTTACGATTGCGTCAAAGCCAAGGCCTGCCTCGAAGGCATCGATGGCATCACCCACCAGCATGGGGCGGTACAGGTCGAAGCCTGTCAGAATCAGTACGAACAGCAGGCTTAAGATTACCTGCCCAATGTAGGGCTTCATGTAGCCGAGCAGTCGGAACAGGGCGTTGCCGTTATATTTTGATTCGATTTGATCGTCATTAAATGAACTCATATGCGGCCCCCTTTCTACATTGCGGTGAGCTCGCGCTCGAGCTGCTGTTTTTCGTGAATGCTTGCGTAGAAGCCGCCCATTGCAACCAGCTCCGCATGAGTACCATACTCGGTGAGCTCGCCCTCAGTCAGCACGGCAACATGGTCAGCCTTCTGCAGGGTGGAGATACGGTGTGCGATGACAATGGTGGTCTTACCCTTGCGCAGGCGCAGGATATTTTCCAGAATTTTCTCCTCGGTGTCGGTGTCGACAGCGGAAAGGGAGTCGTCCAGAATCAGTACGGGAGCGTTCATCAGGAAGGCTCTTGCGATGGAGCTTCGCTGCTTCTGACCGCCGGAAAGGGTAACGCCTCGTTCGCCGACCAGGGTCTGATAAGCGTCGGGGAAGTCCATGATGTTGTCATGAATGCAGGCATCCTTGGCCGCCTGCTTAATGTCCTCCGAAAGCTCGGGGTGTTCACTGATTCGCTCCTCCAGACCGAAGGCGATGTTTTCCTCCAGGGTATCGCTGAACAGGAAATTGTCCTGAGGAACATAGGCGATATTTCGGTGGAGCGCCTTCAGGGAAATTTTGGTGATGGGCGTGTTGTCGATTAACAGCATGCCGTCCTCACAGTCGTAGATGCGCAGCAGGAGATTAGCCAGAGTGGATTTGCCGCTGCCGGTTCTTCCCAGCACACCCAGCATTTCGCCGGGACGGATGTGAAGGTTGATATTTTTCAGTACCGGTTCCTCGGAATCGGGATAGGTGAAGGTCAGATTCTTGAACTCCAGGTCACCGTTCAGAGTACTGTCTGCAGAAAGCTCGGGAAATTCGGGCTCCAGGATTTCGGGCTTGGCATCGAAGATGACTTTGATTCGGCCGAAGGCTGCCGCAGCCTGACTGAAGGTGTTGATGCAGTCACCGCAGGCAATCATGGGCCATACCAGCATGCCGATGTAAGACTGGAAGGCAACGAACTGTCCGATGGATACCTGGCCGGAAAGCACCATTTTGCCGCCGAATAACAGGGTCAGCAGAATGCTCAGGCCGGTTACCAGATCCAAAGCGGGACCGAAGACCATACGAAGCTTTACAACGGAAAGGTTGCGCTCCATGCATTCCAGACCGGCTGCCTCTATGGCGTCAAAGTCTTCCTTTTCCTGTACAAAGGCTTTGAGAACGCGGATGCCGGAGAGACTTTCCTGCACCTTATCGGAGAGACCGGAAAATGCTTCCTGTCGCTTGGTCTGGCGCTTTTTGGATTCAATGCCGTAGAAATAGCAGCCAACCGCAACCAGTGTCAAGGGGATGAAGGCCAGAATGGTAAGCTTGAAGCTGACATAGAATATCATCTTGAACAGCACCATGAAGGTCATTGCCACCGCATCGAAAATGGTGATGACCGCAAAACCTACTGCCATGCGGATGGCACCAAGGTCGTTGGTAAAATGAGCCATCAGATCGCCAGTCTTGTGGTGATTGAAAAATCTTGCGGAAAGGGTCTCGATGTGAGCGAAAAGGTCATTACGAATCTTTAATTCCACGCCTCGGGAGGCACCGATGATGAAATAGCGCCAACCGAAACGGCCAATCATAATGACGATTCCCACAAACAGAAGCTTTAATAAAATGATTTTTACTTCTGCAAGACCAAAATTGCCCGCTGCCAGGCCGTCGATGACTTCGCCGGTGTACTGCGGGATATAGAGGTTGGCCAGATCGACGGCAGCCAACAGAATGACGCCGACGACATAATGCCATTTATATTGCCAGAGATAGGGCAGCAGGGAAAACTTTTTCCCCGGGCCCGTAACGGCATTTGGATTGTAAGAAGAGTTGTTCATAGCAGTTCCTTTATACATTTTTAGAAGATTCTGGTAGTCCACTTGGTGCAGTCCCAGACACTGGTTGCGAGGCCGTCATAGAATTCGGGCTCGTGGCAAACCATGAGGATGCTGCCCTTGTATTCCTGCAGAGCGCGCTTCAGCTCGTCCTTGGCATCTACATCCAGATGGTTGGTAGGCTCATCCAGCAGCAGGATATTGGTGTTGCGGTTGATCAGCTTGCAGAGGCGGACCTTTGCCTGCTCACCACCGGAGAGAACCTTTACCTGGCTCTCGATGTGCTTGGTGGTCAGACCGCACTTTGCCAGAGCGGAACGCACCTCGTACTGGGTGAAGCCGGGGAATTCCTGCCAGATTTCCTCGATACAGCTGTTGTCGGCCTTGCCGGACATTTCCTGCTCGAAGTAACCGATTTCCAGATAGTCACCCTGTTCCACGCTTCCGGAGAGGGGCTGAATCAGTCCCAGAATGCTCTTGAGCAGAGTGGTTTTACCGATACCGTTGGCACCGGTGAGCACGATTTTCTCGCCGCGCTCCATGGTAAGGTTCAAGGGCTTGGACAGGGGCTCGGTGTAGCCGATGACCAGATCCTTGGTCTCAAAGAGAATACGGCCGGGGGTACGGCCAACCTTGAAGTTGAACTCGGGCTTGGGCTTCTCGGCAGCCAGCTCGATGACATCCATCTTGTCCAGCTTCTTCTGGCGGGACATTGCCATGTTTCTGGTGGAGACTCTCGCCTTGTTTCTGGCAACGAAATCCTTCAGGTCGGCAATTTCCTTCTGCTGCTTGGTGTAGGCAGCCTCCAGCTGAGCCTTCTTCATGGCATAGACCTCCTGGAACTTGTCATAGTCGCCGACATAGCGGTTCAGCTCCTGGTTGTCCATATGGTAAATGAGGTTGATAACACTGTTTAAGAAAGGAATGTCATGGCTGATGAGGATGAAGGCGTTCTCATATTCGTTCAGGTAGCGCTTCAGCCACTCGATATGCTCTACATCCAGATAGTTGGTAGGCTCGTCCAGCAGCAGAATGTCAGGCTTCTCCAACAGCAGCTTGCCCAGAAGAACCTTGGTTCTCTGTCCGCCGGAAAGCTCGGTAACATCGCGGTCCAGTCCGATATCCAGAAGTCCCAGTGCTCTTGCCACTTCATCTACCTTGGCGTCAATCATGTAGAAGTCATGCATAGTGAGCAGGTCCTGCAGGGTTCCGGTTTCCTCCAGGTAGCTTTCCAGCTCCTCGGGAGTGCAGTCGCCCATCTTGCCGTAGAGCTCGTTCATCTGCGCTTCCATTTCATACAGGAAATCGAAAGCGGAGGCCAGCACCTGTCGAATGGTCATGCCTGCCTGCAGCACGGTGTGCTGATCCAGATAGCCTACGCGGACATTTTTTGCCCACTCAATCTTGCCTTCGTCGGGCATCAGCTTGTTGGTAATAATATTCATGAAAGTGGATTTACCTTCGCCGTTTGCACCGATCAGACCGATGTGCTCGCCCTTCAGAAGGCGGAAGGAAACATCGTTGAAAATGGCGCGGTCGCCGAAGCCGTGGGTCAGGTGTTCTACATTTAAAATACTCATCTTGCTCTTCCTCTTTATATAAGTTTCTCTTGAAATAAGCGTTATATTATCATAATATAAGAAAATAAAAAAGTCCATGTAATTTCTTTGAGAAATATGCGCTTCGTGCGCTATTTGGAGATTTCGATATGATATTTACCGGAGTATTGTTTTTGTTTCGGTTTTTGCCCGTTTTTATCATATGTATGTTTTTGGCTCCCGGAAGGATGAAGAATGTCATCCTTTTTTTCGGCAGCCTTCTTTTTTATGCCTGGGGAGAGCCTTTCGGGTGCATTTTGCTCTTGGCAGGTATTCTGATGAATTACTGTCTGGCCTTTGTCATTGACAGAAGCAAGGACAAGCATCGTCGAATTCCGCTGGTTGCCGCAATCGGCATCAATGTGGGTATTCTGGCATATTTCAAGTACGCCGATGCCCTGATTGCCCTGGTGAACCGTCTGCCGAACAACGAAACGCAGGAAAAAGGAATGCCTTTCCCTGTTGGTATCTCTGTCTGGACGCTTCTCAGTCTGTCCTATTTAATTTCCGTTTATCGCAAACAGGTGAAACCCAGAGCGAACATTCTGGAGTTTGGCACCTATATCGCTATGTTTCCCCTTGCCTTTGTGGGACCGATTGCGGATTATCGCAGTCTGGAGGAACAGCTCGGCTACCGTAAGCTTACGGCGGAAGGAGTCAGCAGCGGATTGAAGCGGTTCTGCTTCGGCCTTGCAAAGAAGGCTCTGCTGGCAGACGCGCTGTTTGTACTCTGGCAGACGGTATCCGGCTATGACCTGACCGGAATCAGCCTGCTCACCGCATGGCTTGGTATCATTGCATTCTGTTTTGAAATCTATTTTACCTTCTCCGGATTTTCCGATATGGCCATCGGTCTGGCGCAGCTTTGCGGCTTTACCCTGCCTGAGAACTTTGACCATCCCCTGGTGGCTGCTTCCGTGACGGAATTCTGGAAGAAGTGGCACTGTACCCTCGGCGCCTGGTTCGGCGAGTATGTCTGCCGTCCCATTTGCGGGAAAAAGGACAGTAAGTCCATGAAGCTGCTGGCGTGCCTTGTGTCCATGGGCTTAATCGGTATGTGGTACGGAACCGGTCTGCATTTTCTGGCCTGGGGTTTGTGGTTTGGTTTGTTCCTGTGCCTGGAGGAGCTGTTCCTCGGGAAGGTTCTGGAGGGATTTGTCCGTCCTGTGGGAATTCTCTACACGCTGGTGGTTGTGCTGTTCGGCTGGGTACTGTTTGCCTTCCACAGCTTCACTGACATTTCACATTTCGGCAAGGCCATGATCGGATTCGGAAGAATCATCGACAGAGACGGCCTGTTTTTGCTGCAGGAATATTGGACTACATTGGCGGCGGCAGCCCTGTTTGCCACCCCGATTTTCTCGAGATTTGTGAAGAAGCTCAAGAGTACCGGAAACGGTTGGGACATTGCGCTGTATCGCCTGGGTGAGAAGGTGATTCCGGCAGTCCTTCTGCTGTTGTCCATAGCCTGTATTGTAGATGCGGCGGTCACTCCGTTCGTGCATTTCATGTGGTAGGAGGTGACATGGGATGAACGAGAGACGAAACGCAATTATAACAATCGTAACCATCTTGTTCGTGTTGTTTGCTTTCAGCGCGGCAAGTCTTGTGCAGCAGGAAAGATATTATTCCGCGACGGAGGACAGAGTGCTGGAGGGCAAGCCGGTATTTACGGTAAACAGCTTCCTGAACGAGGACTTTGCAGAGCACTATGAGACCTATGTGAGGGACCAGTTTGTGAGCAGAGATAAATGGCTGTTCATCAAGACCCGCATGGATATTCTGGCGGGTAAAAAGCTGGTTCGCGATGTCTATCTGGGTAAGAAGGGACAGCTGTTTAATGTGCATCTTCCCGGAGATTATTCGGCAGGAGCCATGGATGCAAGTATCCGCTTCCTGGAGGAAATGGTGCAGAAACAGGATGCGAAGGTAATGTTGATTCCCTCCGCGGACAGCATTCTTGCCGACAGGCTGCCGGAGAATGCCCCCGTCTTTGCGCAGAGTGAGTACCTGGAGCAGGTGGTTGCTCGAGTAGGGGAAGAGAATTATATCGATATTTATTCCGTTCTGCTGCGAAACCGCAGTGAGAATCTTTACTATGCGACGGACAGACACTGGACCTCCGAGGCGGCATTTCTGGGGTATCAGACCTGGGTGGCCGCAATGGGCCTGAAGGAGTTCCCTTATGAGGTTTACGAGTGGGAGACGGCAACGGATTCCTTCCTGGGTTCCATACAGTCAAAGCTTCATCTGGATGTGAAGCCTGACAGCATTCGGTATCTGCCGGCTACGGACAACCGTCTGGTTTCGGTGGTTTATGACTTCCGCAGCGCAGAGGATTCTCTGTACAACAGGGAATGGCTGGAGACATCACACCCTTACGGCATGTTCCTGGATGATACCCATGTTTTCACGGAGATTACCACAAGCAGCAAGAGAGGCAATGCCCTGTTTGTGCTGAAGGACTCCTTCGGCAACAGTATGATTCCCTATCTGCTGCCTCATTACGATAAAATTTATGTGCTGGATATGTATTCCTTCAATGGTTCGCCCGTTGATTTTATTGAGCATTTCAGGGGAGAACATGACAGTCTGGATGTGCTGGTGCTCTGTGAAATTCCTGAGCTGCTTGAGCGCATCAGACAGTAAGACGATTAGCAAGGACAAAATTTTTGTGAGGACAAAAAATGAAATCGGTTATTTTTGATATGGACGGTATTTTGTTTGATACCGAGAAGCTCTGCATGGACAGCTGGATTGCCACCGCAGATAAGTACGGATATCCTGACATGGATGTCATTTTTCCAAAGTGTATCGGAACCAACGCCAATGACAGCAGGCAGATTGTGCTGGATCATTACGGTGCGGACTTCGGTTATGACGCCTTCAAGCAGGAGGCAAGCGTGTGGTTCTGGGATTATATCGAGAAGAAGGGCCTTCCCTTAAAGCCCGGTGTCAAGGAACTGCTGGCCTGGATGAAGGAGGAGAACTGGAAGATCGGTCTGGCTTCCTCCACGAAAAGAAGCTCTGTCATCCGATGTCTGGAGCTTGCCGGCATTCTGGACTATTTCAGTGTCATTATCACGGGAGACATGGTGGAGCACTCCAAGCCGCTTCCCGATATTTATCTTCTGGCCTGTCGGGAGCTGGGTGTAAACCCCGTGGGAACCTATGCGATTGAGGATTCGCCCAACGGTATTCGTTCCGCTCATGCGGCGCAGATGACACCGATTATGGTGCCTGACATGATTGCCCCCACACCGGAGATGGAGGAGCTGTCCGATGTCATTCTCCCCGACCTGTTTGCAGTGCGGGAGCATTTGAAAACACAGGAATAGAAAGGAACATACAAAATGGCAAATCTTGGAATACCGAAGAATACCATTGAGGTTTTACAGAAATATAACTTCAACTTCCAGAAGAAATTCGGACAGAATTTCCTGATTGATACCTCCGTGCTGGACCGCATCATTGCGGCTGCGGACATCACAAAGGATGACTGCGTGCTGGAAATCGGTCCCGGTATCGGCACCATGACCCAGTACCTGGCGGAGAGTGCCAGAGAGGTTATCGCCGTGGAAATCGATAAGAACCTGATTCCCATTCTGGAGGATACCCTGTCCGCGTACGACAATGTCACTGTCATCAATGACGATATTCTGAAGGTGGATGTGGCAAAGCTGGCCGAGGAGAAAAACGGCGGCCGCCCCATCAAGGTAGTGGCAAACCTGCCCTACTATATTACAACGCCCATCATCATGGGACTGTTTGAGAATCATGTACCCTTGAAGAGCATTACCATCATGGTACAGAAGGAGGTTGCGGACCGCATGCAGGTCGGCCCCGGCACCAAGGATTACGGTGCACTTTCCCTGGCGGTGCAGTATTATGCAAGCCCTAAGATTGTGGCAAATGTGCCCCCCAACTGCTTTATGCCCAGGCCTAATGTGGGCAGCGCGGTCATTCGACTGGACCGCTATGAGCAGCCCCCCGTGCAGGTAGACGATGAGAAGAAGATGTTCTCCCTCATCAGAGCTTCCTTCAATCAGCGCAGAAAGACGCTGGTAAACGGCCTCGGCAATGCTGCAGAACTGAAGATTTCCAAGGAGCGCGTGGCAGAGGTGCTGGAGGAAATGCAGCTTTCTCCCACTGTTCGCGGCGAGGCTCTGACACTGGAGCAGTTTGCACAGCTTTCCAATCTTTTGTAGACTGTTTCCCGTGAAAAATTGAATCGAAATCCTTCACATCCCCCTTCAAAAAAGGGGGATTATTTTTTTGACATCGACAGGGCAATATGGTAGACTTGTAATAATAGTGGGTAACTATACTTATGAGCAGATTAGGAGCGAAAACACCTTGGATAAGTATGAATATAAAGTAAGAGCAGACGAAATAAAGGCATTGATTACGGCCGGTGATTATGCACAGGCGGCAGAAATCGCAGACACCATCGACTGGCGCAGAGTCAAGAGCGTCATGATGCTTTGCACCATCAGTGATCTGTACAAGATTAACAAGCGTTATGAGGATGCAAAAGCATTGCTTCTTCTGGCATACGAGAGAAGACCCGGCGGAAAGACCATCTGCTATTCTCTTTGTGAACTGTGTCTGAAGACGGAAGAATATGTTCGCGCAGTGAACTATTACAAGGAATATGTGCAGGCAGCGCCCAGCGACCCCGGAAGATACATTCTCCAGTACAAGCTTTACGAGGCACAGGAGGTAGGTCTTGACGAGAGAATCAAGGTTCTCGAGGAGTTAAAGGCAAAGGACTACCGTGAAAAATGGGCATACGAGCTGGCATATCTTTACCATAAGGTTGGTGAGGCCGGCAAATGTGTTGACGAATGTGATGAACTGATTCTTTGGTTCGGTGAAGGCAAATATGTCTGGAAGGCAATGGAGCTGAAGATGCAGCATGAGCCCTTGAGCGAGTCTCAGCAGGAAAAGTACGATCATCGCTTTGACGAGCCCGCAGAACTTCCCGTGGAAGAGCAGCCCGCAGAGGAGGTACTTCCCGAGGGCTATGCAGATGCAGGTGTGGGTGAGCTTCCCGGTGAATTCGACACCCCCGCAGAACCTGCAGAGGAGCAGGCTCCCGCAGAGGAAACTACGGAAGAACCCGAGCTCGATATCATGGTAAAGACCATGGAGTTCGGCCAGTACAATACCATCAACCTGCAGGCAGAGCTTGCGGAAGGCTTGAAGGCTGTTTTGGACGAGGAGCAGAGAAGCAAGCTTGCAGAGCAGCTTCTCCCCGATGAAACAACGGACGCAGAGGAGACAGAAGCACTTCCCGAAGAGGAATATCCTGCAGAGGAAATTCCCGCGGAGGAAGAGGCAGCTGCGGAGGAAACCGATCTGGAGGCTACCAGAATCTTCAATCCTGCTGATGTCAATAAGGCTGTCGAGGCACTGCAGAATCAGGAAGCGGTTTCCACCGATACCATGATTATGCCTCTGCCCGATGAAATGAACGGCGAAATGATTGAGCAGGAGGATATTCCTCAGGAGACAGAGGTTTACCTTGCTACCGAGGAAATCCCTACAGAGGAAATTGAAGAAGCAATCGAGGACGGACAGGAGTACGCTGTCGATGAGTATGGCGAGCCTGTTTACGAGGAAGAATATACTGACGAATACGCATCCGACGAGTATGTATCCGAGGAAGAATATGTGCCCGAAGGCGAGTATGCATCGGAAGAGTACTCCGATGAGTATTACGCAGAGGAAGAGCCTGTATCCGGCGGAATGGTAGAGCTGGTATATCAGGAGGAAGCAACCAAAGTAATTCCCGTGAAGGAAATTCACGCAGCATTGGGCGAAGAGCCTGAGGAGGCTGCTGAAGAAACCGCTGAAAAAACTGTTGAAGAAACTGCAGAGGAAGAAAAGCCTGAGCTGTTCATGGAGGGTATGGATCCCGCCGAGGCAGCAGCCATGATTATGAAACAGATGCGTGAGGAGACACTTGCACGCACGGAGAAGCAGGCTATGACCGCTCAGCCTCCCAAGGAGATGGCGGAGGTACTGTCTCAGGAGTCCGATGGCCAGATCAGTCTTGTGGTTCCCGATGAGCAGAAGGCAATTGAGGAACAGATTACCGGCCAGATCAGCATTGATGAAGTTCTGGACGAGTGGGAGCGCATCAAGCAGGAGAATGCTGAGAAGCACAAGGAAGAAATGAGACAGCATGTGCTGGAAGAGACCGGCACCATGTTTACGGAATTTGATATCGCCATTCGCGACGGCATCTTAGAGCAACTCGAGAGCGGCAAGTCCGCAAAGGAAGTGCTTGGAGATGCAGCGGTGGAGGAGTTCGAAGAGGCAGAAGAAGCTGCAGAGGAAGCTGTTGCAGAGATTCCTGCGGAACCCATTGAAGTAGAGGCACCCGTATCCATCGCTCAGGAAGAGACAGAGGAAGAAGATACGGTTGATTTTGAGACTCCTACCGAGTGGGACAGCTTCACGGATGATGAAGCAGAGGAAGCACCTCTGACAGAAGCAGAGAAAGAGGTTACCGAAGACTGGGAAACCACCGATTACGGTGAGGTAGAGGAAATTGCCGAAATCGAGGAGGTTACCGAGGAAGCAGCTGAGGAAGTACCCGAGGAAATGACGGAGGAGGCTGCCGAGGAGGAGACCTTTGAGGAAGAAATTCCCGAAGAGGAGATTCCTGAGGAAGAAACCGCCGAGGAAGAAATTGTAGAAGAAATCGCAGAAGAAGCCGTTGAAGAAGTGACGGAAGAAGCTACTGAAGAGGCTGAAGAAGCTGAGGCACCTGCGGAAGAGGAAGCACACTTCGGTTTCGTAGATGAGCTGGAGGATGCCGAGGAGACTGTCGCAGAGACAGAGGAAACTTCTGAGGAAGAGCCCGCTGAGGAAGCAGAGGAAACTCCTGCAGAGGCAGAAGCAGAACCTGTAAAATCCGGCCTGACCGGAAGTTCAGCTCCCACCAGAAAGCCCGTGGAGCGTGAAAAGGCAAAGGTAAGAGCGCTGACCCACGAGGAGAAGGAGCTCTACTCCGACTTTATCCAGAGCAGAACAGACCGCGAGAAGCTGGTAAGAGCCATCGATGCCATCAGTATGGCACCCTACACCGGCAATGTGATTATCACCGGTGACGAGGGCATGGATACTCTGACACTTGCCAAGAACATGATTCGTGAAGTTCAGATGACTGACAGCAATTTCTCCGGCAAGGTTGCTAAGATTTCCGGACAGGGAATGAACAAGAAGAATGTCGCAGAAACCTTAGAGCATCTGAAGAACGGTGCGCTGATTATTCAGAAGGCATCCGGCATGAATGACGGTTCCATCCACAGCCTGTACAGAGCATTGCAGCAGGATAACATGGGCATTATCGTAATCCTTGAGGATACCAAGAAGGATATGGTGAAACTGCTCAAGGCAAATCCTATGCTGAAGGAAGTCTTCACCGCGCGTATGGATGTAGAGGCTCTGAGCAATGAAACCCTCGCAAGAATTGCGAAGAAATATGCTTACGAAAATGAGTACTCCATCGACGAGTTAGGTATGATGGCACTGCATGCAAGAATTGAGGAGATGCAGACCAGCGATCATAATGTAACCGTTGCGGATGTAAGAGAAATCGTTGACAACGCGATTCACAGTGCAAACAGAAAAACATTGGGACATTTCTTCGATATTCTGTTTGCAAAGAGATATGATGAAGAAGATATGGTAATTCTGACAGAAAAAGACTTTAACTGATTGGAGGATTAAATGCATGGCTGCAAAGAAAACTGCACCTGTAAAGAAAACTGAATTAGAGAAAGTATTTATTTCGGAGGACGATCAGTACCTGTTTTCACAGGGAACCCATTATGACATTTACAAGAAACTGGGCGCACACAAGTCCGCAGAGGACGGCGTGGAAGGTATTTACTTCGGCGTCTGGGCTCCCAATGCCGTGGAGGTGCATGTGGTTGGTACCTTCAATGAATGGAGCGAGACCGCACATCCCATGAAGAAGCTTGGCCCTGTAGGTATCTGGGGAGCATTCATTCCCGAGGCCAAGATTGGTGACATGTACAAGTTCTTCATTCTTGCGGAGGACGGAAGAGGCCTGTACAAGGCAGATCCCTTTGCCAACCAGGCAGAGTTTCGTCCCGGCACCGCTTCCATTATCACCGACCTTACCGGTTTCGACTGGAAGGACAGCAAATGGATGGAAGCCAGAGATACCAAGGATATTTACAAGGAGCCCATGGCAGTATACGAGTGCCACATCGGTTCTTTCATGAAGCATCCCAACGGCACAGAGGACGGCTTCTACAACTATCGTGAGTTCGCAGACAGAATCGTTTCCTACATGAAGGAAATGAAATATACACACATTGAGCTGATGGGCATTGCAGAGCATCCTTTCGATGGTTCCTGGGGCTATCAGGTAACCGGTTACTATGCTCCCACCGCCCGCTACGGAACCCCTAAGGACTTTATGTATCTGGTTAACGAGCTGCACAAGGCAGGCGTGGGCGTTATCCTTGACTGGGTACCCGCACATTTTGCTACCGATGCATTCGGTCTGGGCGAGTTCGACGGCAAGTGCATCTTCGAGCATCCCGATCCCCGTCTGGGTGAGCATCCCGACTGGGGTACCAAGATTTTCAACTACGGCAAGCTGGAGGTTAAGAACTTCCTGATTGCAAATGTACTCTACTGGATTCGTGAGTTCCACATTGACGGTATTCGTGTGGACGCAGTTGCTTCCATGCTGTATCTGGATTACGGCAAGAAGGACGGCCAGTGGGTAGCAAACAAGTACGGCGGCAACGAGAACCTCGAGGCAATCGAGTTCTTTAAGCATATGAACAGCGTAGTGCGCGGTTCTTATCCCGGCTTCCTCACCATCGCAGAGGAGTCTACCGCATGGCCTAATGTTACCGGACCTATCGGTACCGACAGCCTGGGCTTTACCTACAAGTGGAACATGGGCTGGATGCATGACTTCTGTGAGTACATGAAGCTGGATCCTCTTTACAGAAAAGGCAATCACTACGGCATGACCTTTGCCATGAGCTACAACGAGAGTGAGAAGTACATTCTTCCCCTTTCTCATGATGAGGTAGTTCACCTGAAGTGCTCTATGGTCAACAAGATGCCCGGCTACATGGTGGACAAGTACGCAAATCTTCGTACCGGCTACACCTACATGTTCGGTCACGCAGGCAAGAAGCTTCTCTTCATGGGTCAGGATTTCGGCCAGGAGAGAGAGTGGAGCGAGGCAAGAGAGCTTGACTGGTTTCTGCTCGGTGAGAAGAACAATCAGGGACTTCACGAGTATGTGAAGGAGCTGTTAAAGATGTACCGCAAGTATCCCGCACTGTACCAGATTGACGACAACTGGGGCGGCTTCGAGTGGATGAATGCTGATGACGCAGAGAACAGCGTTTACTCCTGGGTGAGAAGAACTGCTGACGGCAAGAATAGCCTGCTCTTCGTTCTGAACATGACTCCCATGAAACGTGAGGGCTACAGGGTGGCAGTTCCCAGGAAGAAAAAGTACAAGCTGGTACTGAACAGCGATGAGGAGAGATTCGGAGGCTGGGGCAATGAAGTTCCCGCTGAGATCACTGCCGAGAAGGTTCCCCATCATTATCATGATTATTCCTTTACCATGGACCTTCCTCCCTACGGAGCTGTGGTTTATGTATTTTAAGGATCAGGAAGAAAGTAAAGCCTGTCCGAGCAATCGGGCAGGCTTTCCATATCAGAACAGGAAGGTAAGAGATACATGAGACTTCGTAATATTACAGGCTCCAGAGATGTAATCGCAGCCAGCGATTATGTAGTGCAGGAAGCCATTCAGAAGGAATGCCCCGGAACCTGGAAGACAATTTTCGGAAACGACAACCCGATTCATATCGAAATCGGTATGGGAAAGGGCAAGTTTATCCATACTATGGCTAAGGAGCATCCCGAAATCAACTATGTTGGCATCGAGAAATACTCAAGCGTTCTGCTTCGCGCCATCCAGAAGATGGAGCAGGAGGAGTTGCCCAACCTGAAGTTCCTGCGCATGGACGCAGAGGAAATCGATCAGGTCTTCGGCAAAGGTGAGGTAGACAAGATTTACCTGAACTTTTCCGATCCCTGGCCCAAGGACAGACACGCGAAGCGCCGACTTCCCTCCAAGGAGTTTCTTGCTCGTTATGATGTAATCTTAAAGGAGGGCAGCCGACTGGAGTTCAAGACCGACAACCGCGATCTCTTTGATTTCGCAGTGGAGGAGCTGGAGCCCGCAGGCTGGAAGGCTGATTACATTACCTATGATCTGCACAGCGATGAGAAGCTGATGGAAGGCAATGTCATGACAGAGTACGAGGAGAAGTTCTCCTCCATGGGCAACCCGATTTGCAAGTACAGTATCTATCGTTAATGATTTATTCCGGAAAGGAGAATACTATGGAACACATTTTTACAACAGAAAATTTTGATGCAGAGGTTTTACAGTCAGAGCTTCCCGTTCTGGTTGATTTCTATGCAGACTGGTGCGGTCCCTGCAAGATGATGGCACCTGTGGTTGAGAAGATGGCAGAGGAGTTCGAAGGCAGGCTTAAGGTTGGTAAGAGCAACGTGGATGACAACATGATGCTGGCGCAGAAGTACCGTATCTCCAGCATCCCCTGCTTTATGGTATTCAAGGGCGGCGAGGTTGCCGCAACTCTCATCGGTGCAATGAGCGCATCTGAATTGAAGGAGAAGATTGAGGCTGCCATCGCGTAAGCCGGAAGGCAAGTAAAATGAAGAAATTAGAGACTTTGTCTCCTGAGTTTGAGAGATGCGCCGTATGTATATTCGGCGCTTTTCTCTATGCTTTGGGAGTAAATATGTTTGTTGTTCCCGCAGGACTCTACACCGGAAGCCTGATGGGAATCTGTCAGGTCATCAGAACCCTGCTGGTGGACTACGCCCATCTGAATGTGGGAGATGTGGACATTGCAGGTATTCTGTACTATATTCTGAACCTGCCCCTGTTCGTGGTATCCTTTACCAGAATGGGCAGAAAGTTCTTTGTGAAGACCGTGATTACGGTAACGGCGCTGACCGCTTGGATGTCAGTGATTCCCACGGCAATGGTTTTGGAAGATACCATGGCAGCCTGCGTGGTGGGCGGTCTGATTTCCGGTGCGGGCATCGGTCTGATTTTGCGGATGGCTTCCTCCGGCGGCGGTATGGATATCATCGGTGTGCTGCTGACCAAGTGGCGAAGAGACTTCAGCGTGGGTAAGGTAAACCTTCTGGTGAATGTGGTTCTCTATGCTGCCTGCCTTGTGCTGTTCGATGTGGAGGTTGCCATTTATTCCATCATTTATGCGGCAGTTTACTCCATCGCAATCGATAAGCTGCACTCCCAGAACATCAATGTGGAGGTCAATGTGATTACAAAGGCCGACACTGCCGAGCTGGAGCAGGAGGTGTTCAAGGAGCTGGGCCGCGGCATTACCAAGTGGGTGAGCCAGGGCGCTTACACCCATGAGCAGTCCAACATTCTCTACATCATGCTCTCAAAGTATGAAGTGAACCAGTTGAAAACCATCATACATAAATATGACCCGCAGGCCTTCATCGTGGTGAACGAGGGAGTGGATGTTGACGGTAATTTCCTGAAGAAATTGTAAGAGGTTTTTATGCAGGTTACATTTGAAAAAGTGGGCAGCCGGGAACAGGAAGGCGCTGTCATCCGTGCCGTGGAGGAGACCGAGGCGATTCGAAACGCCATCGCTCTGCTGGAGGGAAACAACGATACCATTCCGGTGACCAAGGACGGTCAGACCTTTCTGGTGAAGCTGTCCGCCATTTACTATATCGAGTCCGTGGACAAGAAAACCTTTGTGTATACGAAGGAAAATTGTTACGAGACAAAGTACAGACTGTACGAGCTGGAGGAAATGCTGGGTCATTTCTATGCCAGAATTTCCAAGGCAGTCATCCTGAATCTGAAGAAGGTTGACCATGTGAAATCCGAGTTGGGCGGGCGAATGGACGCCTACCTGTTAAACGGTGAGGTGCAGGTCATTTCCAGAAGCTATGTGAAAGAAATCAAAAGGAGGTTGGAGATAGGATGAAAGTAGTAAAAGCAATTGTTCGAATGGCCATGACTGTTTCCACCGGTATTTTGATTGCCATGAGCCTGGAGGGCGTGGCACTTCACTTTATCTATGGCGTTAAATTTTCCTTTGAGTGGTACCATCCGCTGTCCATTCTGGTATGCGGCGTGCTTTGCGCCATCGTTTCCGCTGTCTGGGTGGATGAGAAAAAGCTGACCAGAGGACAGATTATCGGGAAAATGATTCTCCACTTCCTGCTGATCTACGCCATTGTAATGCTGTCCGGCTATCTGTTCGGATGGTATGACGGACCCACGGGATTCTGCGTCATTTCCCTGGCGTGTATTTTGGTGTATAATTTTGTGTGGGTTGTTTCTACCTGGCTTGGCCATAAGGAAGAAACCGAAATCAACGCGGCGCTGTCTAGTATACGAGACGAAGAGTAGACTATAAGAAATTGTGGGCCTGCAAGCGTGTCTGGGATGGAATACCACATACGAAAAGGACCTTAGAGAGCAACTTAGTCCAAGATTTGTGCATCTTGGTTGAGGTGCTCTTTTTTTGCGCGGAGAAGTCTGCTATGGTGCTTTCAGAAGCAAACAACAGAAAGGAATGTGAGCGAAATGGAAGTAATCAAGGTAAATCACCTGTGTAAAAAATATAAGGATGTGCTGGCGGTGAAGGATATTTCCTTCTCCGTGCAGGAGGGCGAGCTGTTCGCTTTCCTGGGCGAGAACGGCGCCGGCAAGTCCACCACCATCAACATGCTCTGCACCATATTGCAGAAGACCTCCGGTGAGGCAACCCTCTGCGGGCACGAGCTTGGTAAGGAGGATGACGATATTCGAAAGGACATCGGCATCGTATTCCAGAACTCCGTGCTGGACGGGAAGCTCACCGTGGAGGAGAATCTGTACACCAGAGGTTCCTACTACGGACTGAGCCGCAGGGAGGTGGATGCTATCTTCGAAAGATTAGCAAGCAGCTTTGAACTGCAGGAAATCAGAAAGCGCAAGTACGAAAAGCTTTCCGGTGGTCAGAGAAGAAGAGTGGATATTGTAAGGGCCTTGCTCCACAATCCGAAGATTCTCTTCCTGGATGAGCCGACCACTGGTCTGGACCCCAAGTCCAGAAAGCTGGTTTGGGACTACATCGATTACCTGCGAAAGGAGAAGGGCATGACCATTTTTCTGACTACGCACTATATGGAAGAAACCAGAGATGCGGACCATGTGGTGATTCTGGACAAGGGCGAAATCATTGCCACAGGAACTCCGGCAGAGCTGAAAACAAAATACGCTTCCTCCAGACTGGTCTGGTACACGGCGAAGAGTGAGGCAGCGGAGCAGATGGTTTCCGAGTTCTCTGAAAAATGGAATTATGACGCTGACCACTACAATGTCTTCTTTGAGGGTGAGGTCATTGATTTCCTGGCGCGTCACAAGGATGTCATCTGCGATTTTGAAATCATCAAGGGAAGCATGGATGATGTGTTCCTGAATCTTACCGGAAAGGAATTGAAATAATGAGAGGATTTGTTGGTTTTACAAAGAGAAATTTGATGTTGTACTTTAAGGATAAGCAGTCGATCTTCTTCTCCCTGCTGACCTCTATCATCGTACTGGTGCTGTACCTGCTGTTTCTGAGAGGTACCTTTGTGGATGCCATCGAGAGCGGCATGAAAGGGCTGGAGATGCTTGTAGACAGACAGGACCTGGATATGCTTGCAAACGGACTGCTGCTTGTGGGCGTACTGGGCTCAGCTATGATTACAGTACCCTACAACTGTCTTTCCTTCATGGTAGCGGACAAGGAGCGAAACATCGATTATGATATCGCCGCAACTCCCTTAAAAAGATGGCAGATTGTGGTTTCCTACTTCCTGTCCTCCGTGATTTCCGCGTATGTGATGTCTGCTGCAATTCTTACCGTCGGTCTGGTGCTTCTCGGCCGTCAGGGAGATTTGTATCTGACAGCAGGAAATGTTGCCGGCATTTTCGGTGCTGTTCTGCTGGGAGTGATTTCCTCCACTGCGCTGTTCATGCTGGTTTTGTTGTTCTTCCGCACCACCGCAGCCAGCAGTGCTTTCTCCGGATTGCTCTCCGCAGCCTCCGGCTTCGTCATCGGCGCTTACATTCCCGTGTCTCAGTTCTCCGAGGCGGTGCAGTCCTTCTGCAATATTTTCCCTGCCAGCCATGTGACTGCCCTGTACCGCAACACACTGCTGAACGGTGTGCTGAACCATATGGATGATGCCATCGGCGGTCTGGATCAGGGACAGTTCTGTGAGGCAATGCGCCATGTCTTTTCCTTCAAATCCCTGCTGTTCGGACACTCTTTTACTTCAGTTGAATCCATCTGCTACGCTGCAGCTGTGATGCTGGTTTGTATGATATTAATGGTCGTTGTCTACAGCAAGACCTATAAGAGAAAGTGATTGATTTCACAAAGAAATCACAAATTTGCCATAAAGTGAACATATTTTTCTTTTAGGATACAGTCATAAACTGAATGTGAAATGACAATCGGAGGATGTAATAATGAAAAGAAAAATGTGTATTTTGATGGGCGTGATTCTGGTCTGCAGTATGCTGGCAGGCTGCGGCGCACCTGCCGACCAAGAGGAAGCAGCGCAGGACCTGCATATTCTGCAGCTATCGAAGGATGCAGCGACTCTGGACGGTGTGAATCTGGAAGAGTTTGATTATACCTGGCATATCGATCCTTCCAGAGAGGAAGAGTGGTACGAGGGTACGGAGCCTTCTACGGAGGCTGCGGCATATATTGCCAGAGATATCATCTACTATCCTGAGCTGGATAAGGATGGTTTTACCCTGCAGAATTATGACGGAGAAAGAGAGTGGGTATATCATTATACCGCGGAAGGGCTGGAGGATTATCTGTTCAGCACGCTGCCTTCGCTGGGAGAGAATCTGCCGGAAGAGATGATGCATACCGCGGAGGAAGCCTACGCAAATCCGGTTCTGCATATTACAAAACCCGGCACCTATGTGCTGCAGGGAGAATGGCACGGCCAGATTTATGTGGACCTGGGGGAGGAAGAGGATACCTTCACAAATCCCGAGGCAAAGGTGCAGGTGATTCTCAACAATGTGGATGTTACCTGTGATGTGGCGCCTGCCATTGTCTTTGATGATCTGTATGAGTGCGACAATGGTTGGGAAGAGCAGGAGACTCACAGCAATGCGGTGGACACGGCCGACGCGGGTGTTGTGGTTACCATTGCGGCAGGCAGTGAGAATCATTTTACCGGTGCAAATGTCTTCCGACTTCTGAAGGCAAAGTACAAGAAGGACAGCACCACCGTGCAGAAGAAGGCCCACAAGCTGGACGGTGCCTTCTACAGTTTTGTTTCCATGAATATAGAGGGAGATGCCGCAGGAGCCGGGGTGCTGAATATCACATCCACTACTTATGAAGGATTGGATGATGAACTTCATCTCACAATCAACGGCGGCAATATTAATATTTATTCCCAGGATGATGCCATCAATGTGAATGAGGATAAGGTATCCGTGTTTACCATGAATGGCGGAACTCTTCATATTTTCGCCGGTCTTGGCGCAGAGGGTGATGGCGTGGATTCCAACGGTTACATTGTGGTGAACGGCGGTGTGATTGCCGGCGGCACTCCCAGTGGTTCCGATTCCTTACTGGATTCCGATCTCGGAAATACCATAAACGGCGGAGAAGTGATTATCATCGGTTCCGGCAGAGGAGTAGGCGGCATGCGCGGTCAGGGCGGAGAGATGCCCTTTGACAGAGAGGGATGGATGGACAGAGGAGAGAGACCTGACTGGCCGGAAGGCGGCAAATTCAACAGAGGCGAAGGAGAGAACGGAGAACCAGAGCCTCCTCAGGACCCCAATCGGGCATAAAAAATAGCCCCTTGCCTATAGCAAGGGGCTTTGTGTTTAGTAAATTAGTAGCGCTTTTTGTTGGTCTGAACAGGTTCGCTGGTCAGATCTACGCCAAGCTTCTTGAAGATCTTGATGTCAACCTCGGAAAGCATAACGGAGGTGTGAACCTGGCAGCCGCGGAGCTTGGGAAGCTGCTCCATAGCAAGCTTTGCGCTTGCGTCGGTGGTAGCTGCAAGAGAAAGTGCGATGAGCACTTCGTCGGTGTGAAGACGAGGGTTCTTGCCGCCAAGGATATTTACCTTCAGGTCCTGGATGGGCTCGATGGCAGTGGGCTGAATCAGCTTGGTGTCATGATCGATGCCTGCCAGATTCTTCAGTGCATTCAGCAAAAGTGCTGCAGAAGCGCCAAGGAAGTCAGAGGTCTTGGAGGTAATGATTTGTCCGTCGGGAAGTTCGATTGCTGCTGCGGGAAGGCCGGTTGCCTCAGCGCGCTCCTTACATGCAACGGTAACACGACGGTCGTCGGTAGTGATCTTAGCCTGCTTCATTAGCAGTTCAATCTTGTAAACTTCGTTCTCGGAAGCTTCTTCCTTAACCACCTTGTTCAGAGTGGTGTAGTAACGACGGATGATTTCCATCTTGGAAGCCTCACAGCAAGCCTCGTCGTCAATGATGCAGTTGCCTGCCATGTTAACGCCCATATCGGTGGGAGACTTGTAGTAAGTGTTGCTGCCGTAGATTCCCTCGAGAATTGCGTTCAGTACGGGGAAAATCTCGATGTCACGGTTATAGTTAACGGTGGTAACACCATATGCTTCCAAATGGAAGGGGTCAATCATGTTGACATCGTTCAGGTCTGCGGTTGCAGCCTCGTATGCCAGATTGACGGGATGCTTCAAGGGAATATTCCAGATGGGGAAGGTCTCGAACTTAGCATAGCCCGCCTTGATGCCGCGAATATTTTCATGATAGAGCTGAGAAAGACAGGTTGCCATCTTTCCTGAACCGGGTCCGGGAGCAGTGATGACTACCAGAGGTCTTGAAGTCTCAATGTAATCGTTCTTGCCGAAGCCGTTCTCGCTTACGATGAGAGGAATATTGGAAGGATAGCCCTCAATAATGTAGTGCTTGTAAACCTTGATGCCTTTCTTCTCCAGTTTCGCCTTGAACTGGTCGGCACTGTTCTGACCTGCGTAGTGAGTGATGACAACACTTCCTACGAAGAGGCCCTTCTGCTGGAACTCATCGCGAAGACGAAGCACATCGACATCGTAGGTGATGCCGAGGTCGCCGCGGACCTTGTTTTTCTCGATATCAGCGGCGCTGATAACGATTACGATTTCAGCCACATCGGAAAGCTGCATCAGCATGCGCAACTTGGAGTCGGGAGCGAAGCCGGGAAGAACACGGGAAGCATGATAGTCATCGAAGAGCTTACCGCCGAACTCCAGGTACAGCTTGTCGCCGAACTGGCCGATTCTCTCTTTAATATGTTCAGACTGCATTTTCAAGTACTTGTCATTATCGAAACCGATTCTCATTGATTTTACCTGAACCTTTCTGTTTTTGTCATAAGAAACTGCATTCTTGTCAATCATAATTACTGTGATTTTCAGCATCTGTTTTCTGAAAAAAACACGAAATAATTTTATCACAATCAAAAACTTTTCCGCAAGACGGAAATTTAGAAATCTTTAAGGTTTTACACGGTTTTTTCACATTTATTCTATTGATTTCTATACTTTGAATCTCTATAATAAAATAGATTTACCGCCCCCTGAAAACAGGGGAAGATTACCGGAAATGGAGAAAATATGAAGAATTCGCTGATCGATAAATTTGATGACGGCGGTTACAACAACAATAACCGCAACAACGGCCCCGGCAACGGTGATAACAATCAGGGTCCGAACTCGCCCAAGCGCCCCAATATTGTAGCCATGATTCTGGCTGCAGTGACCACACTGATTCTGGTTCTGATGCTTGGAAACATGTTCTTCGGCAATAAGAAGGACGGCGATGAGGTCCCTTACTCACAGTTCCTGCAGTACATCGAGCAGGATGAAATTACCGCTGTGGAGGTTCGCTCCAACGGTGTGGTTTATTTCACGCTGAAAAAGGACGAGAAGGAAGAGGTGAAGAACCCTTACTCTGACCTTGTGCCCGGATTTCCTTTTTACGGAAATGCCGAAACCACTAAGAAAAAATATTACACGGTTATCATGGAGGATATCACCTCCCTGACCGAGAGAATTGAGACCCATGACATTGAGGCAAAGCGCATTTTGAGCGACAATTCCGGTATCTGGGAGATTATTGTTTCCGTAGTGCTGCCGGTAGTTCTGTTCTGGATTCTGCTGAGCGT
This sequence comes from Acetatifactor sp., assembly GCA_045597705.1. Classification (GTDB taxonomy): domain Bacteria; phylum Bacillota; class Clostridia; order Lachnospirales; family Lachnospiraceae; genus Acetatifactor. The sequence continues at coordinate 28,985 of JAZLKR010000040.1, forward strand.
CATGTTCAAGAAAATGGGCGGTGGCGGCGGCCCCATGGGAATCGGCAAGCACAACGCCAAGGTATATGTGCAGAAGGAGACTGGTGTCACCTTCAAGGATGTCGCAGGTGAGGATGAGGCGAAGGAATCTTTGGTTGAGGTTGTAGACTTCCTTCACAATCCCGGTAAGTACTCCAAGATTGGTGCGAAGCTCCCCAAGGGTGCATTGCTGGTGGGCCCTCCCGGAACAGGTAAGACCCTGCTGGCTAAGGCGGTTGCAGGTGAGGCACAGGTACCTTTCTTCTCACTGACCGGTTCCGATTTCGTAGAGTTATATGTAGGTATGGGTGCAAGCCGTGTGCGTGACCTGTTCAAGGAAGCCAACAAGAACGCGCCCTGTATCATCTTTATCGATGAGATTGATGCCATCGGACGCAGCCGTGATTCCAAGTATGGCGGCGGCAACGAGGAGCGTGAGCAGACCCTGAACCAGCTGCTCTCCGAGATGGACGGTTTCGACAGCTCTAAGGGTATTCTGATTCTGGGTGCTACCAACAGACCCGAGATTCTGGATAAGGCACTGCTTCGTCCCGGCCGTTTCGACAGAAGAATCATCGTAGACAAGCCCGACCTGAAGGGCCGTGTGGAGATTCTGAAGGTTCACGCCAAGAATGTTAAGATGGATGAGACTGTAGATCTGGATGCCATTGCACTTGCAACCAGCGGCGCGGTTGGTTCCGATCTTGCCAATATGATTAACGAGGCTGCCATTAATGCAGTTAAGGAAGGCAGAGATTTTGTCAGCCAGAAGGACCTCTTCGGTGCGGTTGAGGTAGTGCTGGTCGGTAAGGAGAAGAAGGACCGTATCATGAGCAAGGAGGAGCGTCGTATCGTTTCCTACCATGAGGTCGGTCACGCACTGATCAGTGCTCTTCAGAAGAATTCCGAGCCTGTACAGAAGATTACCATTGTTCCCAGAACCATGGGAGCTCTGGGCTATGTAATGCATGTGCCCGAGGAAGAGAAATACCTGAACACCGAGGCAGAGCTCCGCGATATGCTGGTAGGTCTGGTCGGCGGACGAGCAGCCGAGGAGGTTGTATTCGATACCGTTACCACCGGTGCTTCCAACGATATTGAGCGCGCTACCGATATTGCCCGCAATATGATTACCCGCTATGGTATGAGCAAGAAGTTCGGACTGGTTGGTCTGGCTACCGTTGAGAATCAGTACTTAAGCGGCACAAGCTCCCTGACCTGCAGTGAGGCTACCGCAGCTGAAATCGACGCCGAGGTAGTGGCAATGCTGAAGGAAGCTTACGAGACAGCGCTTTCCATGCTTCGTGAGAATCGCGAACTGATGGATAAGCTGGCAGAGTTCCTGATTGAGAAGGAAACCATTACCGGTAAGGAGTTCATGCAGATCTTCCGCAAGGAGAAGGGAATTCCCGAGCCCGAGGACGAGAAGAAGCCCGCAGAGGAGCCCAAGGTTGAAGAGACTAAGGCAGAAGAGACTAAGGCAGTCTCTGAACCTGAGAAGCCCGCAGAGCCCACACCTGTTGTGATTCCCAATCCTATCGTGATGGAGGAACCCAAGGCTGAGGAGGAATCCAAAGCTGAAGAAAAATCTGAGGAACCCGCCCCTGCGCCCGAAGAAAAGCCCAGAGGAAGATTCTCCAATTCAAGTATTGATTAACTAAATGAAACATTCCAGAGAGGAGCAGGAAGAGACCTGCTCCTTTTTTTCGTAACGGTTATGATTGCGGGGAAATTACCATTGAAACATGGTATATTCATATTTGATGGTAAGACTTTTTGCAATATTGCCATCAGATTATTGCTTTTGCATTTCTGATGGTAAGACTTTTTGCGATACTTACCATCAAACTGTCTTTTCTTCATCTTTGATGGTAAGCATTTTTTGAAGTCTTGCCATTGAAAATTCAAATCATGTTTCTTAATGGCAATGAACGGAAAGTGCAGTACCATTGATTCTTTATTATTTCATATTGAATGGCAATTAACCCAAAACGGCATACCATCAACCGTAGAAAAAACATTTTTGAATGGTAAAGCAATCAAAATGGCTGCCATTCAGATTGCTTTTTCACAATATTAATGGCAACAATGCCGGAAGTAATCACTTAAGAATCCCTTCATTCTGTGAGAGCGGTATGCTATAATAATTCTTAACAATGTAAAGGGTAAACAGGAAAAGTATGTTCAATTTTGAGGAAGAATTAAGGAAGCTCCCCAAGGAACCGGGAGTGTATATTATGAGAGATGATAAGGACGGGATTCTCTATGTGGGTAAGGCTGTAAACCTGCATAACAGAGTGCGGTCTTATTTTCGTGACAATATCGGCAGAGGCCCTGCCATCGACAAGATGGTTACCCTGATTGCCCGTTTTGAATACATCGTGACTGACTCCGAGCTGGAGGCTCTGGTGCTGGAGAATAACCTGATCAAGGAACATTCTCCCAAGTACAACACATTGCTGAAGGACGACAAGACTTACCCTTATATCAAGGTGACTTTGGGCGAGGATTTTCCCAGAGTGATGATGTCCCGCACCATGAAAAAGGACAAGTCCAGGTACTTCGGTCCCTATACCAGCGCGGCAGCGGTAAAGGATACCATCGATTTGCTGAACAAGCTGTTCCACCTGCGTACCTGCAACCGCAATCTGCCCCGCGATATCGGTCTGGAGAGACCCTGCCTGAACTATCATATCAAGCAATGTCTGGCTCCCTGCCAGGGCTATGTTTCCAAGGAGCAGTACAAGGAACAGATAGCGGAGGTTATGGATTTCCTGACCGGCAATTACAACAAGATTTTAAGAGACTTAGACAGTAAGATGAAGGCGGCAGCAGAGGAACTGGACTTCGAAAACGCCGCAGTCTACAGAGATTTATATACCAGCGTGAAGAGTGTTTCTCAGAAGCAGAAGATTACCGACAGCGTCGGTGAGGACAAGGACATTGTTGCCATGTACCGCGACGGCAGTGAGGCTGTTGTGCAGGTATTCTTTGTCAGGGATGGCAAGCTGATCGGCAGGGAACACTATTATATGACAAATGTGTCATGTGAATCGGAAATCTGTCCTACCGCGGAGGAACTGGAAACGGAAAACGCGGAGATTCTGGAGCGGCTGGAGCGCTGGCGCAGGCAGAGACAGCAGATCAATTCGGAAATTCTGCAGGATTTTGTAAAGCAGTTCTATGCCGGAACCCCTTTTATTCCCAGAGAGTTAATGCTGCAGTATGAAATCGAGGACAGTGCGCTGTTGGAGAAATGGCTCAGTGAGCGCAAGGGCGGTCGTGTCCACCTGCGTGTGCCCAAGATCGGCAGCAAGGAGAAGCTGGTGGAACTGGCGGCCCAGAATGCCTGCCATATTCTGACCCAGGACAAGGAGCGCTTAAAGAGAGAAGAAGGACGAACCATCGGCGCAGTCAAGGAGATTGCAGACCTCCTCGGTCTGGAGCATATCGAGCGCATGGAGGCCTTCGATATTTCCAACATCAACGGCTTCGAGAATGTAGGCTCCATGATTGTATTTGAAAAGGGCAAGCCCAAGAACAGTGACTATCGTAAGTTCCGTATCAAGACCGTATCCGGCCCCGACGACTACGCCTGCATGAGAGACGTGCTGACAAGGCGCTTCACCCACGGCATGGAGGAGAGCAGGGAACTGGAGGCCAAGGACATCGACAAGGAATTCGGAAGCTTCACCAAGTTCCCGGACCTGCTGATGATGGACGGCGGCCGTGGTCAGGTGAACATCGCCCTTTCCGTTCTGGACGAGCTGCATATCAACATTCCCGTCTGCGGTATGGTAAAGGATGACAACCACCGCACCAGAGGCTTATATTTCAACAATGTGGAGCTGCCCATCGACACCCATTCCGAGGGCTTCAAGCTTATCACCAGAGTGCAGGACGAGGCCCACAGATTCGCCATCGAGTACCACAGATCCCTGCGCAGCAAGACCCAGGTGAAGTCTGTGCTGGATGATATTCCCGGCGTGGGACCTGCCAGAAGAAAGGCTCTGATGAGGAAGTTCAAGTCCCTGGAGGAAGTGAAGAATGCCTCTTTGGAGGACCTGATTTCCATTCCCGAGATGAACCGCAAGGCGGCGGAGGATATTCTGGCTTTCTTCCAAAACAGAGAAAAGGAAAAGGCAACTGCGGCAGCAGAAGTTTTTGCGGAAAATGAAAACTGAATACTTCCTATAAATAAGTGACTGTGTTACAATCACCTTAAGTATGGGCATTTGCTTGTGCGGAAAGCAAACTGCCTCGGAACGACTCTATTTTCCGCACAGAAAAGAGGAAATCATGGAATACGTATCATTGACTCGTTTAATTGAGAAGATGAAGCTGGAAATTCTGACCCCCGAATTGAAGGTAAAAGGAATTAAAATCACCATGCCCGATTTAAACAGACCTGCGCTGCAGATGGCAGGCTATCTGAAGCACTTTGAGGCTACCCGTCTTCAGGTAATCGGTTTTGTAGAACACAGTTATTTCAACGATCTGGATGACAGACGCAAGCGCGAGGTTTGTGACGAACTGATGAGCTATGATGTTCCTGCATTCGTATTCTGTCGTGAACTGACTCCCGACCCCATTTTCCTGGAGGAGGCAATCAACCACAGAATCCCCATCCTTTCCACCAAGAAGACAACCTCCGCCTTCATGGCTGAGGCAATCAGATGGCTGAATGTAAAACTGGCTCCTTCCATTTCCGTACACGGCGTTCTGGTCGATGTTTACGGTGAAGGTGTTCTGATTACCGGTGAGAGTGGTATCGGTAAGTCAGAGGCTGCTCTGGAGCTGGTTAAGAGAGGACATCGTCTGGTTACCGATGATGTTGTTGTACTTCGTAAGGTAAGTGACGAGACCCTGATTGGTTCCGCACCCGATGTAACCAAGCATCTCATCGAGCTGCGCGGTATCGGTATCGTAGATATCAAGGCTCTGTTCGGTGCATCTTCCGTTAAGGATACCCAGTCCATCGACCTGGTTATCAAACTGGAAGACTGGGATAAGGATAAGGAATACGACAGACTGGGACTTGAGGACAATTACATCGAGTACCTTGGCAACCGTGTTGCCTGCCATAACCTGCCCGTACGTCCCGGACGTAACCTGGCAATTATCTGTGAGTCCGCAGCAGTTAACCATCGTCAGAAGAAGATGGGCTACAATGCAGCGGTAGAGCTTTACAATCGTTTCCAGAGTCAGTTCAACAAGAAGGACGACGAGGAAGAGGAAGAATAATTTTTATTGAAAGGAATATATAAATTATGAGTAAGTATGCTTTTGGTGTTGATGTCGGAGGAACAACCGTAAAGATTGGTCTTTTCGACCGTGAGGGTAATGTTCTGGACAAGTGGGAGGTTCCCACCAGAAAAGAAAACAACGGCGAGAAGGTTTTCCCTGATGTTGCAGAGAGTCTGAAGGCAAAGATGGCAGAGAAGAATATCGCAGAGGCTGACCTTGCAGGTATCGGTATCGGTCTTCCCGGCGCAGTAGATGACAACAATGTTCTTGTCGGCGGCGCAGTTAATATCGGATGGGGTGTTTTCAATGTAGCTGAGGCTATGCAGGCACACATCAATGTTCCCGTAAAGGCAGCAAACGACGCAAACGCAGCAGCTTTCGGTGAGCTGTGGCAGGGCGGCGGCAAGGGCTGCAGCAACATGGTAGCAGTTACCCTTGGTACCGGCGTAGGCGGCGGTATCGTTGTAGGCGGCAAGCTGATTACCGGTGCAACCGGTGCAGGCGGCGAGATCGGCCATATTCATATCGAGGATAATGAGACCGAGCTTTGCGGCTGCAAGAACAAGGGATGTCTGGAGCAGTATGCTTCCGCAACCGGTATTGTTCGTCTTGCAAAGAGACGCCTGGCTAAGGACGATCAGGCAAGTGTTCTGAGAAGCGTTAGCGAGCTTTCCGCAAAGGCAGTCTGGGACGCAGTAAAGGAAGGCGACGAGGTTGCCATCCAGATTGCAAAGCAGTTCGGTGAGTATCTCGGAAAGGGCCTGGCAGCAGTTGCAGGCGTTGTAAATCCCGAGATGTTCGTTATCGGCGGTGGTGTTTCCAAGGCAGGAGACATTCTGATTTCTTATGTTGAGCCCGAGTTCCAGAAGTATGCGTTCCAGCAGGTTCGCGGCGCAAAGTTCTCTTTGGCTAAGCTTGGAAACGACGCAGGTATCTACGGCGCAGCAGGACTGATTTTAAAGTAATTTTACAGGCAGAAAATAACAGGAAAGAAAGGAGTGAGCGGCATGCGCGAAGCAATCATAAAGGAACTGGAACAGCTGGTTCCCGGCGAACAGATTTTATTGAATGAGCCCATGGCTGCTCATACCACTTTCCGAATCGGCGGACCTGCGGATGTGTTTGTGCGTCCCATGTCTGCAGAACAGCTTCAGGCTGTAACGGCGCTTCTTCGGAAGGAGAAGCAGCCTTTCTTTTTGTTGGGAAACGGCAGCAATCTGCTGGTACATGACAACGGCTATCGCGGCGTAGTGATTCAGATCGGACCGGCCATGAGCGAGGTCCGTGTGGAGGGAAATCTTCTCACGGCGCAGGCAGGAGCCAGCATGTATAAGGCAGCCCAGACTGCCATGGAGCATGGACTTACCGGCCTTGAGTTTGCTTCCGGAATTCCCGGAACCATCGGCGGCGGTGTTATCATGAATGCCGGAGCTTATGACGGAGAGTTCGCCTTTGTGGTGAAGTCCGTGACAGCACTGACTCCCGAGGGGAACCTCGAGACCTTCACGAAGGAGCAGATGGCGTTCGGGTATCGCCACAGCATGATGAAGGTCGGCGGCTACGCGGTGACGGAGGTTGTCTTCGAGCTGCAGCCAGGTGACACAGAACAGATTAAAGACAAAATGGCTGATTTTGCAGCCAGACGAAGAGACAAGCAGCCACTGGAGTACCCCAGCGCCGGCAGCACCTTCAAACGTCCCGAGGGATTGTTTGCGGGCAAGCTGATTCAGGATGCGGGACTCAGAGGATATACCTACGGCGGCGCAGCGGTTTCCGAGAAGCACTGCGGCTTCGTCATTAATAAGGGGAACGCCACATCGGAAGATGTGATGGAAGTTATTAATCATACGAGAGAGTGTGTAAAAGAGCAGTTCGGCGTCACTTTGGAGCCGGAGGTACTGTTCTTGGGTTATGGGGAGAAAGCATGAAATTCGTAATTGTAACAGGTATGAGCGGTGGGGGAAAAAGTACCGCAATGAAAATGCTGGAAGACGCAGGCTATTACTGTGTCGATAATATTCCGGTTGCTTTGGTGGGACATCTGATCAAAGCAGTTTCGGAGCCTACCAGCGAAATCAGCAAGGTCGCGCTTGGCTTTGATGTTCGATCCGGAAAATCCTTTGCGAAGGCAACGGAAGCACTGGAGAAGCTTCGCGACAGAGGCTATCAATTTGAAATTTTGTTTATGGACGCAGATGACAGCGTCCTGATTAAAAGATACAAGGAAACCAGAAGAGTGCATCCTTTGGCTGCCGACGGCAGAGTGGAGGATGGCGTAAACATGGAGCGCAAAATTCTGGAGAAAATCCGAAAAGATGCAGATTACATCATCGATACCACTAACCTGCTGACCAGAGATCTGAAGAAGGAGCTGGACCGCATTTTTGTGCAGGACCTTGCCTTCAGCAATCTGATGGTCACCGTGATGAGCTTTGGCTTCAAGCACGGCATTCCCGCAGATGCGGATCTGGTATTCGATGTTCGTTTTCTGCCCAATCCTTACTATGTGGATGAACTGAAGCCGAAGACAGGCAACGATAAGGAAGTACAGGACTATGTGATGAACTGTGAGGAGTCCGGGCAATTTCTGGACAAGCTGACTGACATGCTGCAGTTCCTGATTCCGAACTATGTGAAAGAGGGAAAGAAGCGCCTGGTGGTAGCCATCGGCTGTACCGGCGGCAAGCACCGCAGCGTCACACTGGCGAACAAGCTCTTTGAGAGAATGGAGAATGCCGGAGACTACGGAATGAACCTCTGCCACAGAGATGTGCAGGACAGAATTAACTGATTTAGGAGGGCGACACCTTGTCCTTTTCCGGAGAAGTAAAAGAAGAATTGGCCAAACATATCAGCTCCGCCAGACATTGTCAGATTGCGGAACTGGCCGCAATTATGAGCTTTTGCGGACAGTACGGGCGCGATTCCGAGGGCCATTTTACCATCGGATTCCAGACCGAAAATGAAGCTGTTGTAAGAAAAGGCTTTACATTATTAAAAAAAGCATATAATATAGAGAACGGAATTGCCATGACTGAGCAGGATATGCTTGGTTTTCTGCAGAAAAACGGAAACCTGAATGATCCCGTCAGCAATCTGCTGTTAAAAAATGCCTGCTGTAAGAGAGCATTTTTGAGAGGAGCATTCTTAAGCGTAGGCTCCATGAGCGATCCCGCCAAGGGATATCATCTGGAATTTGACTGCACGGATGAGCGAAAAGCCCGCCAGCTGCAGGAAATCATCAGTGCCTTTGACATTGAGACCAAGGAAATTCTTCGCAAGAAGTATTATGTTGTGTACATAAAGGAAGGTTCCGGCATTGTAGACCTTTTGAATGTATGCGGCGCACCCATATCCCTGATGGAGTTTGAAAATCAGCGTATTCTCAAGGAGATGCGCAACTCCGTTAACAGAAGAGTAAATTGCGAAACCGCAAATATTGCAAAGACAGTGAACGCTGCTTCCAAACAGGTGGAAGACATTCTGCTGCTTCGAGAACATTACGGCTTTGAAAATTTGCCGGACAACCTTCGAGAGATGGCAGAAATCAGACTTGAAAATCCGGATGCACCGCTGAAGGAACTGGGGGAATATTTCGATCCGCCCATTGGAAAATCAGGCGTCAATCACAGACTGCGCAAGCTTTGCGAGCTAGCTGACAAAATAAGAATGTAGCATGCCGGCGACAGGAGGCCGGAAGGCGGAGCAATCTGCCGGAGGAGTTTTGTTTTTTGCCATTGGGGCAAGAGGAGGAGCAAGTATTATGATTACCAAGAGCATCACAGTCGCACTGGAAGGCGGTATGGACGTAAGACCCGTAGCACTTCTGGTACAGGAAGCAAGCAAGTATGACAGCACCATTCACATTCTTGTAGACAACAAGAAGGTAAACGCAAAGAGCATCATGGGAATGATGAGTCTGGGCGTAAACAACGGAGCACAGATTGATGTTTGTGCGGATGGTTCTGACGAGGAAGCAGCAGTTCAGGGAATTGAGAATTTCCTTAGCGGCAAGCAGGCATAATCTCATTAGACGACAGAGAGGGCAGAATCGACAGATTCTGCTCTTTTTATTTCATATGATTTTGGGGGATTCATTATGAAAGAAAAGCTACTTTTTGTGTACAATCCGAAAGCCGGTAAGGCACAGATTAAAAATAAACTGGCAGACATTCTGGATGTTTTTGCGGCGGCAGACTACGAGATTACCATCTGTCCCACCAGGCAAAAGGGCGATGCCACAGAACTGATTGCAAACCGCAGCGAGGATTACTCGCTTGTAGTGTGCAGCGGCGGCGACGGAACCCTGGACGAAGCGGTTACCGGAATGATTCAGAGCGGCAGGCGCACGCCCATCGGTTATATTCCCGCGGGTAGCACCAACGACTTTGCAGGCTCCTTAAATCTGCCGAAGGGTATGGTAGAGGCAGCGAAAGCCATTGTTGAAGGGGAGAATTTCCGCTGTGATATCGGAAATTTCAATGACGAAGTGTTCGTTTACATTGCAGCCTTCGGGCTATTCACGGATGTTTCCTACGAAACACCTCAGGACATGAAAAACATGCTGGGTCACATGGCCTACCTGCTGGAGGGTATGAAGAGACTGCCTTCTATCAAATCCTACCACCTGAAGGCGACCTTCCGCGGCAATACCATCGAGGATGATTTTGTGTTCGGCATGATTACCAACTCGGTTTCCGTAGGAGGCTTTAAGAACATCACGGGCAAGTATGTTACTCTGGATGACGGCGTGTTTGAGGTAACATTGATTAAAACGCCCGCAAACCCGGTGGAGTTGAATGATATCATGTTTTCCTTAATCAGCGGCAACATGAACAGTCAGTATATGTACTGCTTCCGGACGGAGGAAATCACATTGGAATCGGCAGAACCCATTTCCTGGACACTGGACGGCGAAAATGGCGGAAATCATGACAAAGTTCACATCAAGAATGTGTGCAAGGGGATTGATATTCGTGTGAAATCGTGATATATTTAACAAAGAAAATTGTGTCTCCGCAAGCCGGTGACAGAAAATAAAATTAAATGGAGGACATTAAAATGTTAGTTTCCGCAACAGACATGCTTAAAAAAGCAAAAGCTGGTCACTATGCAGTAGGTCAGTTCAACATCAACAACCTTGAGTGGACAAAGGCTATCCTTCTCACCGCTAAAGAGCTGAGAAGCCCCGTTATCCTTGGTGTATCTGAGGGTGCAGGTAAGTACATGGGTGGTTATGACACCGTAGTTGGTATGGTAAACGGCCTTCTTAAGGGTCTTGATATCGATGTTCCCGTAGCTCTTCATCTTGACCATGGCTCATACGAAGGATGCTACAAGTGCATCGAGGCTGGTTTCTCTTCCATCATGTTCGATGGTTCTCACTACGCTATCGAAGAGAACATCGCTAAGACCACTGAGCTGGTTAAGGCTGCTCATGGCAAGGGACTTTCTATCGAAGCTGAAGTTGGTTCAATCGGCGGCGAAGAAGACGGCGTTGTAGGTATGGGTGAGTGTGCAGATCCCAAGGAATGTAAGATGATCGCTGATCTCGGCGTAGACTTCCTTGCTGCAGGTACCGGTAACATCCATGGTAAGTATCCTGCAAACTGGGCAGGTCTTTCATTCGAGACTCTTGACGCTGTACAGAAAGAGACCGGAATCCTTCCTCTCGTTCTTCACGGCGGTACAGGTATCCCTGCTGACATGATCAAGAAGGCAATCGACCTTGGCGTTTCTAAGATCAACGTTAACACCGAGTGCCAGCTTGCATTCCAGGAAGCTACCCGTAAGTACATCGAAGAGGGTAAGGACCTTCAGGGTAAGGGCTTCGATCCTCGTAAGCTTCTTGCTCCCGGCTTTGAGGCTATCAAGGCAACCGTTAAGGAGAAGATGGAGCTGTTCGGATCTGTTGGACGTGCTTAATCCTTTCGATTATATTGCAAATCAGACACCGCAGAGGTTTTCCTCTGCGGTGCTTTTTGTTGTGCTGCAGACCGTTACTATCCCGAAAATGCTTTACTTTACTTAACTTTTATAATAACATTTGAGATGGTTTCGTTTATTTTTATATCAATGGGGGGAAAACAATGAGAAAGTTTGGTTTCAGATTCATCCTGATGATTCTTTGCTGCATGCTGCTTGGAGGATTGAACAGCAGCATTGTGCAGGCAGAGGAAGAAGAAAAAGCGCAGGTTTGGCGAGGTGATTTCGACCAGAATTTTGCAGATTATATCTGGGAGAAGTATGGTTTTAAGAGTGATGCAATCGGGCCAAATCAGATTGCACAGATTACGGAGCTTTCTCCTCGCGGAATGTATTTATACAGTCTGGAGGGCATTGAGTATCTGACCAATCTGAAGCAGTTGGATGTTCGCGAGAATGATCTGACAGAAGTAGATTTAAGCAAAAACATAAACCTGACCAGTTTGAAGATTTCCAACAATATGCTCACTTCCCTGGATGTGAGTAATTGTAAAAAACTGAAAACATTATGGTGTAAATATAATTTTATTGAAGAACTGGACCTTTCAGCGAATACTGCGCTGACAAGTTTACAGGCGGATTACAATTGTCTTGGATGCTTAGATTTGTCAGCCAACACTGCACTGACAGAGATTTCCTGCGAGTCAAATATTCATGTCATTTCCATGAAAAAGAATGACGATGGAGATTATACCTGCGATCTGTCTAAACTGACCGGTTTTAAGGCATCCAAAGCTTCCAAAGTAAGCGGTGGAACCTTGGATGGGACAATTCTGACTGTTGCTCCCGGAACCAAGGAAGTTACCTATACTTACAAAATGAGTACCGGAAACAGCCAGCAATTTACTCTGCAGTGCTTTATGCCCGTGAAGATTAACAGCACAAATTTCCCGGATGAGAGATTACGCAATTATATAACGGAGAAATATGATATTGATCCTGCGAATGGAACGCTGAGCTATTCGGAGGTTTCAAAAGCACGGGAGATTAATTTATATGGCATTTATGTGAGTGATTTGACAGGAGTAGAATATTTCTTCAACATTGATTATTTATATAGTTCCGGCTTGCTTTCAAAACCGTACGATATAAGTAATAACAGAAAACTGACAGATGTGACCTTGCTGTACAGCGGTTTGTCTCAATTGGATGTTTCATCGCTGTATGCCCTTCGTGAATTGGACTGTTTTGGTAATCATTTGAAGAAGATAGATCTGTCTAAAAATCGTATGCTGGAAATCCTTGATTTGGGAGGAAATAATTTTACATCCTTTGACTTCAGCCACAATACGCATCTGTATGAGCTCTCTGTAGGATACAATGCAATAACATCCATTGACCTTTCCGCCAATTTAGATTTAGCGGAGCTGGATATTTCTGAAAACAATATAACCGGCCTGGATGTGTCGCATTTGACAAAACTGAATTCTTTGTTTGCTTCAAGCTGCGGATTAACAGAGCTTGATGTAAGCAAAAATACAGAATTGGATTACCTTAAGGTCAGGGAAAATCAGTTAACGAAATTGAATGTAAGTAATAATAAATATCTACATTTTCTTGATTTTGAATATAATCAGATTTCCTCTATTGATCTCAGCAAGAATGCAAGACTGCGCTATTTGTATTGCGATAATAACAAACTGAAACAGCTTGATATCTCGAAACTCACAAGCCTTTGGTCTTTATCGTGTAATAATAATCAGTTGTCGGTGCTGAATCTGGATAGCTGCGATGCCACATTGGGGGAATTGTCTTGCAATGATAATAAGCTGACATCATTGCAATTAAATCATCCTTTATTAGAGAGTTTGGATTGTTCAGGTAATGATCTGAGTGCTTTGGATATTACAAAAGAACCGGAATTGATGGAACTTTACTGTTCAGACAATCAGATTAGTAAATTAAATCTGGCGAAATGTCCGGAACTTGAGGAACTGGATTGCTCACAGAATCAGTTGAAGACATTAAATGCGGCTCAGAATCAGAAATTGCGTAAAATAAATGCAGCGGATAATGAATTGACTGCAATCAGTGTGGCTGAGAATGGAAAGCTGCGAGAACTTGATTTGGGAAGAAATCATTTCACTTATGTCGATTCTGCTATGTATCCGACAGTGACCGATTTGAAGGTTGATTCCCAGACTTATGAAATTGCCATGAAGAGAAATGCGGCGGGTAATTTTGTATATAATCTGAATGGACTGCCCGGCGGGTTTAATCTTTCCAAGGTAACGAGCTGGACCATGAGGGATGCCGCGCGCTCTGATTCTGTGGTAACACTTCTTCCGGGAAGCGACACAATTGCGTATACTTATAAAGTAACCAAAAATTGCAGCAGTACAGTTACTTTGAAATTTACAGCCCCTGAGTTGAAGGTGCTGACAAATCCGACAGATGTGACAGTCAACCAGGGAGAAAAGGCAACCTTTACCGTAAAGGGTCAGGGTTCCGTGCTCTCTTATCAGTGGCAGTACTGGAATGCTGAGAAGAGTGCATGGATAAATTCCACTGCTGCTTCTGCAGTCAAGGCAACCTTCTACTTTACGGCGAGTGATTATTTAAAGCTGAACGGCAGAAAATATCGCTGCGCTATCACGGATTCCGACGGGCAGAAGGTTTACAGTGATTCCGCAGTATTGACAGTGGTTCCCACACCGATTGTAATTAGCAAGCAGCCGGAGAGTGTCAGCGTGCATATGGGAGACACAGTAAAATTCTCCGTGGAAGCAACCGGCCGCGGCCTGACCTACCAGTGGCAGTATAAGAACGCCGGCGCCGATTCCTGGGCGAACTCCGGTATTGCATCTGCAAAGACAGCCAACATGACCTTTGCTGTCGGAAAAGACATCAAACTGGACGGACGCAAATACCGCTGTGTCATTACGGATACCAATGGCCAGACCGTGAACAGCAAATCCGCGACACTGACAATGGTTCTCCCCGAATTTTTAATCAGCAGCCAGCCTGTGAATGCCGCAGGCAAAGTGGGCGAGCGGGTTACCTTCTCTGTGGAAGCGAAGGGCGATGGACTGACATACCAGTGGCAGTACAGAAATGTCAATGCGACCGATTGGAGCAATTCCGGCATTGCAGTTGCCAAGACAGCCAATTTCAGTTTTGTAATCGGTACGGACTCCAAATTGAACGGTCGTCAGTACCGTTGTGTGATTACCGATAAGTACGGTCAGAGCCTGACTTCAAGCGAGGCAACCCTGACAGTGAAACCCGATGGCCCCGTGATTACCTCACAGCCTATGAGCGTTACCGCGAAGGTGGGAGAACGCGTCACCTTCAGCATTGGCGCAGAGGGCGATGGTCTGACCTATCAATGGCAGTATAAGAATGCCAATGCGGCCACCTGGAGCAATTCCGGTATTGCGGCGGCAAAAACCGCAAACATGAGCTTTGTGGTTGGCAGCGATAAGAGTTTACACGGTCGTCAGTACAGATGTATTGTGACAGATGCAGACGGAAAAACAGTTACCGGCAATGCGGTGACCTTGACGATTGAACAGTAAATTTGAGAAAGGCGAGGTACCTTCCATGAGTAAATTGTGGTATCAGCAGCCGGCTAAGATCTGGGAGGAAGCACTCCCTATCGGAAACGGCAGATTAGGCGCTATGGTATTCGGAGGAATTCAGGGCGACCATTTGCAGGTGAATGAAGATACAATGTGGTACGGACGAAAGATGAACCGTCTGAACCCGGACTTCAAGGCAAATCTTCCCGTAATTCGCAAGCTGTTGGATGAAGGTAAGATTCCGGAGGCAGAGCATCTGATGGACAAGGCGATGTCAGGATGTCCCGAGGGAATGAGACCCTATCAGACACTGGGAGATATTAACTTCTGGTTTGGCGGCTTCGACCCCGCAGCAGTGACAGAGTATAAGAGAGAACTGGATCTGGAGAGAGCGGTTACTACCGTGCAGTTTAAGGTGGACGACACTCTTTACACCAGAGAGATTTTTGCATCCAATCCTGCTGACTGTCTGGTGATGCGATTCACCGCAGAAGGTCCCGGCACTGTGAACTTCTCCATCAGATTGCGCCGCGATGCATTCTTCGACGGTGTGAGTCAGTTTGGCAGAGACAGAATCGATCTGTTCGGAAATCTGGGCCGCGGCGGCAGTGAGTTCAGAATGGGTATTTGCGGCAAGGCAATCGGTCAGGGCCGTGTTTACAATATCGGTGAATGTCTGGAGGCAGAGGATGCCAAGGAGGTTCTGCTGTTCTTTACCGCAGACACTACCTGCCATTATTCCGATGAGGAGCTGGACCAGTGGATTTCCAGAGGCGGAAGTCTTTGTGAGCACGGTTCCTACCGTGAGCGCGAGGAGGCAACTCAGGGTGCTTTGCAGGAAATGCTTTCCGGAAAGATTTATGATCGCTTCCTGGCAATTCGGGAGAAGACCTACGAGCAGCTGTTAGAGGAACATGTGGCAGATTACACCTCACTGTTTGATAAATTTGTATTTAACTTAGAGGGCATTGAGAAATATGACGCCATCGCTACCGATGTGAGACTTTCCAAGGCAGCGGAGGGCGAGACAGATCCCGGCCTTTCCAAGATGCTTTTTGATTTTGGCAGATACCTGACTGTTTCCTGCAGCAGAAAGGGTAATCAGCCCGCTAACCTGCAGGGAATCTGGGCAAAGGAGATGGTTCCCCCCTGGGGCGGCAAGTATACCATCAACATCAATGCGGAGATGAACTACTGGCATGTGGAGAGCTGCGGCCTGTCCGAGTGTCATGAGCCCTTGTTCACGCTGATTAAGAAGATGCAGGTGAACGGCAGACGCGCTGCCAGAGTGATGTACGGCTGCAGAGGTTTTGTGGCCCATCACAATACTGATATTAACGGTGACTGCGCACCGCAGGACATCTGGTATCCCGGCACCTACTGGACCATGGGTGCGGCGTGGATGTGCACACATCTTTGGATGCATTACCAGTACACCAAGGATATTGCATTCCTGAAGGAGGCTTTCCCCATCATGGCGGAGAGTGCCCTGTTCTTCGTAGATTTCCTGATTGAGAGAAAGGGTTACCTGGTGACCAGTCCCTCTGTTTCACCTGAAAATACCTACAGATTGCCCAATGGTTCCCAGGGCTCCTGCTGTATCGGACCTACCATGGACAACCAGATTCTGCGTCATCTCTTCGGCGGCTGTCTGGATGCCTGGAAGGAGTTTGGCGAGAAGGCACCGGAGGACTGCGATATCCCCGGTGTAGAAGATATCAGTGAGCTGATTTCACAGATTGAAGATTGCAGAAAGCGTCTGGTTCCCACACAGATTGGTTCCGATGGCCGTATTATGGAATGGCCCGAGGAGTACGAGGAGGTGGAACCCGGACATCGTCATATTTCCCACTTGTACGGATTGTATCCCAGCGGAGAGATTACTGTGGACGGCACTCCCGAATTGGCAGCAGCTGCCAGAAAGACGCTGGAGTACAGACTGTCTCACGGCGGCGGTCATACCGGCTGGAGCCGTGCATGGATTATGAATCACTACGCAAGTCTTTGGGACGGCGAAACCGCATATCAGAATATTGAGGCAATGCTGGGCAAGTCTACCTACCCCAATATGTTCGACAAGCATCCGCCCTTCCAGATTGACGGAAACTTTGGTGCCTGCGCAGCCATGATCGGTATGCTGGCACAGAGCAACCGGGACAGAGTCATCCTGATGCCCGCACTTCCCAAGGCCTGGAGCAACGGTTCCGTAAAGGGACTGCGCCTGGTAGGCAATGCTTCTCTGGACATGGAGTGGGTGAACGGTCGTGTTTCTAAGGCCTCCCTTACCGCGGACAGCGATTATGACACTGTTGTCATTTATGGAGACAAGAAGCTTCCCGTTTCCCTGAAGGCAGGCACCACAATTAATCTGAAGATTATTCTTTAGTGGACTTCTTTGAACGATAAGTACCTGCTTCGTGTATGATCCTCACTGTATTTTTCGCGTGGAAAGCGATATGATACCTTCATAGCAATTGATTCTTGCTTTTGAAAGGTGGGATTGAAATGAGTAAGAATAAGAATGTTGGAACAGCAGCAAAATCCGGTATTTCCTTTGGATGTGCATTGGCGATGGTAGTCAGCTATGTGAACTGGCACTCCATCGGATGGGCAATTTTCCATGGACTGATGAGCTGGGGATACATTATTTATTATGTAATTAAGTATTAAGCACAGAAAAAGATGTTGCATCGGCACACAAAAAAACACAAGGCAGGAACCCGGGGAAGGTTTCTGCCTTGTGTTTTGGGGGATGAATATAGCAAAATGTGTTGAATAAGCAAAAATAACGGTACGCTACAGTCCCAGACGATTCTGAACATACTTGAGACTTTCGATGTATTCCTCATCGGAGTGCAGGTGCTCGATAATCAGGGGCATGTCGGGAGACTGTTCGGTAGCAAGCTCTGCGTAATGCTCGATGGGAAGCTCGCCCTGACCGCAGGGGCATTCCTGAAGCTGGAAGGTATATTCGGGGCGAAGGTGAATGTCCTTTAAATGGCAACTCAGAATTTTATCGCCCAGAAGCTCGAAACAGGTATCCAGGAAGCCTTCCATATCGAAGTAGCGCTGAGGACAGTTGATCATATTCACGATGTCAAGGTGGACACCGACGCAGTCGCGGTCGATATCCTCGAGCAGTCCCAGGTATTCCTCGGGACCTGAAGGGTACATCCAGGGCATGGGCTCCAGAGAGTACTGTGTGTTGGTGGGCTTTACCGCATCCACGATTTCCTGCACGGAAGCCACTGTGCGATCCCAGGCATCCTGTGAGAAGTTTGCCTTGTGAGGGCCGTCCCAGACAGGACCTGCAGCGGCGCCGGCTATATTGACGCAGCAGCGTGCGCCGACTCTGTCAGCCATACGAAGCTGGCCGATGGCATACTCGATTGCCTCTTTGCGTTCTGCCTCATCAGTGGCGATGACATTCTTCCAGACGCCGACCTCAGCGATCACCAGACCATATTTCTTAGCGGCAGCAGCGTAGGCATCAATCACTTCCTCGCCTGCCAGATAGTTTACGGGAAATACAACTGCCTGACAGCCCAGGTCAGCCTGTGTCTTAGCCCAATCCTCGGGGCTTTCGTGGCGCATTGTAGTACATAATCCAAGTCTCATCAGGTTTTCCTCCTTAGAAATCTCTGCGATGAATTACGGTAGGGTCGATGGAAGCAACGGTAGCGGAGCCGGTTCTTGCCATACAAGCGGCGAGCTGGCAGTTCATTTCCTTGTACTTCTCTACAACGCCCTTGCTTCCGTCCTTTAAGGGACCCATGAAAGCACGGCCAACGCCGACGGCATCAGCACCCAGTGCCAGAGCCTTGAAGACATCGAAACCGCTCTCGATATCGCAGTCCACGAAAATCTTCACATCGTCGCCTACTGCCTTTTTGATTTCGGGAAGCATGAGAAGAGGGGGAACCATGCAGCTCATGATATTGTGATGGTGAGAGAGGAGAATACCCTTCACACCTGCCTTTACGCATTTTTCTGCATCTGCAACGCTGAGGACACCCTTGATAAAGAAGGGAACAGGGGAAGCCTCTACGAACGCTTTGATCTGCTCGAAGGACTTGGGTCTCATATCCAGACCCAGGACATTATCATAACCGCCGTTCCAGGAGAAGGAGTGGTCGATGTCCATACCCATCGCAAAAACGCCTGCCTTGGCAGCATGCTCGATTCTGCGGAACACTTCCTTGTCATCTGCATGGGGCTTGATAATCTTTACGGTGTCAGCGCCGGTGGCGATGATGGATTCCAGTTCCTCGTCGGAGCCCATGCCGTACCAGTGCATGGCATTCATTTCCTTGGCAGCTCTTCCGAACTCGCACATGGCGTCGTCACAGATGTTGTGGAGATGGGAGAGGGCAGCAGTCATAATGGGAGTGTCAAAGGTCTTGCCGAACAGGTCTACCTTCAGGGAAGGAAGGTCGGAATCAATATATCTAGGCTCAATCATCAGGGAGTTGAAATAGTCTCTGGTGATATCATCAGAATTTGTCGAATAATTAACAGACATGAGAGAATCTCCTTTCCTATTTATCTTCTGATTTAACAATACCTCTTTCCGCACTTAAGGTAAATGTTCTATTTTGTCAATTAAAAGGAAAGAACAGAAAAAGACAGAATACTACAGAAAAATATAGATATTCACAACAAAAAATGATAAGATTAAACTGGTTGGATGAAAATCCGCCCCCCAAACCATGCTAAGGAGGCAGCAAATGAATCCGTTATCATTAATTTCATTATGTAAAGGCCATAAGGTTTATATTCAGACTCACAACTTCCCCGACCCGGATGCAATTTCCTCCGCCTTCGGTCTGCAGAAGTTATTGGAGCATTATGATATTCAGTCCACAATCTGCCACGAGGGTCAGATTGACAAGCTTTCCTCCATCAAGCTTCGACAGAAGTGCAATATTGAGATTTTCCCTTATGAAGAGATTAAGGATCAGATGAGCGAGGATGACAAGATTATCCTGGTAGACTGTCAGAAGAACAACGGCAATACCACCGACTTTGTGGGCGACGAGTTCGCGTCCATCGACCATCATCCTACCTTTAAGCAGGTGGAGTATCAGTACAAGGACCTGCGCATTACCGGTGCCTGCGCCAGCATTATTGCGGATTACTACAGAGATTTGCATGTGCCCCCTACAGTGGAGGTTGCAACTGCACTGCTGTACGGCCTGAGAATGGATACCTTCCAGTTCTCCCGAGGCGTAACCGCATTTGATATCGAGATGTTTGCTTACCTGTTTGAGTATGCGGACAACCAGCTGCTGACTGCACTGGAGAGTAATAATCTGGAGTTTAATGACCTGAAGGCTTACGGTGCATCCATCGACAGCATCATGATTCACGGCAAGGTAGGCTTCTCCTGCATCGATTTCTACTGTCCCGACGGATTGGTTGCCAGCCTTTCCGATTTCATCCTGTCTCTGGCAGAGGTTGAGGTTGCGGTTGTATTCTCTCTGCGCAAGAACGGCTACAAGTTCTCCGTTCGCTCCGAGCGTGATGATGTGCATGCAGGCAATCTGACCAACCAGGCAATCGGAACCATCGGAAACGGCGGCGGACATGCGGAGATGGCAGGCGGTTTTGTGCTGACAGAGAAGATGGAAGAGCTGGGATCCGATACCATGAATGTAGTTCGTGAATTGTTCCTGGGAGTGCTGCAGGAGACCTGTCCTGCGGTTTTGAAATAGGCAGAAATGATTTCAGACATAACAAAAGCGCCTGTATCGGCGCTTTTGTTATGTTTTTATATATAAGGATTTATGAAAAAGAAAACTCATTAAAAGGGAGGATGCCAAGAAGCTTTTGCTTCTTGGCATTTATTACGAAAAAGTTTATTTAGTTATGAGATTAACTGCTTATGGCTTCTTCTTTGTTTCTTTCTATGCTTTTAGTATATACACAGAAAATGTATAAAAATTGTTTGCTAATTTAACATTATGAAAATAGATTATGAACAAAATATGAACAGCCCCGGGCAAAATTAAACTGCACCTGTTGTATTCCATCCAGGTGCAGTTGTTCATGCTTTCTGTTCTGACAGACTAGCGCTCGTTCAATTTGTTGGGCTCGGGATAGGTCTCACCGAAGGTGTCAACGGTAACAGAAACAATTTTCTGCTCCTCAAAGGGCTTGTCTGACCAGGGATTGGTTCTGCAGCAAGCGATCTTGTTGACAACATCCTGACCCTCGATTACCTTGCCGAAGGCTGCGTAGCTGCCGTCAAGGTGGGGTGAGGTCTGGTGCATGATGAAGAACTGGCTGCCTGCGGAGTCGGGATGCTGCGCTCTTGCCATGGAGAGAACGCCCTCGGTGTGCTTCAGGTCATTCTTGAAGCCGTTCATAGCGAACTCACCCTTGATGGAGTAGCCGGGGCCGCCCATGCCGGTTCCGTCGGGGCATCCGCCCTGGATCATGAAACCTTTAATAACACGGTGGAAAATCAGTCCGTCATAGAATTTCTTGTTGATCAGGCTGATGAAATTGTTTACGGATTCAGGTGCGATTTCGGGATATAGCTCTGCTTTAATCACTGCACCGTCGTTTACGGTAAATGTTACGATAGGATTTTTAGCCATTGTTTCTTTCCTTTCAGGTGAAAATGCATTACACTGACATTGTATCTCAAAACAGATAGACCGTAAAGAGGAAAGATGTCAATCGATGGGTTATTTCAGAAAGTACGAATTTCAGAATAAGGAACTGACAGGGACGGTGTATGTCACCGACGAACGGGAGCGGGCGCTGGAGCTGAAGCAGGCCGGTGAGGCAGTGATTATATGGCTTCATGAAGAAAATCGCGGAGAAGACTTTTTCGGTTTTCCCTATGCCGTGGAGTCGGTGGAGGATTTGGATGAGCAGTATCTGGAGCGGGTTTACCGTCGCTTTCAGGGACTGCCCTGGAGGATTCTGGAAACAGAGCGACTCCTGGTCAGAGAGTCTGTGCCGGAGGATGCGGCGGAGTTTGTCAGAATCTACGAGGATGCGGAAGCAGCCAGATTTCTGGCAGACTGCAAGGAAACAGTGGAGGAAGAGCAGGAATATTTGAGACAGTACGCCGAGAATATGTACGGCTTCTATGAGTATGGCATCTGGACCGTGCTTGAGAAGGCAAGCGGACGGATTGTGGGCAGAGCCGGCCTTTCCATGTGGGAGGAGTCCGAAGTGCCGGAGCTCGGCTTTGTTATTGCGAAGGAGAAACGCGGGCAGGGTCTGGCCCTTGAGGTGTGCGGTGCCATTGTAAAATATGCTTTTGAAGAACTGTATTTAGACGAGCTGGCGGTTGTGGCGGAAACAGAAAACCCCGCCTCCCTTGCCCTGTGCAGGAAGCTGGGCTTTCGGGAAGACGGGGAATTGGTTCGTGACGGGAAGAGGTGCTTGCGCTTCGTGACTAACGATCCCACTTGTCGCAGAGAGCATTGATCTGGTCTGCAAACTTGGCGAGATCCTTGTTGGCGCCGCCCTCGTTGTGGGAGATAACCACCATCAGGCGCTGACCGGCAGCCAGCAGTCTTGCGAAGACACCCTGTGCCTTCCTGGCGGGAGCAGATGCAGCGGACTCTACGGGAACGCCCTTGGTCTGAGCAATCCATTCACCCTTAATCAGGTCAAATTCGGCACCGCTGTAAGGTGCTGTGGCAGGGCGGCCGGTTCTCTCGGTTACCGCTGCGGCAAAGATATCGGTGACGGCGTCATCACCGTGAACGATGAAGTAGTGGGCGGGCTTTTCCTCGAAGGCGTCTGCCCAGGTGAGCAGACCTTCCATATCGGCGTGACCGCTCATGCCCTCCATCTGCTCGATGTGGGCGCGAACCTCGATGGATTCGCCGAAGAGCTTGACATCGGGAACACCGTCTGTGAGGGCGCGGCCTAATGTGCCGATGGCCTGGAAGCCTGCGAATACAACAGAGCATTCGGGGCGCCACAGATTGTGCTTTAAATGATGGCGGATACGGCCTGCATCACACATGCCGGAAGCGGAGATGATAACCTTGGGCTTCTGGTCAAAGTTGATGGCAATGGACTCATCACTGGAGACTGCCAGCTTAAGGCCGGGGAAGTAGATGGGGTTGATTCCCTGTCTTACAAGCGCCTGAGTGGCATCATCGTAGCACTCCAGCTGATTATCCTTGAATACATGGGTAGCCTCAACTGCCATGGGGCTGTCGATATAAACCTCGAAATCATCGTGTCCTGTGACAAGATGATTTTCTTTGATCTGGCGGAAGAAATACAGAAGCTCCTGGGTACGGCCCACTGCGAAGGCAGGGATGACTACATTACCGCCGCGGGCCAG
Source organism: Acetatifactor sp. (assembly GCA_045597705.1). Lineage (GTDB taxonomy): Bacteria > Bacillota > Clostridia > Lachnospirales > Lachnospiraceae > Acetatifactor. The sequence goes on from JAZLKR010000040.1 coordinate 52,076, forward strand.
GGTTTCCTGCACGATGCGGGTGAGCTCCTGCAGATGATTGCCTGTGCCTGTGGAGGTATGCAGGCGGTCGCCGTAGGTGGACTCCATAATGACATAATCGGCGCTCTTGGTATACTGAGGGTCGCGAATGAGAGGCTTGTTTTTGTTTCCGATATCACCGGAGAAAACAAGCTTTTTTTCTGTGCCGTTTTCGGTAAGCCAGACCTCAATGGAGGCTGAGCCCAGAAGGTGGCCGACATCGGTGAAGCGAACGGTGACATTATCGGTTAACTTAAGTACATTGCCGTAATCAACGGGAACGAAGTGCTCCAGCACGCCCATGGCATCATTCATGTCGTACAGGGGAGTGGTCTCGCTGTAGCCGCCTCGTTTTGCCTTACGGTTTTTCCATTCTGCCTCGGATTCCTGAATGTGGGCACTGTCCTTCAGCATGATATTACAGAGGTCGCAGGTGGCTCTGGTGGCGATGACACTGCCGCGGGAGCCTCGCGCATACAGCAAAGGAAGCAGTCCGGTGTGGTCGACATGAGCATGGGTCAGGAGTACATAATCGATTTCTGCGTAGGACACGGGAATCGGCACGTTTTCGTACAGGTTCTTACCCTGTTCCATACCGAAATCAACTAAAAGCTTGGTGTCTCCGGCCTCCACATAGTGGCAGCTGCCGGTAACCTCATGGTCTGCACCGCTAAAAAATAAACGCATAGGGAAGTCTCCTCTCGTTTGTTGTTGTGGATTATTCTAAGTTACTTTTATTATATCATATTTTTGATTTTCGGAAGAATGGGAAACAGAAAAAGACAAAATAATACATGCCAAAAACAAATACTACAATTGTGAGAAGGAATCGTGTATGATATATTGTATAACGATTAACCGACACTCTGCATAAAGGAGAATGACAGGAATGAATACAGATTTGACAAAACCTCAGGCACTGAAAAGTGATGCCTACAGATATGATGCCTTCGCAAGCGGCGAAGTGCTGTTGAATAAGAAGAAAAATCATCTGCCCCCCATGGGCTGGAACAGCTGGAATGCCTTCGGCAGCGGCAACACGGAAGCGCTGACCAAGGCAATGGCTGACAAGATTGTGGAGCTGGGACTGGACAAGCTGGGCTACAGCTATGTGGTTCTGGATGACGGCTGCTACAAGCAGGAGCGTGTGGACGGACTGCTTTCCAACGAGGAGGTGAAGTTCCCCTCCGGTTTCAAGGCGCTTTCCGATTATGTGCATTCCAAGGGCTTAAAGTACGGTATGTACAATGACATCGGTACCAATCTCTGTGCCGGTGCGGCTGTGGGAACCTGCGGACATGAGAGACAGGACGCTCAGTCCTATGTGGACTGGGGCTGTGATTTCCTGAAGGTGGACAACTGCTATTACCTTTGGGACAATGCAACCTTCTCCGATGCCACCAATGCAAAATATGTCTATGCTCCCAACATTAAGGGTGTGAAGGTAACCGGCGAGAATTTTGAGAAGAGCTTCTGCGCAGTTGCCGACGGCGAGCTTCGCGGTGAGAGAATTGAAAAGACGGAAGAATATGTAACCTGCATCGGTACCTTCGACGGAACCGGCCCCGGCCCTTCTCCTGTGGGACCCAGAAGCGGCGAGCTTGTATTCCGGGTAGAGGTACCTGCTGACGGAAAATATGACATTTGTGTCAACTATGCTTCCGGTGAGGAAGAGGGCGTAGGCAGCTGGCTGCAGGTTGCTGTGGGCGATGCGTTGTTCTACGATGATTTCCTCCCCGCAACCGAGAGCAAGGAGACCTTCGCTGATTCTCCTGCCATTGCAGTAACCCTGAAGGCAGGCGTGAACGAACTGAGACTGATGAACCACAGAAGACAGGAGAACACTCTGAATTCCTATGCGGCTCTGTTGGAGGGATTGAACGAGGCAGATCCCAATCATGATATTATTCTTTCCATCTGCGAGTGGGGCAAGACACAGCCGCAGAACTGGGGTTACAAGGTAGGCGACTCCTGGAGAATTCTGAACGATATTACTTTCCGCGTAGGTGCGGACGGAGATCCCGGTTTCGGAACCTGGGTGGACGGTTATACTCCCAGCGTTACCAGCCAGTACAACAAGGCAGTTATCATGGACGAGTTTGCAGGCTTAAACAAGGGCTGGAACGACCCCGACATGCTGATGGTCGGCATGAACGGCCTGAATGATACCCAGTATAGAACCCACATGGCAATGTGGTGTATGATGAACTCACCTCTGATGCTTGGTCTTGACCTTCGCCGCGTGGAGAAGGGCGATGCTCTGTATCAGATTATTGCAAACAAGGGACTGATTGATCTGAACCAGGATGCATTGGGTATTCAGGCGAAGAGAATTTTCTGTTCCCTGGAGGCTGAGAAGCCCGACACCGAATATGTGACCAACAGAGAGCGTGCGGATATTCTGGCAAAGCCTCTGGCTGACGGCAGCGTGGCACTTTCCTTTATCAATGTCAGTGAGCAGGCAGCTGCAGGCAAACTGAGCGTGGATGTGCAGAACATTCTTAAGTTTATTGGCAGCAAGATGGTAAATGCGGATGCATTTGGAGCAGCAAAGAGCTTCAAGGTTACCGACCTTTGGACCGGTGAAGAGACTGTCAACGAAAGCGGTGTGTTTGCGGTAGAGAGCTTGGAGCCCTGCGCTAACGTTACCGTGAAGGTTTCTGTCAATGCATAAGGAACAGAATCTGATGACACTGGGCGAATATGTACGGCTGCTTCTGACGGAAAGCTATCCCATTGATATGAGCTGGCTGGACGAGGAGGGCTGTGTGGAGTACGGCATCGACAAGGGCTGGCTGGAGCCGGGCGATGCCAAGCTTGCCGCCAAGCCGATTCAGAAGCGCAATCTGGCGAGAATTACCCATGAGTACCTGAAAAAGGAACTGGGAGAGGCCGACGAGGAAGACTGGAGCGCAGCGGCAGAGCTGAAGGATTTGTATGACTGCCATGTTTGCGTAAACCATGTGGCCCAGATGTATGTGAAGGGCATTATGGATCCTGCGGAAGAGAAGGTTTTCGGCATGAAGACGCCTGTCAGTAAGGAAGCCGCCGAGGAAACCCTGCAGCGCCTCATGTTCCCCGGCAAGAGAACCCCCAGAAAGCCTGCAGGCAAAACTGCGGCAGTGACCTTCCTTTCGAAGGAAGAGGCGCTGAAGCTTTTTGCGGAAATGCCTGAAGCCAGAATGATTGATGTGCGTACCGCGGATGAATTCGCAGCAGAACATCTGCCCGGTGCGGTGAACCTGCCTATGGCAGCAGTGCTCAAGAATCCCTACAGCGTAGCGGACAGCACAGCTGCTCCCATATTTTTCTATTGCGAAGAAGGCTATCAATCCACTATCGCAGCAAACTGCGCAGCCGAAGCCGGCTATCAAAACATATATTCCTTCGCAATAAAATCCGAACAAGCCTAAAATAAAAGCAGCCACACCCGAAAGGTGTGGCTGAAATTTTTTAAAACTGCTGGCAAGATTGCTACATTCGCTGTGTAAATATGGTAGGAAAAGAAATTGTCTCAACCTAAAAATGTGCCCGCTGCATGTTGATGTTCCAGACTTGGACCCTACTCGCCGTCGGTACTTAGTGAGCTGAGAGCGAAGCGAGCAAGCGAACTTAGTTCCGTTACGAGCGAGTTCGGAGCGAAAGCGTGTCCAAGTTGGAATGTCACATGCAAAGCGAGGCACATCAATAAACTTAAGGCATGAACTTACTTACCATAGAAAATCTGAGCGATAGGAGAATCTGCGCCAAGCATTACGGTCTTGTTGTTGCCCTGCATGGAGATCTTCAGCGCGTCCAGGCTGCGAACGAAGGAGTAGAACTCCTGCTTTGACTCGTCGCTGTAAGCATCGGAAAGGATCTTCATGTACTCTGCTTCGCCTTCTGCAATTAGGATTTCGGCCTGCTTGTTTGCATCGGAGAGCATCACCGCAATCTGCTTGTCGGTAGAGTTACGGATGATCTGTGCCTCGGAATTACCCTTTGCGGTGTAGGTTGCTGCAATGTTGTCACGCTCGGAAATCATACGCTCGTAAACAGCAGCCTTGTTGTCGCTGGGAAGGTCCAGCTTCTTGGTTTCGAAAGCCAGAAGCTCGATACCGTACTGATCCAGGGATGTACCGATGTTGGCGATAACGCTCTGGGAGAGGGTACCGTTTCTGCCGGAGATAACCTCCTCCTGCTTGATGCTGGAGATTACATTCTTGGTAGAGTTGTAAACGATAGCGTCCAGACGGCTCTCGGCATTGCCGATGGAGCAGTTCAGGGTCTGTGCGAACTTAACGGGATCTACGATGTGCCAGAGAACATAGCTGTCGCAGATCATGGTCTTTTTGTCGCTGGTAATAACATCGGAAGGAGAAAGGTCGTAGAGAAGAACCTCCTTGGGAAGCTTATCACAGGACTGGATGAAAGGTGTTTTAAAGGAAATACCTGAGGTTTTTACTACGTGATCGATCTTACCGAACTCACGTACCAGGCTGTACTCGTTTTCTTTGGTGATAACGATAGAGGATGCACCGAGAATCACGAGAGCTAATAAAATGATTGTTACAATCACGCGTCTTGCTGTTTTCATAAATTAGTGCCTCCTTTCTTATTCCGCAGCAGCAGTTGTTGTTTCAGTGTTGCCGGTGAAGGACTCTAAGGGATAGAAGGTCTGAACCTCGCCGCTTCCGCTTTCGATGACTACCTTCAGTCCGGGAAGAACATCCTCCATGGTCTCATAGAACATACGCTCCTTGGTGACTACGGGGTTCTTGATGTACTCCTGATACATTGCATTGAAACGTGCTACCTGAGCGGTTGCTTCGTTGATACGCTGGGTTTTCTGCGCCTCAGCGTCCTGGATGACTCTGTCGGCTGCAGCCTGCGCGTTGGGCAGCTGCTCGTTCTCATACTTGTGCGCATTGTTCAGGGTTGTCTCCATGCCCTGCTTTGCGGTTTCAACAGCCTTGAAGGCTTCCATAACCTGCTGGGTCGGGGGCTCGGAGTCCTGAATGGTGATGTTTACCAGCTGGATACCGATGTCCTGCTTGGTGAGACGATCCATAATCATTTCCTTAATAGCGGCCTGAATCTCGTTCTTACCTGTGGTCAGGACGCTGTCAACATCGTAGCTGCCGATGACGGTACGGATACAGCTCTGGCTGACATTTCGAAGAATCTCCAAGGGATTCTCGGAAGCGTACAGAGCCTTTACGGGATCGCTGTAGCGATATTCTACATAGAAGTCAACATCAATAAAGTTGAAGTCAGAGGTGATCATCAGTGACTCGTCTTCGTTTGTTGTGTTGTTGGATGCGTTGTAGCCGATTGCGAAGCCCTGAATGGTGGTGTTAACCTTTCTGACATTCTGTACGAAAGGAATCTTGAAGTGAAGACCGGGGTCTGTCACCGCACTTGCCTTTCCTAATGTAATCAGCACTGCCTGCTCCTGTTCCTTAATCTCATAGGTGCAGTTCAATGCCAGAATAATAATGATGATAGCGGCGATTACAAAGCCGATGCCCTTGCCGACACGCTTGCCGGATTTACCCCCGGGCATTGTGGTGAAGCCGTTTCTCATGTTGCGAAAAGAATCTTCTGCCATAATAGTTTCCCTCCTGAATTTGTTGCAGTGTAAACTGTATATGACACATAATACAGTACAGACTCATAAAATACAATCAAAACAATTGCACTTTAGAATTATTTAATATGCAGTGAAAGAGGTCTGTTTGGAGAGAAAAAACCATGTTATAATGAAAAAAATATACTTTTTTCAAAAAAAACACTTGACCTTCCACCTTATGGAAGGACTAAAACAGGGGTATCAAATGTGATTTTGGAGGAAAAAAGTATGAATTTAACAATTTCAAGTGCATTGATTCCGGCAATCGCAGCAGCGATGACAGCAGGTGTTATCATTCCTGTTCTGTTGGTTTTAATCCTGAAGAAGAAAATCGGCGGTAAGCTGATTCCCTTCTGGCTGGGCTGTGCCACCATGTTTGTGAGTGCCCTGGTGCTGGAGCAGATTCTTCATTCCATTGTCTTTACCAGCAAAATCGGACCTGACATTCAGAATAATATCTGGCTCTACGGCTTGTACGGTGCGTTGGCAGCAGCTACCTTTGAAGAAGTGGGAAGATATATCACCATGCACTTCTTATTAAAGAAATATCACGGAGACAAGACAACCTCTCTTATGTACGGCGCCGGCCATGCGGGATTTGAGTGTTTCTTCTTATTAGTAGTGAGCATGGCAAACAATCTGATTATCGCAATGATGATTCAGAGCGGCACCGCAGATTTGTTATTCCAGGGGTTGGCTGATGTACAGGTGGAGACAGCAAAGGCGCAGATTGCGGCATTGGCTGCAACCCAGCCCATTATGATGCTCGTCAGTGTGATTGAACGACTGATTGCCATCACCGCACAGCTTGCGATGTCTGTTGTGATGTGGCAGGCGGCAGCGAAGGGTAAGAAGATCTGCTTCCTGTATTCCTTCCTGTTCCACTTTGCAATGGATTTCACGGTTGTACTTGTAAACAATTTCTTTGGTGTAGTGGCGGCAGAGATTACTGTTTTCATATTTACAGTGCTGTTTAGTGCTTTCGCAGCATCTATTTATAGGAAGGAGAAGGCTTTGGAAGCTGCATAAGCGAAGCCTTAAGCAACTATGAAAATTAACCAGGTAGAGGAATTGGTAGGCATTACCAAAAAGAATATCAGGTTCTACGAGGAGCAGGGACTCTTAAATCCCCAGAGAAATCCGGAGAACGGGTATCGTGAGTACGGACTGGCGGATGTGGAAGTGCTGTATAAGGTTAAGCTTTTGCGAAAGCTGGCGGTTCCCATTGAGGAAATCAAGGCATTGCTGGAGGACAGACAGCGACTTGATATTTGTATGGAAAATCATCTGGTGCACTTAAATCATGAACAGCAGAATCTGGAAATCATGAAGAAGCTCTGCACCGAGCTGATGGAACAGCCCACGGCCTTCTCGGAGCTGGCCGCCACAGACTATCTGGAGAAAATGGAACAGCTGGAAAGAGACGGTACGCAGTTTATGGATATTGAGAAGCGAGATGTGCGCAAGAAAAAGCGCGGACCAATCATCGCTGCGATAGCGGTGGTAGGGTTTATGATTGTGATGCTTGGCCTCTTTTTATGGGGCGAAAGTATAGAGCCGCTTCCCTGGGGAGTGGCAGCAGTGGTGATCGTGTCGTGCATTCTGCCGATAATCGGGGTGGCAGTTGCATTGGGACAAAGATTAAAAGAGATAGATGGAGGAGAAGAAGATGAAGCTCGTAAGTATTGATTGTATTCCCGGAAAACAGATTGAGGCACTCGGTATCGCAAAGGGTACCGTTGTGCAGTCCAAGAATATCGGACGCGACTTTATGGCAGGTATGAAGACTCTGGTGGGCGGCGAAATTGCAGGCTACACCGAGATGCTCAACGAGGCACGCCAGATTGCAACCAAGAGAATGGTAGACGAGGCAACCGCTATGGGCGCCGATGCCATCGTTGGTGTTCGCTACGGCTCTTCCGCAGTGATGCAGGGCGCAGCTGAGGTTGTGGCTTACGGCACCGCTGTAAAGATTATCGGTTAATCCGACACCCGAAAAAATATATCATGATTATGCAGAGAGCGATGGGAAACCGTCGCTCTTTTTGTTGCAGACAGGGGTGCATTCCATATATAATGAAGGGAGTGAGTTACTCGCTTTTGGGAGGGTTTTCGATGAAAAAATATGTAATGGCCCTGGATCAGGGCACCACAAGTTCGAGATGTATTTTGTTTGATAAGGCGGGCAATATCTGTTCCATGGCCCAGAAGGAATATACCCAGATTTATCCCCAGCCCGGCTGGGTGGAGCACAATCCCAAGGAAATCTGGTCCTCTCAGCTGGCAGTGGCTATTGAGTGTATGGCCATGGGCGGCATCGGTGCAGACGAAATTGCTGCCATCGGTATTACCAATCAGCGTGAGACTACCATTATCTGGGACAAGCAGACGGGTGAGCCTGTTTACAATGCAATCGTATGGCAGTGCCGCAGAACCTCGGATATGATTGAGGAGCTGAAGAAGGACGGTTTTGATGAGAAGATCCGTGAGAAGACCGGCCTGATTCCCGATGCTTACTTCAGTGCATCCAAGATTGCCTGGATTCTCAATCATGTGCCCGGCGTGAGAGAGCGTGCGGAGGCAGGTGAGCTGTTGTTCGGTACCGTGGACACCTGGCTGATCTGGAATCTGACGAAGGGTGCGGTGCATGTAACAGATTATACCAATGCTTCCCGTACCATGCTGTTTGATATTCACAGACTGCAGTGGGACGAGGAGATTATGGCGCGTTTCAATATTCCCGCAAGCTTGCTTCCGGAGGTTAAGCCCTCCAGCTGCATTTACGGCTATACCGCAAGCTCCGTGCTGCAGGGAGAGATTCCCATTTCCGGCGCGGCAGGCGATCAGCAGGCGGCTCTGTTCGGCCAGTGCTGTTTCGAGCCCGGCGATGTAAAGAATACCTACGGAACCGGCTGCTTCATGCTGATGAATACCGGCAGTGAGGCGATTTCCTCCAAGGCAGGTCTGCTGACCACCATGGCAGCAGGTGTTGGCGACGAGATTCAGTATGCACTGGAGGGCAGCGTGTTCGTGGCAGGTGCCAGCGTGCAGTGGCTCCGCGACAGTATGGACATGATTCGCAGCGCAAGCCAGACCGCTGAGTACTGCAATCAGGTGGAGGATACCGCAGGTGCTTATATTGTGCCCGCTTTCGCAGGAATGGGCGCACCCTACTGGAATCAGTACGCGAGAGGAACGGTTGTGGGTCTGACCCGCGGCTGTACCAAGGCGCATTTCATCCGTGCAACGATTGAATCCATCGCATACCAGACAGCAGATGTCATCCGCGCCATGGAGGCAGACAGCGGTATGACCCTGAATACTTTGAAGGTTGACGGCGGCGCCAGCGCCAACGACTTCCTGATGCAATTCCAGTCCGATATCGTAGACACGCAGGTCAACAGACCGAAATGTATTGAGACAACCGCTCTCGGTGCAGCTTACCTGGCCGGTCTGGCTGTAGGCTTCTGGAAGGATAAGGAAGAAATCAGGGAGAACTGGCAGATCGGTTCCACCTTCACTCCCAACATGGATGCCGAGAAGAGAGCAGCTCTTTTGAAGGGCTGGAAGAAGGCCGTAAAGTGTGCACTTGTCTGGGCGGAAGAGGACTAGTGGTTGCGTTTTTGGACGCAAGAGACTAAAATAAAAATGATGTAAAAATCTTGAATAATATAGAACAAGGAGAATGCATATGTTAGTTCAGAAGTATAGAGATATGTTATCCGGCAAATCTGTTATCAGACAGATGGCTGAGTTTGCGACAGCAAGAGGAAAAGAGATCGGCTACGAGAATGTTTTTGATTACAGCCTCGGCAATCCTTCCGTTCCCGTTCCCCAGGAGTTTACCGACACCATGATTAAGATGCTGCAGACAGAGGCGTCCAGCACTCTGCACGGCTACAGCCCCAATCCCGGAAATACTTCCGTAAGAGAGAAGGTTGCTGCCTCCCTGGAGAAGAGATTCGGTCTTCCCTACAGAAAGGAGCACATTTTCATGGCTACCGGCGCTGCAGGTGCTCTGGCACATGCTTTCCGCCTGGTTACCGAGCCCGGAGATGAGATTCTGACCTTCGCTCCCTTCTTCCCTGAGTACACTCCTTATGTTAACCTGACCGGTGCTACCCTGAAGGTAGTTCCCGCAGACACACAGGCTTTCCAGATTAACTTCGAGAAGTTCGAGGAGATGCTGTCCGAGAAGGTTATGGCAGTTATGATCAATACGCCCAACAATCCTTCCGGTGTGGTTTACTCTACCGAGACACTGCAGAAGCTGGCTGATACTCTTACCAGAAAGGCAGAGGAGTTCGGTCATGACATCTTCCTGATTTCCGATGAACCCTACAGAGAGATCGTATTCGACGGTGTGGACGCTCCCTGTGTTTCCAAGTTCTACGACAACACCATCATGTGCTACTCCTTCTCCAAGTCTCTTTCCCTTCCCGGCGAGAGAATCGGTTATGTAGCAGTTAATCCCAACTGCAAGTATGCAGAAGAGATGATTATGATGTGCGTACAGATTTCCAGAGGAACAGGTCACAACTGTCCTCCTTCCATCATTCAGCTGGCAGTAGCTGAGGTCCTGGATATGACCTCCGACCTGAGCGTATACGAGACCAACATGAATATCCTGTACGATGAGCTGGTAAAGCTTGGCTTCACTGTTGTACGCCCCGGCGGAACCTTCTATATCTTCCCCAAGGCTCTGGAAGAGGATGCTAAGATTTTCTGCCAGAAGGCATTGAAGTACGACCTGATTCTGGTACCCGGCGACTCCTTCGGCGCTCCCGGCTACTTCAGAATGGCTTACTGTATTGACACTGACAAGGTAAAGAGATCCCTGCCCGCACTCAGAAGATTTGTAAAGGAAGAGTACGGCGTAGAGGTTGCTGAATAATATTTGAAGGGGTACGGAAAAGATGCTTGAGGTATTAAAAGCGATTATTTACGGTATTGTAGAGGGTATCACGGAATGGCTTCCCATCAGCAGTACCGGTCACTTGATTCTTGTGGAACAGCTGATTCCCTTTAAGGGCACCAGCGAGAACTTCTTCGAAATGTTCGATGTGGTCATTCAGCTGGGCGCGATTATGGCGGTTGTGGTTATTTTCTGGTTTAAGATATGGCCCTTCTACAAGAAAGGCAATATGGCCATGAAAAAGGGCGGCATTAAGAAGTCCGAAAAGGACTTCACACTCGGCAATTTCGCCATGAGTATGGACGCCTTCTGGATGTGGGTTAAGATTGTGGTTGCATGTCTTCCCGCAGTTATCTACGGCGTGATTTTTGACGATATGGTTGAAGCAGCCTTTGCAAAGCCTGTCGGCGAAGCAGGTGCTACCATCAAAACTCTCATTGTTGCACTGATGCTGATTATTGTAGGTATTCTCTTCATTATTATAGAAAGAAGAAACAAGGACCGCGTGCCCAATGTAAAGAGTATTTCCGGTATCACCTATCAGGCAGCACTGATTATCGGCTGTGCACAGCTTGTGGCTGCAGCCCTTCCCGGAACCTCCCGTTCCGGCGCGACCATTCTGGCTGCCATTATGATTGGTATCTCCAGAAAGACCGCTGCGGAGTTCACCTTCTTCCTGGGAATTCCAGTTATGTTCGGTGCCAGCCTGTTAAAGATTCTGAAGTTCGGTTTTGCTTTTACCGGTCTGGAGCTGGCAGTTCTGCTGGTAGGAACTCTGGTTTCCTTCGTGGTATCCATGTTCATCGTGAGAGCGCTGATGGGCTTTATCAAGAAGCATGATTTCCAGGTATTCGGCTGGTATCGAATCGCTCTCGGAATCGTTGTTCTGCTCTACATTTTCCTTTAAAAAGTAAAGAAAAAACGGAATAATAAGCCTGAAAGAGTCAACATTTTGCAAAAAATGTTGACTTTTTTACTGCGCTGTACTAATATGTGCCTTGAAATCGGGGGATTTCATGAAAATAGCAAATGACTATGGTTTCTCATGCATATATATGAAGTATGCAAGAATAGGAGATGAAATTATGGCAACTAAGAAGACAACAACTAAGGTAGAAGAAGTTAAGGCAGCAGCACCTGCAGTTGAGGCTCCCAAGGCAGCTCCCGCAAAGAAGGCTCCTGCTAAGAAGGCTCCCGCTAAGAAGGCAGCAGCTCCTGCAAAGAAGGCAGTTAAGGCAGTTACTTCTAAGGTAACCGTTCAGTTCGGTGAGAAGAGCTACTCTCAGGAAGATCTTGTTAAGATCGCTCAGGATGTTTGGGTTTACGACCTTCAGATGAAGGCTGAGGACCTTGTAAGCGTTGAGCTTTATGTTAAGCCCGAAGAAGGACTTACCTACTATGTAATGAACGGTGATGTTACCGGCGCTTTTAATGTTTAATATTTTTTGTAACATTGCACTCCGCTGTATGTAACAATACAGCGGAGTTTTTTCTTTTATTTTACCGAAATATGAACTGTATTAAGCTTGTTTTAAATCTATTGACGGTGCGAATCAGCTGTGGTTAAGTATGTTTATTCGAGGTACAAAGTACCGATTATGAGGGGAGAACCGGTATATGAAAAGAAAATTATTATGGAAGCTTGCTGTGGGGGCAGCAGTACTTTCCTTGACAGCCTGCGGAGCACAGCCTGCAGAGACAGTGGAATGCAGCGAGGAAACGGTTGCGGAGAGCAGTGAGATGACTGAGGAGGAAACAGCACCTGCGGAAAGTCAGGCGGAACTTCCTTTTTTTGTTGTGCAGCAGGAAGTGGATGTGGACGGAGACGGCGAGAATGAAATGATTTATCTGGCTGCGAACCTGATGGACACAGAGTATGTTCTTTCTGTCAGAAAGAGCAACGGCGATACCATTTTCTTCGATGACGGCGAGCAGAAGTTTATGCTGGAGGATTTAAGCCTGCACACAATTCCTGTGGCTGACGGAAAGGGTCTCTTCTATATAGAAAGTTCTCTGGGAAGCGACTGGGCGGATTATTGCATTTACGGATATGATGGCGGCGAGGTAAAGTGCTTTGGTGTGCTTGCGGCTTACATGTACGGAATGGAATGTGATGGTTCCGTGCTGAGTACCTTAAGCGGTATGTACACGATTCAGTCAGATGTCGTTACCAACAGATATGCAATCGACTGGAATGCCGGAAAACTGAATTTTATTGAAGAGGAGCATGAGTTCGATGTGCAGAACTGGAATGACGGCGCTTTCGTGACAAGCTCCGTGGAGGAGCTGACCCTGCATACGGAGGCAGATGCAAAGTCTGACACGATAGTGCTGAAGCCTCAGAAGGTCAAATTCATCAAGATTGATGCGACCAACAAATGGATTTACATCCTCGGTAAGGATGGCAACGGCGGCTGGCTGTATCAGGACGATGACTGGGCGCAGTGGCAGAAGTGTTTTAACGACCTGACATTTTTCGGTTAATGAAAACGAATATATTATATAGAAGCAAGGGCATGGGAGAGAAATCTCACATGCCCTTTTTAACGATTCTGAACCGAAAAAGAATTGAAAATGAATTTTTTATAAAGTCATTGACATTGATAACTGCCGGTGCTATCTTATGTTTATCAGTATTAGCACTCCATTCGATTGAGTGCTAATAACGAGCATCTCAGCAGATACTCGTGCAAGAAGCTTCGCTTCTTGATTGAAATGATTTACTCTACTGCATTTGCGATAAGAAGAAATAAAGGAGGTGTCTGAATGGAACTGGATGAGAGAAAAAAGAAGATCCTGCAAGCGGTCATTCGAAATTATCTCGAAACAGGTGAGCCTGTAGGCAGCAGAACCATTTCAAAGTACACCGACCTGAATTTAAGCTCCGCAACCATCCGAAACGAGATGGCTGACCTGGAGGAGATGGGCTACATCATTCAGCCCCATACCTCCGCAGGCCGTATTCCTTCCGATCAGGGCTACAGACTTTACGTCGACACCATGATGGAAGATAAGGAACGTGAAGTGGTGGAAATGCAGGAGATGATGGTAGCCAGACAGGACAAGATGGAAACCTTGCTGAAGCAGGTGGCAAGAGTCCTGGCGCAGAACACACAGTACGCTACCATGATTTCAGCTCCTCACACCAGAGGCAACAAGCTGAAATTCATCCAGTTGTCCAGAGTGGACGCCGGACAGCTCCTGGCTGTTATCGTGGCAGAGGGCAACATCATTAAGAACAAGCTTCTTCAGGTGAACGAGATTCTGGATGATGAAACACTTTTGAAACTGAACATTCTGTTGAACACAAACCTCAACGGATTGTCCATCAATGAAATCAACCTTGGTATGATTGCTTCCTTAAAACAGCAGGCCGGCAGCCATGTAAGTCTGGTCAGCGAAGTCATCGATGCGGTGGCCGAAGCAATTCAGGCGGAGGAGGACCTGCAGGTTTACACCAGCGGTACCAACAACATCTTCCGTTACCCTGAGCTGGCAGACCAGCAGAGAGCCAGTGAGTTGATTAATACCTTCGAAGAGAAGCAGGTGCTTGGCGAACTGCTCCACGGAATCTCCGAGGACAAGGAAAACACAGGCATTCAGGTTTACATCGGAGCAGAGACACCGGTCTCAAGCATGCGGGATTGCAGTGTTGTCACCGCAACTTATGAATTGGGAGACGGCATGAAGGGTACAATCGGTATTGTAGGACCGAAGAGAATGGATTACGACAAGGTGGTTAACACCTTGAGAACCATACAAAGTCAGTTGGACGATTTATATCGGAAGAATGACGGGAACTAGAAAGGAAATGTGATATGTCCGATCAGGAAAAGGAAATTTTGGAAGAAGAAATGAAGGAGGCTGCTGAGGCTGAGGCTGCGGAAGAAACCACAGAAGAAGCGGAGGAGGCAACCGAAGAAGAAACCGAGGAAATCCCCGAGGGCGAAACACCACTTACCTGGGCAGAGAAGAGAGCGGCAAAGAAAGCTGCCAAGGCAGACAAAAAGGCAGATGCCTACAAGGAACAGATTGAGCAGTTGGAGGATAAGGTAAAGCGTCAGCTGGCCGAGTTCGAAAACTTCCGCAACAGAACCAACAAAGAAAAGCAGCAGATGTTTGAGACCGGCGCCAAGAGCGTTATCGAGAAGATCCTTCCCGTGGTTGATAACTTTGAAAGAGGACTTGCAACTGTTCCCGCTGACAAGGCGGAGGATCCCTTCGTAGAAGGAATGAACAGAATTTACAAGCAGCTGATGACCGAGCTTGCAGCACTGGATGTAAAGCCCATCGAGGCAGTCGGTGCAGAGTTCGATCCCAATCTCCACAATGCAGTAATGCAGGTGGCAAGCGAGGAACTGGAATCCGGTTTCGTAGCACAGGAACTTCAAAAAGGTTATACCTACCGTGACAGCGTGGTTCGCCACTCAATGGTTGCAGTAGTTGAATAAAGCTAATAATAATTTTAGGAGGCAAATAGAATGAGCAAGATTATTGGTATTGACTTAGGTACAACAAACAGCTGTGTAGCAGTTATGGAAGGTGGTAAGCCCACCGTTATCGCTAATGTAGAAGGCGCAAGAACCACTCCTTCCGTAGTAGCATTCACAAAGACAGGCGAGAGACTTGTAGGTGAGCCCGCAAAGCGTCAGGCAGTTACCAACGCTGACAAGACCATCGCTTCCATTAAGAGAGATATGGGTACAGACAACGGCCGTACCACCGATGGCAAGAAGTATCCTCCTCAGCAGATTTCTTCCATGATTCTGCAGAAGCTGAAGGCAGACGCTGAGAGCTACCTTGGTGAGAAGGTTACCGAGGCAGTTATTACTGTTCCCGCTTACTTCAATGACGCGCAGCGTCAGGCAACCAAGGATGCAGGTAAGATTGCAGGCCTTGATGTAAAGAGAATTATCAACGAGCCCACCGCAGCAGCACTTGCTTACGGTCTGGACAATGAAAAAGAGCAGAAGATCATGGTATACGACCTTGGCGGCGGTACCTTCGATGTATCTATCATCGAGATCGGTGAGGGTGTCATCGAAGTTCTTTCTACCAACGGTGATACACACCTCGGTGGTGATGACTTCGATAACAAGATCATCAACTGGATGCTCGATGAGTTCAGAAAGGCAGAGGGCGTAGACCTCTCCGGCGACAAGATGGCTATGCAGAGACTGAAGGAAGCAGCTGAGAAGGCTAAGAAGGAACTTTCTTCCGCAATGACCACCAACATCAACCTTCCTTTCATTACCGCTACTGCTGAAGGCCCTAAGCACTTCGACATGAACCTTACTCGTGCTAAGTTCGATGAACTGACCCACGACCTTGTAGAGAGAACCGCTATTCCCGTTCAGAACGCAATGAGAGATGCAGGTCTGACCAATGCAGATCTTGGCCAGGTACTTCTGGTTGGTGGTTCTACACGTATCCCCGCTGTACAGGATAAGGTAAGACAGCTGACCGGCAAGGAGCCCAGCAAGTCTCTGAATCCCGATGAGTGCGTAGCAATCGGTGCTTCCGTACAGGGTGGTAAGCTTGCAGGCGATGCAGGCGCAGGTGATATCCTCCTTCTGGATGTTACTCCCCTTTCTCTTTCCATCGAGACCATGGGCGGTGTAGCGACCAGACTGATCGAGAGAAACACCACAATTCCTACCAAGAAGAGCCAGGTATTCTCTACCGCAGCTGACAACCAGACTGCTGTAGATATCAATATCGTACAGGGTGAGAGACAGTTCGCGAGAGACAACAAGTCCCTTGGACAGTTCCGTCTGGATGGTATCCCCCCTGCAAGAAGAGGTGTTCCTCAGATCGAGGTTACCTTCGACATCGATGCTAACGGTATCGTAAATGTATCCGCTAAGGATCTTGGTACCGGCAAGGAGCAGCATATCACCATTACTGCAGGTTCCAACATGTCTGATGCAGATATCGAGAAGGCAGTTAAGGAAGCTGCTGAGTTCGAGGCACAGGATAAGAAGAGAAAGGAAGCTGTTGAGACCAGAAACGATGCAGACTCCTTCGTATTCCAGACTGAGAAGGCACTTTCAGAGGTTGGCGACAAGATTCCCGAGAGCGACAAGGCAGCAGTTCAGGCTGACATGGATGCTGTAAAGGCAATTCTTGAGAGAACCAAGGATCAGGAAATGAGCGACAGCGATCTTGACGAGCTGAGAGCAGCTAAGGAGAAGCTTACCAACTCTGCACAGTCTCTGTTCACCAAGATGTATGAGCAGATGCAGCAGGCTCAGGGCGGCCAGGCAGGCCCCGACATGAGCGGCTTTACCGGTGGTGCAGGTGCAGGCGCAAGCTCCGCTCCCGAAGATGATGTAATCGACGGAGATTTCCGTGAGATCTAATCAGTGAAACCTAGAAAGGCATGAGTTAGTATGGCAGAACAGAAACGAGACTATTATGAGGTTCTCGGTATAGATAAAAGTGCAGACGAAGCTGCTATTAAAAAAGCATACCGTGCGCTGGCTAAAAAATATCACCCCGATGTAAATCCCGGTGATGCGGAGGCTGAGAAGAAATTCAAGGAAGCCTCCGAGGCTTATGCCGTATTGAGTGACCCGGATAAGAAGAGACAGTACGACCAGTATGGCCACGCTGCCTTTGATGGCGGTGCAGGCGGAGCCGGCGGCTTTGATTTCAACGGCGCAGACTTCGGCGATATTTTCGGCGATCTGTTCGGTGATTTCTTCGGCGGCGGCAGAGCACGCAGCGCGCAGAACAACGGCCCCATGAAGGGTGCAAACCTGCGTACCAGCGTTCGTATTACCTTTGAGGAAGCTGTATTCGGCTGTAAGAAGGAAATCGACCTCACTGTAAAAGAAACCTGTAAGACCTGTAACGGTTCCGGCGCAAAGCCCGGCACCTCTCCCGAAACCTGTACAAAGTGCGGCGGTAAGGGTCAGGTTGTATTTACCCAGCAGTCCTTCTTCGGCACCGTACGTAATGTACAGGCGTGTCCCGATTGCGGCGGTAAAGGTAAGGTAATCAAGGATAAGTGTACCGATTGTCGCGGCACGGGCTATATCCCTATGAAGAAGAGATACTCTGTGGATATTCCCGCAGGTATTGATAACGGCCAGTCAACCCGTATGCCCGGTCTCGGAGAGCCCGGCATCAACGGCGGCCCCAGAGGAGATGTTCTTGTTGAGGTTATTGTAGGAAGACATCCTATTTTCCAGAGACAGGATTTCGATATCTTCTCAACCGTTCCCATTTCCTACGCAGTAGCAGCTCTCGGCGGCGAGATCTTAATCGATACCGTTGACGGCAAGGTTATCTACGATGTGAAGGCAGGAACACAGACAGACACCAGAGTTCGTCTGACAGGCAAGGGCGTACCTTCCTGGAGAAACAGAGACCAGCGCGGTAATCATTATGTTACCCTGGTTGTGCAGACTCCCGACAAGCTCAGCCATGAGGCAAAGGAACTGCTGAAGAAGTTCGATGAACTTACCGGCGATTCCCTGAACGCAGTTGCGAAGGCTTCTGCAGAGAAGGAGCAGGGAGAAGAAGGTAAAGAGGCCAAAGACGGCAAGAAGAAAAAGTTCTGGGAGAAATAAGATATTAAAAAACTCCGACTAGATGCAGTCGGAGTTTTTTCGTAACTTTAGAACGGAGGGCAAAGGCACATGAAATTTCTGTACGGTACCGGAAATGAAGCAAAAATCGATGTGATGCGGCGTAAACTGGCGCCTTTGGGAATCGAACTGATCGGACTCCGTGATCTGGAGGGAGAACCTCCGCAGGTGACAGAGGACGGCAATACGCCTCTGGAGAATGCCCGCAAGAAGGCTTTGGCCTATTACAAGGCTTACGGGATGCCGGTTTTTTCCTGCGATTCCGGTTTGTATTTTGATTCTCTGCCGGACGAGATGCAGCCCGGGGTACATGTGCGTACTGTAAAGGGTAGGGTTTTGACTGACGAAGAGATGACAGAGTATTATGCAGGACTGGCGAGAGAGTACGGCGATATTACCGCCCGATATCGAAACGCCATCTGCCTGGTGTTGGATGAGACAAGGATTTATGAGGCCATGGATGAGGATATGGCAAGCGAGCCATTTCTCCTGACGAGTGTGCCGGCGGGGCCCATTCGCCAAAAAGGCTTTCCGCTGGATTGTATCTCTATGGACATTCGCACCAAAAAGTATTATTATGACATGAACAATGAGTTGTTGGACACAATAGCGGTCGAGGATGGTTTCTTGCGTTTTTTTGAAACTGTTGCGAAAGGCGTGAAAGAATAGATGAAGATTGAACGAGTAGACGAGAAGACAGTAAAGTGTTTCCTGTCCAATGCGGACCTTGCGGAATATGAGCTGGATTACAAAGACTTTATTGAACATACAGACAGAGCCAAGGAAATTGTGCACGAGATTATGGAGCAGGCTACCGAGCAGGTAGGCTACAAGCCCCCTCAGTTTGCATTTGATTTGCAGATTATGGTGGTTCCCGAGCACGGCCTGGTGCTGACATTCTCCGAGAGAGAGCCCGGCGAAGAAGAGGGACACAACCCGCTGATGGAGGCGCTGAAGGAAATGAAGCGCATGATGCAGCAGAATGCCGGCGAGAAGAAGCAGACGAAGGAAGAGAAAACTGCCAAGGAAGAAAAGGCGCCTGAGGCAAAGGATGTGCTGGCGAAGAAGCCTGAGCAGGCAACCTTTGTTTTCTCCAGCCTGCGCAATGTGATTACCTATGCGTCCTGCCTGCCTAAAAATCTCAGAGTGGAAAGTGCTTTGTTCGAGATGGACGGTTACTACTATCTGTACCTGCAGAAGGGCGGCGCTTCCTACGAGCGCTACAGCAGAGCCTGCATCCAGGCACTGGAGTTTGCCGCTCTGGATTCCGCAGAGGAAATCAGACTGGTGCAGTTACGCGAGCACGGCGATTGCCTTATTGCAGAGAAGGCATTGAAGAAGCTCCACGATTAAAGAGCAATCACCTTTGACATATCCTCCGGCAGCGGCGCGGTGAATTCCATGACCTGCCCGGTGATGGGATGGGTGAAGGATAAGCGGTAGGAATGCAGTGCCTGGCGCTGCATGTTGTCGTAATCCGGATTGTAGAGATAATCTCCGATGAGAGGATATCCCAGATATTTCATATGAACACGAATCTGATGGGTGCGGCCTGTCTCCAGAACAATGGAGAGCAGACTGTGCCCGTTTTCTGTTTTCAGGGTGCGATAATGGGTGACGGCATGCTCGCCCTTTTCAAAATCCACACCTCGCTCGATGAGGGAGGTACCGGTGCGGGCGATGGGCGCGTTGACAGTGCCTGCGGCGGGAGTGACCTCTCCGCGAACGATGGCAAGATACTCCCTGTGAATCGCGTCCTCTGCTGTCTTGGCAGCAATTTGCTCCGAGAGAATACCGGCCGCCACATAATGTTTTGCCACGATGGTCAGTCCGGAAGTATCCCTATCCAGGCGATTGATGCAACGGAACACGAAGGGTACATTCTGTTTTGCAAAATAGTACGCCAGACCGTTGGCCAGAGAATTCTCATAGTTGTTCAGGGAAGGATGAATGGGCATCCCGGCCGGCTTGTTCAAAACCAGCAGATCCTCATCCTCGTAGACAATGTCAAGCGGCAAATCCACCGGCGGAATCTTCTCGGAAGAATGCTCCTCTTTAATGGTAATCTTAAGCACCTCTCCCGCCTGCAGCCGCCGATTCATAAACGCAGATTCCCCGTTCACACAGACAGCCTCCGGATCCTTCTTCAAGGTAATGATACTCTGCGCAGAGAACCCCTTGGACTTTAAGAAGGTCTTTATTTGTTGGTCTGTATATTCTGCTGTTATCTGATATGTTAAAATTCTTTCCAATACTTATTCCTCTTCAAATTGCATCCTGTTTTCTATGGTAGGATTATAACATTTTTGCTATACTGTGTGCAAAGAACGATATTTTATAAAAAATGTAAAAAAGTTCTTGACTGTAAACCTTGTTTATAGCTTACGGTTGCCTTATCAAACATGTGGGGAGGACAAAACCATGACAATTAAAGAGGTGGAAATGCTTCTGGAGATTCCCAGAGCGACCGTAAGATTCTATGAGAAGGAAGGACTGATTGCTCCGACCAGAGAAGGGAACGGTTATCGAGATTATTCCGATGAAGATGTGGAGGAGCTGAAGAAGATTATCATTCTTCGAAAGATCGGTATGCCGGTAGAGGAAATTAATGACCTCTTCGATGGGGCACAGTCAATGAGCGAGGCTCTTGATACCAATATCGCTAATCTCCAAAAGCAGATGGAGGAGCTGAAGGGTGCACTGAAGCTCAGCCAAAGAATGAAGGAAGATGCCATAGAAGTATTTTCCATGGATGTGAATACCTATTGGAATACCATTGAGGAGGAAGAGAAGCAGGGTAATTCCTTCCTTGATATCGCAAAGGATATTGTGGAAGTGGAAAAAGGAGTAATTGCGGGTTTCTTTGCGTGGACTGATGTCAACGGAAGACCCTATGATTCCTGGCCTAAAACGATGCTGAATGTGCTGCTTTCCCTGTCGCTGGCAGGAGTCATTGTGTGCCTGATGGAAAGAACATGGTCGCTTCCTGTTTTTATGAGGGGAGTTTACGGAATCGGCTGCATTATCCTTGTGGAGGTTTGTATCTCCGTTCCGATGTATTTTTGGGGTAGAAAACATGTCTGGATTCAGAAGAACAGAAAGAAATCATTGTTTTTGGCGACGCTGGTTTTACTGATTATTTTGCTGATTCTGGCTAAGGTTTTGGATGACAGTGACCAGAGAACGGTTACTGCTGTCAGCAAGGAAAAATTTGTAGAATGCCTTGAAAAGACCTGTGGGTCCAAAATGAATGGAACTATCAATGAGGTAGATGACTTCCGGATGGAGATTGTGACCGAAATAAAGAACAAATCCATCCTGCGGCAGCAGATTGGAGTGAGTGCCCTAGAGGCGGACTTTGATGGAGGATTGATAGCATACTGCATTTTTGATACAAAGGAAGAGGCAGAGTCCGCTTTATACAGTGCCGTTTCCTACCATGCCAAATCAGAGTATTTTACCGGATGCGGCAATGAGAAGGATCATAAAATGAGTTACAATCCCGGAGAACCCGGATATATTGTCATGGGTAGACGCTATATGCTGGATGCCTATTACTGTTTTGATAATGTCGTCATATATGTGGTGACCTATGACTATGATACTGCGGAACTTGCGAATAAACTGATGGATGAACTGGGGTATCCGAGGGTTTCGCTTGAGTAGATAACACTGACTGCGGCAGATTTAATCGGACTTTACGGAGAATTAACAAAGTAGGTAGGAAAACTCCGTAGGAAATTTAGCGATGCTACGGTGAATTATCATAAAAAAGAGAAAGCTCCGTAAGAAATTCGAGCATATTACGGATGAAATCCAGATGATAAAGAATTGCACCGTAATGAAACTCTTTTTTTTACGGATAAAATCTAGTTTTTTCAAAATGCACCGTAAAGAAAAAGAAAACACTACGGAGATAAATTGCCTAAGTAGAAAAAACACCGTAAAGCATCTTAAAATGCTACGGAGAAAATGATGAATTTGAAAATTTAACCGTAAACAGCCCATAAAACGGAATAAATATTCAAGGTTGAGACGGTAAAAAAGCTGAAACATCTGATGATAGGGGCGATACATTGTCAGATTAGGTTTGAAAACAGAAATATAACGAGAAAACAGGAGATCCTTTATGGAGCGAGTGGTTTTTGAAAAATATAGCGGCAGTGACAGTACCGTGATGCTGGCGGAGCTGCCGGGAGGAAAAGAGGCAACGGTTATCGGTGCCAAGGCCTTCTTAAACCGCAGAACGGTACATAAGCTGGTGCTGCCGGAGACAGTGACAGAGGTGGAGGACTGGGGCTTTGCGCATATGAAGTCTCTGGAAGAACTGGTGCTGCCTGCGAAGAAAATGACCTTCGGCAGGAAGGTGTTCCTGGGATGTGACAGACTGCAGAGAATTGTGCCGGGAGACAGTGAGAATATATGCGAGGGCATTCCGGAACTGTTGGCATCTGCTGTAAGCATGGGAGATACCGCGTTGCTTCGCCCGGAGGAGGCCGGAGACCCGGAAGGGCAATGGCGCTGGCTGGAGGCCTACGATGGTTTGCTTCTTTCCTATCTGCGCGGCAGTGACGACATCGGTTATGAGCCCGGTTTCGTGGGCTGGTTCAATGTGGAGGATGTGGATGACCAGAAAATCCGCTTTATGAACGAGCGAAAGAAGCAGAAAATAGCGCTGCTGTTTCAGCGACTGATTTTTGACGCGGGTCTTTCGGAGGAAAACCGTGAGCAGTTTGCGGAGTATCTTTGCGGCAAGACAGTTCCGGAGATTCCGGACCTGTTTCTGGAATGCTGTGAGAATCCTGCCAACCGACTGGCGGCGGATGTGCGGGTGTTTGAAGTCTGGCAGGCAATGGGCGGCATGGAAATCTGGTCGCCGGATGTACTGCTGGAGCATATGCCGGACGGCGAGCCGGAGGTCAGAGCTTATCTCATGGGCTGCGTGACGGAAAACGGTGACGAGAACAGCTTTTTTGATGATATGGAATTATAGGGGATTAAAAGGATGGACGAGAGAAATCAGGAAAACAGAACCGCATCTAAACAGGAAATCGAGGATGTACTTGCCATGCTGGAGGGCTTCGGCAAAAGTGATGTCAGCAGACTGAAAATCAATGTGGCGGAAGGCGAAGAGGGAAGCTTGAAGAAGCAGTATCATCACGGTCGTTGTGATGTGGGCAGTCCCTGGGCCTGCGGAACGCCCTTCGATGTGCTGGAGTGAGGGCACGCAAGAGAAAGAATCTTGACAATGCCGCGGGAATGGCATACAATCACTTCATATATACGACGATGAAGAGGATTAGTACCGATTCAGCAAGCTTTCCAGAGAGAGGGGAGAGGTGAGAGCCCCTTAAGTAAGCGTTCGGGAACCTGCCTTGGAGCCCTGTATGAAATCCTTGATGAAATACAGCGTATGCCGGCGTTAACGGTTTGAAAGATGGATGCTTATGCATCAATTAGGGTGGTACCGCCGAGTTTTCGGTCCCTTGGGGATAGAGAACGCGGCGTTTTCTTTTGCGCGGATTCTATCCAAATCCAAAACGTAAATACGCCCAAGGGCGAGAAAAGAGGAGAAGAAAATGGCAGAGAACAAGAAAATGGTAGAAGCAATTACTTCCATGGATGTAGACTTCGCACAGTGGTATACAGACGTGGTTAAAAAGGCAGAGCTGATTGACTACACATCCGTTAAGGGATGTATGGTAATCAAGCCCGCAGGATATGCAATCTGGGAGCTGATTCAGAAGCAGCTGGATGCAAGATTCAAGGAGACAGGCGTAGAGAATGTATATCTTCCTATGTTCATTCCCGAGTCACTGCTTGAGAAGGAGAAGGATCATGTAGAAGGTTTCGCACCCGAGGTAGCATGGGTTACCCACGGCGGACTGCAGCCTCTTGCTGAGAGAATGTGCGTGCGTCCTACTTCCGAGACTTTGTTCTGTGATTTCTATAAGAACGACATTCATTCCTACAGAGACCTTCCTAAGGTATATAACCAGTGGTGTTCAGTCGTGCGTTGGGAGAAGGAGACCAGACCTTTCCTTCGTTCCAGAGAGTTCCTGTGGCAGGAGGGTCATACCGCTCATGCTACCGCTGAAGAGGCAGAAGCAAGAACCATTCAGATGCTGAATGTGTACGCAGACTTCTGTGAGCAGGTTCTGGCAATTCCCGTAGTTAAGGGCCAGAAGACCGATAAGGAGAAGTTCGCAGGTGCGGTTGCTACCTACACCATCGAGGCATTGATGCACGACGGTAAGGCACTGCAGTCTGGTACCAGCCACAACTTCGGCAACGGCTTTGCTAAGGCATTCGACATTCAGTTTGCTGACAAGGACAATACCTTAAAGCATGTTTATCAGACTTCCTGGGGTATGACCACCAGACTCATCGGTGCAATCATCATGGTTCACGGTGACAATGAAGGTCTTGTGCTTCCTCCTAAGGTAGCACCCGTTCAGGTTTGCATCGTTCCCGTTATGCAGAAGAAGGAGGGCGTTCTGGAGAAGGCTTACGAGCTTCGTGACCTCCTGAAGAGCAACTTCCGTGTTAAGGTTGATGATTCCGACAAGTCTCCCGGATTCAAGTTCGCTGAGGCTGAGATGCGCGGATATCCTATCCGTGTAGAAATCGGACCTAAGGATATCGAGGCCGGCAAGTGTGTTATCTGCCGTCGTGATACCAGAGAGAAGATTGAGTGCGCATTGACCGATCTTGAGGCAAAGGTAGCAGAACTGATGGAGACCATCCAGAAGGAAATGCTGGAGAGAGCAAGAGCACACAGAGAGGCTCATACCTACACAGCAGCTAACATGGAAGAGTTCGTCAGACTCTTCACCGAGGAATCCGGTTTTGTTAAGGCTATGTGGTGCGGTGACAGAGCGTGTGAGGATACCATCAAGGAGAAACTCAGCGTAACCAGCCGTTGTATGCCTTTCGCACAGGAAGAGATTTCCGATACCTGTGTATGCTGCGGCAAGTCTGCCAAGAAGATGGTTTACTGGGGCAGAGCATACTAAAAAACTTCTGATGAAGTTCTTTGCGGTAATAGGGGGGACCGATTTTTTCAAACTCGCAGTAGCTTTTACAAATGTCCAGACGAGGGAGATGAACCGTGAATTATATTGTATTTGACCTGGAGTGGAATCAGGGACCGAATGTCTCTGAGGACGAGAATCCGGGATTACCATTTGAAATTATTGAAATCGGCGCGGTGAAGTTAAACGATGACTTCACCGATGCCGGTCATTTCAGCAAGCTGGTTCGTCCTGTGGTTTATCAGGAAATGAACCGAATCACCGGGAAACTGGTGCATATCGAAATGCGGGACCTGGTCAATGAGGCCGAGTTCCCGGAGGTGGGCGGAAGCTTTTTGGAGTGGTGCGAAGCAGAGGAATCCACATTTTGTGTGTGGGGAGGATTGGATCTAACCGAATTGCAGCGCAATCTGCGTTACCACGGCATGCCGGCTCTGTCCGACAGACCCATCGCATTTCTGGATGTGCAGAAGCTGTTCAGCCTGGCTTATGAGGACGGCAAGGTAAGGCGATCCCTGGAGGTGGCTGTGGAGATGGCGGAAATGGAGAAATCCGTTCCCTTCCATCGCGCGTATGCGGATGCTTATTACACTGCTAAGCTGCTGCAGAAGATTGCGGCAGAGCACCCTGAGGTATTGAATCGTGTTTCCTTTGATGCCTTCCATATTCCGGCTACACGCAAGGAAGAGGTGAAGATTCAGTTCGACACCTACGCTAAATATATTTCCAGAGGCTTTGAGACCAAGGCGGAAGCCTTTGCAGACAGAGAGGTAGCATCTTCAAAATGTTACCTTTGCCATAGAAATCTGCGTAAGAAGATTAAGTGGTTCTCCATGAACGGCAAGCATTATTATTGTCTGGCTTACTGCGAGAAGCACGGATATCTTAAGGGCAAGATTCGTGCCCGTAAGTCTGAGGACGGTTTGATTTATGTGGTGAAGACTACGAAGCTGATTGATGAAGCGGCAGCGGAGGAAATCAGACAGCGTTCTGTTCACGCCAGAGAATTGAGAAAAAAACATTTAGCAAATAAAGCAGGGACTACAACCTAGAAGTTGTAGTCCCTGTTTCTTTTCGGTGGTCTGTTGGAACGCCTTCTGCGTCTGCGTCTGCGCCAGGATCGTCTGTTGTTGCCGTTGTCCAGATAGACGGGGCGATTGATGACGAAGCGGTAGAGTACGACGAAGATGAAAGCGAGAACTGCCAGTGCAAGCAGCACTACGCAGGCAATCTTCAAAATCTTTTGGAAGGAGACGGAAGAGTCCTTTTCCTTGGGAGACTCGGTGGGAATCGGTGTCTGAGTGCTCTCCGGTGTTTCTTCACCCAAAACCTCTTTCCCAAAGGCGAAGCCTTCGCCGGCCTCTGCGGTGAAGTTCAGTCTTGCCTCTCCCAGTTCGACTCCGCGATAGGTGTAGGAAATAACTGCAGCCACATTGCTGTTGCCGGTATTGTAAGAGATTGCGGACTGTGTATCGGCGATGGTCAGATTTTTGGGAAGGACGATGCAGTCATCCTTGTTTAGCTCCAGAAGAGGAGCGGCGGTTCCAAAAATATCACTGCCGCCGTAAACTCTGTCGGAGGCTTCGATGTTGTATTTGGTCTCCGTCTGAGAGACATTCAGCTTGGTGAAGTTGCTGAAACCGTAGTTGTAAAGTGCGATAGTGTCCTCGTACTGCAGGGGAGATTCATCATGCATGACCACGCAGATTAATTTCAGCCCATCCTTCTCCGCACAGGAGACAAGGCTGCTTCTTGCTGCCACGGTGTAGCCGGTTTTACATCCGACGAGGTACTCGTACTCATATTTGCCGCCGGGGATAATCTGCATGGAACTTAATTCCACCTTGGCCTCCGGCAGGTAATCCGATGCGGGAATTTCCATTCGGCGGGTCAGCGAGATGTCGCAAAGCATCTTGTTGGCGAAGAAGCCTCTGCCGATCATGGCCAGATCGTAGGCGGTGGTGTAATGATTTTCATCAGGCAAACCGTTAGGGTTGGCGAAGTGAGTATTAAGGGCCCCCAACTCCTCGGCACGCTTGTTCATGGTATCGGCGAAAACGCTCCAGTCATCGGTGCCGGAAATATGCTCTGCAATGGCGAAGGCACATTCGTTGGCGGAACGAATCAGGATGGCGTTAAGACATTGCTCCACGGTGAGCTTTTGCCCCACATCCATGGCGATTCCGCTGCTTCCCGGAGGGTTGTCATGAACTGCCTTGTAGGAGAAATCAACTACCTCGTTCAGCTCACAGAGCTCCGTTGCCAGCAGAGTGGTCAGAATCTTTGTGGTGCTGGCGGGATATTGCTGCTGGTGAATGTTCTTGGAATACAGGATGGTACCGGTGCTTGCTTCCATCAGAATGGCTGATTCGGCGGAAACTACGGGGCCGGTAGGCCAGCCGTCAATGTTGTTGGATTGTATTTCCATGGCTCGATGCCGTTCCAGACGCTCCTCCACGCTTTCCTCTGCAAGGGAAGTCAGCAACTGTGTGCAGAACAGGCTTGCGGAAAGGGCGGCCGCGGTACAGCTGAGGAAAAATTTTTTGATTCTATTTCTCATAAAAACCTCGTGTCGGTTCAAAATTGCAAGATACCTTTTCATTATAATAAGGGATTTTCTTTGCGACAAGTAGATAAAAGCAACTTTATGATTTTGTAAGTATTTAACAAAATTTAGTTTATTCACATTACGATATTGCAATTATAAATTCAGGGTATTATAATTCGTTTACAAGTTCCTTCTTAGGAATTTACAATTTTCTGTTTTTCTATGTATCTTGGAACATCTCGTTCCGAATATCCATTTTTTACAATTTTATTTGAAAAGAGGAAATGCAATGCAGTATGTTTATGTCCTTTTTGCGTGCATTTGTCTCTGCGACTATCTTTGGCACAGGATTCCCAATGGTCTGGTGGCAGCTGTGTTTGCGCTGGGAGAATGGGTGGCGTACGCCGATGCCGGTGTGGATGGGCTGCTCTCTTATAACGGGATTGCGCTGTTCACCTGCTGCGGTTTTTATCTGTTTTTCCAATTGGGCATTCTGGGTGCCGGCGATGTGAAGCTGTTTGCTGCCACAGCGGGGTTCTTCGGCCCCGGAATGGTGCCGGTTTATCTGTTTGTGGGCTTGTTTGCGGCGGCCTGCGTGGGTGTGGCGAAGATGCTTGTCAGAGGAAATACATGTAAGGAAGTGGGGGTATGTCTGGCTGGCCCCATGTTTTTTAGTTTTGTGTTGGTAGGGGGAATGCTTGGATGAAAAGAAAAGATGTACGCTTGGCATTTTGTGACGGGGAGCGGGAATATCTGGACCTGATGGTGGAATTCCTGCGAAAAAACAGAGAGCTGCCCTGGGAAATCTGCGCTTTTTCCGGTGTGGAGGAATTGCAGCGGGCCGGGCTGGAGCAGTTTGCTTTTTTCGTTGTGGCAGAATCGATGTATGGGGATGTCTTCGAGGAATTGGAGCCGTCCAGGATGATTTTGCTGAGCGAAAGTGGATTACAGAAGTGGGAAGGGCTGACTTATGTGGATAAGTATCAGCCCGCGGCCGAGGTACTTCGGAGTATTTTGCTGTTGTATGCGGAGGTGGCGGAGAGTGATGTGCCAAGACTTCGTAAAACCTATGAAACCAGATTTGTGGGCTTCTTTACGCCGGTGCGCCGCAGCCTGCAGACCTCCTTTGCTCTGACCATGAGCCAGATTCTGGCTGCCAATCACCCGACTCTTTATCTGAACTTTGAACCCTATGCCGGTCTGGGACCGCTGCTTGCAGACTTTAAGACAGCGGACCTCTCGGATTTGCTCTATTTTCTGGATGCCCCGCAGGACCAGTTCCGATTGCGGATGCAGATTCTGGTAAAGCATATGGGCAGCCTGGATTTTGTGCCGCCGATGAAGATGGGCGTGAATCTGCTGGGAATTACTCCCGGGGAGTGGATGAAGCTGCTCCATCGAATAGAGGAACTGGGAGAATACGAGTATGTCATTTTGGACCTGAGTGAGGCCATGCAGGGTATTTTCCAACTGCTGCATGTCTGCCGCAAGGTCATTACGCTGACAAGAGAGGACAGTGTGGCACAGGGGAAGCTGCTGCAGTATGAACAGCTGCTGGATAAGAGCGGCTACACTGATTTGCAGGAGAAAACGGAGCGGGTTGCCGTGCCGCATATCCGTAATCTGCCGGAGGATCCGGAGCTTCTCACGAGGGGAGAACTGGCAAATCTGGTTCAGCGGCTGGTGGAGGATCTGGCATGAAAAAAGAAGAAATAAACGCAGAATTTCTGGAACAGAAAAACCGGTTGGCCGAGAAAATCAGAGAGCGGCTGGAGGTTTCCGCTGCGGTGACCGACGATGAAGTCACGATGATTATCGATGAAGTCATTTTTGAGGACGAAGTGATGTATCTTTGGCCTGTCGAGGAACGACGGCGCCTGCGCAAGGAACTGTTTCTCTCCCTGCGGCGGCTGGATGTGCTACAGCTCTTTGTGGAGGACAAGGAGGTGACGGAGATTATGATCAACGGTAAGGATCATATTTTTGTGGAAAAGCAGGGCAGGCTGCAGGAGCTGGAGGCGGGCTTCGACTCTACGGAAAAGCTGAATGATGTGATTCAGCGAATTGTGGGAGCCTGCAATCGAGTGGTAAATCAGGCGAACCCAATTGTGGATGCAAGGCTGGAAGGATCGCGCGTGAATGTGGTGCTGCCGCCCATAGCAATCAACGGTCCGATCCTGACCATCCGAAGATTTCCGGACAAACCGATCACCATGGATTGGTTGATTCGCAGGAAATCCATCACGGCGGAGGCGGCCCGGTTTTTGGAAACATTGGTGCGGGCGGGCTACAACATTTTCGTTTCCGGCAGTACCGGCTCTGGCAAAACGACCTTTCTGAATGCACTGTCAGAGTTCATATCACCCTCCGAACGGGTCATCACTGTGGAGGACGATGCCGAACTGCAGCTGCTGGGCTTGCCCAATCTGGTGCGGTTGGAAACCAGAAACGCCAATACGGAGGGTTGCGGCGAGATTACGATTCGCGATCTGATAAAAACATCGCTGCGTATGCGGCCGGACCGGATTATCGTGGGAGAGGTTCGCGGTGCGGAGGCGGTGGATATGCTGCAGTGCATGAATACCGGGCACAGCAGTATGTCCACAGGACATGCCAACAGTGCGGTAGATATGCTGTCCCGTCTGGAGAACATGGTGTTTTGCGGGATGGAAATTCCGCTGCAGGCTGTGCGCAAGCAGATTGCGTCCGGAATCGATATTCTGGTGCACCTGGGCAGATTGCGTGACCGCAGCAGACGAGTACTGGAAATTGTAGAATTGGCGGGATGTGAAAATGGAGAAATTATTACAAATCCTCTCTTCCGATTTCAGGAAACCGGAGTGGATGAGAAAGGCAATGTACTTGGGGCCCTTCAGAGAGTGGAGGAGCTTAAAGGGCGAGGCAAGCTTACTGCGGCGGGATTATCGCTTCTGTGAGTGGCAGCGGGGAGAAAGGCTGACGGTATTATGCGGCTGTTGTCTGGCGGTGCTTTTCCTGGGTTATTTTTTCTACCGGAGTCTGTGGGGAGTGCTTTTCCTGCTGCCGGTTGCGATTCATCTGTTTCGGAGAGAGGAAAACAGGCGGAGCCGCAGACAGCGGGAGGAGCTTAAGGTGCAGTTTGCAGAGTGTGTACTCAGTGTGGCGACCCTTCTTCGGGCAGGGGCTTCGGCGGAAAATGCTTTTCTGGAATCGGAGGCGGATATGCTCGCCGTGTTCGGTGAGCAGGCTGCCATTGTAAAGGAACTGCGGTTTTTCAGGCGGGGCATGCAGATAAATATCACACTGGAAGACCTGCTGCATGATTTGGGAGAACGCAGCGGCTGCGAGGAGATTATAGAATTCGGAACAGTGTTTGAAATCGGGAAAAGGAGCGGCGGAAATCTGGCGGAGATTATAGTTCAGACAGCGGAACTCCTTCACGCCAAAACAGAAACATTGCGGGAACTGTCTGCGGTAATCAGCGGGAAACGAATGGAACTTCTCATTATGGAGGCGATGCCGTTCGCCATGCTGTTTTATATCGGACTTGCAAATCCGGGATACTTTGATTTGCTTTATAACGGACCGGCCGGAAGACTGATTATGACAGGCTGTCTGGCGGTTTACGGAGCGGCCTTTGCAATGGGGGACCGCATATTGACGCAGCTGGAAAAACGATTGGAGTAGAGAAAGGCGGTACACATGG
The DNA here is from genome assembly GCA_045597705.1 of Acetatifactor sp. Classification (GTDB taxonomy): domain Bacteria; phylum Bacillota; class Clostridia; order Lachnospirales; family Lachnospiraceae; genus Acetatifactor. The sequence goes on from JAZLKR010000040.1 coordinate 83,482, forward strand.
ACAAAGCAGTGAGAAGAATCTACATGTGGCTTCGCGAGGGCAGACTGTCCTTTCTGTTAAGCAATCGGGTGAAGGAGGACCTGCTGCGGCTGCATCCGGGGGAACCGGTCAGTGAACGATTGGAGGTTTTCTATGTCAAAAAGCTGAAGCAACTGATTTGTGTGCTGGCAGCAGGCCTCCTTCTGGGAATTGCAGCCTACATCGCATCTGCGGGAGGAAAGTACCTGAAGAGCGAAGCGGGTCTGGAGAGAGGGGACTATCGGGAGGGTAGGAGAGAAATAACTCTTCGCACGGAGGCTCTTCCCGACCAGGCCTTTCATCTGACACTCTATCCGGTGGAATTGCCGGAGGAGGAAAAGGAGCCTTTGGCGGAAGCTTTTCTGCAGGAAATCGGGAAATACATTCTTGGGAAAAACGACGACTTTGCTCATGTGTATCGGGATATGGCTTTAACGAATACTTACGAGGGAATTCCCTTTGATGTGACCTGGGAGAGTAATCGGCTGGACCTGATGGACGAGTGGGGGAGCGTGGGGATTGTCAGAGAACCCGCACAAGCAACGCTCAAAGTGACCCTTCGCTGGGGTGATTATCTGAAGGAAGGGAAGATTCCAATCACGGTAATTCCCATACCCAAAACTGCGGAAGAAGAAACTGCGGAGGCATTGGAGGAATTTCTTCTGCAAGCGGAGAAAGAATCCAGAGGTGAGGACTTACTGGAATTGCCGAAGCAGTGGCAGGGAATAAGTTTGGACTGGAAACAGCAGGTGGAGGATTACAGCCTGCTCATCTGGGCACTGACGCCGGCGGTTGCAGCTCTCCTTTTCCTGGCTGCAGACCGAGATCTGCACAAGGAATTGTTGGACAGGCAGTCGAATCTGAAAGCCGCCTATCCGCGAGTGGTTCATCGACTGATACTCTATCTGGGAGCAGGTTTGTCCCTTCGCAGTGCCTTTGAGCGACTGGCTGACTCCTATGAAAGTGAGGAAGCAAAAGATCCGGCAGGACAGGAACTGCGGCTGTTGGCCAGACAATTGAAGGCGGGAATTCCGGAGGGCACTGTCTACGAGCATTTCGGAAGGCGTATCGGCGTGCAGGAGTATATGCGCCTCAGCGCCCTGCTGCTCCAAAACCAGCGGAGAGGAAATGCTGCTCTTCTGGACCGACTTCGGCAGGAGGCCGATGCGCTGGCCGGAGAAAAACTTTTAAACGCCCGAAAACTGGGAGAGGAGACGGGGACGAAATTGTTATTCCCTATGGTGCTGCTTCTTGGCTGCGTGATGGTGATGATTATGATTCCCGCCTTCGGCGTGATGTAGAAAATCGTCAATTGCAATCGACAAAAGAAAGGAGAAACATATGAGAAAACTGAAAACAATGAAGGATTTTTTGAGAGAAGAGGACGGTATGGGTACCGTGGAAGTAATTTTGATTATAGTGGTGCTGGTGGGAGTAGTGTTGATTTTCAAAACCCAGATTACCCAGATTGTGAACAGTCTTTTTGAGAAGATTACCAATCAGACCAACAGAGTGTAATGAAGAAAACAAGCGGTTATTTAACGGTATATCTTTGTCTGGTTTTAAGCCTGCTGATTCCGCTGTATCTGGCATTGATTGAGGGGGCGAGGCGAGGCGGTGCAGGATTGGAAGCGGCCTGTGCCACCGAGGCCGGCTTGCAGAGTACGCTTGCGGAATATCATCGGGAGCTGGCAGAACGGTTCAATCTTTATGCCATTGATTCTTCTTATGGGACCACATCAGTGGGCGCGGAGAATACAGAGGCGCACCTGCTGCGATATATTTCAGAGAATCTGGATACAAAGGATGTGCTTCTGTCCGGATTATTATATCGGGATTTCTTTGGATTGCAGGTCTATGATGCGGAAATCTTTGGCGCGGAGCTCCTCACGGACGGAGGCGGCAGTGCTTTCCGAAAGGCGGCGGTGAACGCAGTGAAGGATGATGTAGGGCTTGGCTTGTTTGGACAGGTAAGTGACTGGCTTCAGTCGGTTCAGGTAAGCGGACTGGATGCGGGAGAGGAGTCGGAGGGAGACGCCTGCCTTTCCGGTATCAATGCAATCTGCGGTCAGCTTTCCGAGAAAACGGCACCGCTTGTTCGAAAGCCTGTATCTGCCATTGAAGCAGTTCGCAATCAGGGTATTTTGAAGCTGGTGCTGGAGGAACCTGTGCTGTCCACAAAGGTGATTCTGGAGGAAAACCTGGTGGCTCACAGAATGAAGTATGATCTGGTAAACAGCGGCAATCTGGAGCAGGAATCGGAGGGACTGCTTGACAGATTTCTGTTTCGGGAATATCTGGTGCGGTATTGCGGCGATTACACCAACCGAAGGGAGAATACCGTGCTGGATTTTGAGACGGAATATCTTCTGGCAGGTAAAAATACCGATGCGGCAAATCTGAAAAGTGTGCTTACCAGGCTGTTGATTCTCAGGGAGGGCTACAATCTGGCGTTCCTGATGTCGGATGAAAAGAAACAGGAGGAACTTAAGGCGGTAGCTACCGCAATGTGCTCCTTGCTGTTTCTGCCGGAGCTGGAACCGGTAGCCGAGGGGATACTGGCCTACGGCTGGTCATTGGCGGAAAGTATTTATGATATGAAAAGTCTGATGAAGGGAGGAAAAATCCCCCTGCAGAAGACGGACAAAACCTGGCATTCCGGCCTGCAGCAGGTAATCGACGGCCTGTTCCATGAGCAGACACTGCCGGATGAAGGCCTGAGCTATCAGGACTATCTGCGCATTTTTCTCATGCTGACCGGAACAAAGAAACTTACGAATCGGGCAATGAATCTGGTGGAGGGAGACATCAGACTGACACCGAAAAACGAGGATTTCAGATTGGACGCCTGTTTTACGGAATTGAAAATTGCCGTCAGGCTGAAGGATGCAAGAAACTGTGAGCTGGAAATCGTCAGAAGCATGAGCTACGAATAAAAACGGAACAAGAGGGGTGGTGACAGGCTCTTTATGGATGCGGTGAGATTAACACAAAAAGCAAAAAATACATTATTAAGAAAGGAACCTTCTCCGACACGAGACACTGTTACAACAAATTTCGCCCAAAATTTGAAACGGTACCTTCAAAAGAGGCTGCCGCACCGCAGGGTAAAGAGACTGCCACCACCCCTTTTGTTTCAGAAAAATACGGAGGGATCCATGACAGTGGAGGCAGCCCTGGTGCTGCCGCTGTGCGTCATGTTTCTGCTGAATCTCGGGTCTGCCGTGGAGTGTATGCGTTTGCATAACAGACTGGAACTGGCACTGTGGGATACCTGCGGTAAGGTTTCGGTGTTGGCGGCAGATACAGCGGAAGGCTTAGCGGCAGATGTGGTAACCGCGGCTTTCATTCGGCTGGGAATTACGGAATTTGCGGGAGAGAGTTATCTGAATCATTCGCCCCTCACAAAGGGAGCGTCGGGCCTGCGCTTGCTGGAAAGTGATTTCCTAAAGGGGGATCGGCTGGATATAAAGCTGACCTATGAGGTGAGCCCTTTGACGGGATGGGCCGGTTTTGCGCGTTTTCGCATGGCGAATCGATATGTGGTGCACCTATGGAACGGCTATGAAATACCGGATTCGCCGATGGAGGCCGGGCTGGTTTATGTGGCGGAAACGGGAGAAGTCTATCATGACGAACGATCCTGTTCCTTCCTCTGTGTTTCCGTGAAGGGAACAGAACCGGAGAGCCTGAAGGATTTAAAAACCAGAGATGACCGTCCCTTCGAAGCCTGCCAGAGATGCTGTTACGGGGAACAGCCGGGAATCATTTATATTACGGAAGAAGGCGGCAGCTTTCACTATGCGGCGAATTGCTCCAGCTTGAAGAGAACGGTCGCTGCTGTTCCGGCTGACAGGATTCCGAGCGAATTGCGGCCTTGCAGCAGATGCGTGAAATAGGAGGATTACCATGGATATTGTGACATTGCTCTGGCTGGGGGCATTGGGTGCGGAGGATTGGAAGAAGAAAGAGGTCAGCACGATTTTGCTGATAGGCGGCGGAATTGCTCTGTGCATCCGGCCGGTATGGATGTTCTTCGCGGGAGAGATTAATCTGCCGCAGATTTTTTCTGCAACCTGCCCCGGTGTAGTTCTGCTGGTGCTGGCATTTGCCACCGGAAAGATTGGGACGGCCGACGGACTGGCGGTTCTGTTCCTGGGTTTGTTCGCCGGCAGAGACCGAACCTGGCTGATGCTGTGCATCAGTCTGCTGGGAATGGCTCTCCTCAGCATTGTGTTGTTGGCAACCCAAAAGGCAGGAAGACAGAGCAGACTGCCCTTCTTCCCATTTCTGTTTCTGGGATGGGGAGTCTCCTTGTGGCTGCAGGGAGGATTTCTATGAAAAGATTTGGCGGTTATTTTACGGTGGAGGCTGCCCTGATACTGCCGATGGTGTTTTCCGTGCTGATTATGGCAGTTTCGCTGTTTGCATTTCAATATGACAGATGCCTGCTGGAACAGGATGCAGGTCTTCTGATGCTTCGGGGTACCACCTTGAACACGCAGAGCGAAGAGGAGTGGGAGATGCAGATGAAGAGTGTGCTGCATGGAATTTCGACCGGGAAATATGTTGATTGGAAAACTACGGAGCTGCAGGCAGTATTGCAGGGCAAGAAGGTGATGGTACGGGCTGCGGGAAGCAGCTCCTCGCCACTGCCGGAGTGGGACCTTTTGGGCCTGGGAAGCATGCGCGAAACGGAATATGAATGCAAGGGGACAATCTGTTCTCCGGTTACCATTTTGAGATTAAAAAGAAAAATGAAAGGAATATTGGCAAAATGAAAACAGAATTTGTGAGAAACCTGAACAGCAATTATAAGAGAATCCTTTTGGACCGGAAGCCGGATGAACAAAGGTACCAGTACTGCATCCTGAATCGCGGCGGTATTAAGGGACTGCTCCCCTGCAGCCTGCGCTACATTGATGACAACGGCTATCTCTATTACGATATTACCTCCAGACAGAATATGAAGCAGCTCTTTGAGAACAAGACAATCTCCAGAGACTATGTGCTGGACTTTTTCTGGAACCTGCAGAAGCTGAAGCAGGAACTGGAGCGCTTCCTGCTGGATATGAATCGTGTGATTGTTTCGCCGGAGGAGATTTTCCAGGATGTGGAGGCCAAGGATTTTCTGTTCTTCTATGTGCCGTATTATGAGGGAGAGCAGGGCTTCAAGGCGCTGGTGGAATTCTGGGTGGAGCATATCAACTATGAAGATGAAGTGCTGGTGGAGTGCATCTACCGGATCTATGAGCAGCTGGAACAGACCGGAGAGAGTTATTTCCAGAATCAGGTCTTTGCGGATATCAAGTGTCTGGAGGAACCGATGATTCCCAAGGCCGCTAAGAGGGAGGAGACGATTCCGGTGGTCGAGGAGAAAACGCCGACAGTCCTGCCGGAGCAGAAACGGTCGCTCTTTGGATTGTTCGACGGACGGAAAAAGAAAGTCAGGGAGGAGAAGGAGGACTATCTGACCAGACTGCAGAATCTGCCGCCGGTGGGTGCCGTGGCCGAGGATTATTATGAGGAAAAGCGTGAAGATGAAAATTTTGGAAAAACACTATATATAGAAGAAACAGCTTCACAACAACAAAATAATGAGCTTTGCACGGCGGATGGAAAGGTCCTGGCGGTAGTGGAAAAGGAGCCTGTGACAATCGGAAAGAAGAAAGAGGAAGCAGATGTTGTGGTACCGGATCCTTCCGTGAGCAGGGTGCATGCCCGCATAACAAGGGAGGATTCAGGGGTCTTCATCAGCGACCTGAATTCGACAAACGGGACCTTTAAAAACGGTTTGCGGCTATTGCCTTATGAGAAGCGTTTGCTGGAAGCGGGAGATGAAATCAAGGTGGGCAGAGTGGTACTTATGTTCCGCTAGAAACCTGAAATAATTGAAAAAGAAAATCGCTTGTGTTACACTGTTTCATGTCTATATAACATTTGGTGAGGTATCTACCATGAAGAATTGGAAACAGTTACCTTTTGTTACGATTACGATAGTTGCCCTGAATTTGCTGATTCATATCGCCGGCTCCTTTGGCATCGGTGATCTTTACTGGAAAGGCATGCTGGACCCTTACAGAATTCTGGCGGCGAAGGAGTACGGAAGAATTATTTCGTCCATGTTCCTGCACGCCAATGTGAATCATCTGTTCAGCAATATGATGTGTATCCTCTTTGTGGGTATCATTGTTGAAAATGAATTGGGCCATATAAGCCTAGGTGCCCTCTATTTCTTTTCCGGAATCTGCGGTAATCTGATGTCACTTTATTTCAAGGTGCTTACCGGCAGTACGGTGCCGTCACTCGGCGCCAGCGGAGCAGCATTTGGTCTGGACGGAGCACTGTTGGCCATTATTTTCTTTTCCGGAAGAAAAGTGGACGGCGGATATATTCAAAGGGTTCTGGTAAGTGTCCTGCTGTCACTGTACAGCGGATATGCGGCAGGCAATGTTGACAACGAGGCTCATCTGGGCGGTCTGATCGGCGGTTTTGTTCTGGGAATGATTATTTGTCTGATTCAGCGAGCAATTCGACAAAAAAAGAGAAAACGATACATCGGAAGATAATATAGAAAGGTGAAAGCGAACATGAAAAAAGACGATTGTATTTTCTGTAAAATTGCGAACGGAGAAATCCCTTCCAAGACACTGTACGAGGACGAGGCATTTCGTGTAATCCTTGATCTGGGTCCCGCAACCAGGGGACATGCACTGATTCTTCCCAAGGACCATGCGGCAAATTTGTTTGAACTTCCCGAGGAGACTGCGGCAGCAGCTCTGGTAGTTGCCAAAAAGATGGCACAGAAAATGAAGGATAAGCTTCACTGCGATGGCTTGAATCTGGTTCAGAACAACGGAGAAGTTGCAGGACAGACTGTTATGCATTTCCATCTGCACATGATTCCCAGATATGAGGGAGACGGTCAGAACATTCTTTGGAATCCCGGAACAAGCACCCCTGAGGAGCTGGAAGCAGTGAGAAAGGAAATTACCGAATAAATGAGAAACCTGAATGTAAGCGAAATTACCGCAGCATTGAAAGAGATGTGCATCGAGGCCAATCATTTCCTGGCAGATGATATGAAGTGTGCCATGAAGTGTGCCGTTGAGAAAGAGGAGTCACCTTTGGGCCGCCAGATTTTAGAGCAGCTCCAGGATAACTTAAAGATTGCAGGCGAGGATATGATTCCCATTTGCCAGGATACCGGCATGGCTGTCGTATTCGTTGAAGTGGGCCAGGAGGTTCATCTGGAAGGCGGAAGCCTCACAGACGCCATCAATGAGGGTGTGCGCCAGGGATATGTAGAGGGCTTCCTTCGCAAATCCGTTGTTAAGGATCCTTTGATTCGTGAGAATACCAAGGACAATACTCCCGCAATCATTCATTATGATATTGTACCCGGTGACAAGGTTCGCCTGACCGTTGCTCCCAAGGGCTTTGGCAGCGAGAATATGAGCCGCGTGTTTATGCTGAAACCTGCTGACGGCATCGAGGGCGTAAAGAATGCCATCCTTACCGCAGTCAGAGATGCAGGTCCCAATGCCTGCCCTCCCATGGTAGTAGGCGTAGGTATCGGCGGAACCTTTGAAAAGTGTGCCATCATGGCAAAGAAGGCGCTGACAAGACCTGTGGATGTCAGATCTGATATCCCCTATGTGAAGGAGATGGAGGAGGAACTTCTGGATACCATCAACAAGACCGGAATCGGTCCCGGCGGCTTAGGCGGAACAGTAACCGCGCTGGCTGTAAACATCAACACTTATCCCACACATATTGCAGGATTGCCTGTGGGCGTCAATATCTGCTGTCATGTAAACAGACACAGTGTGAGAGAACTGTAAGCAATTCGGACGATAGAAAGGGTGAAAAGATGGAACGACATATCAAGGCTCCTATTTCCAAAGAAGATGCACTGGCTTGCAAGAGCGGTGACTATGTATATATTACCGGTACAATCTACACAGCGAGAGATGCTGCGCACAAGAGAATGTACGAGGCACTGGCTGAGGGCAAGGAACTGCCCATCGATATGAAGAACAATATCATTTATTATATGGGACCTTCTCCCGCAAGAGAGGGCAGACCCATCGGTTCGGCAGGTCCTACCACAGCAAGCAGAATGGATAAGTATGCTCCCTCTCTGCTCGACTTAGGGTTAGGTGGAATGATTGGTAAAGGAAAGCGCCAGGAGGCGGTTCGTGAGGCAATCATTCGTAACGGTGCCGTATACTTTGCAGCAGTCGGAGGTGCAGGTGCACTTCTGTCCAAAGCAATCAAATCCTCAGAGGTAATCGCTTATGATGACCTGGGAACAGAGGCAATCAGAAAGCTGGAAGTAGAGAATTTTCCCGTAATCGTGGTAATCGATGCAGAGGGAAATAACCTTTATGAGACCGCAATTAAGGAGTACTGTAAGCTGTAATTGGAGTGAAAAATCACTTAAAAATATCTGTTGACAAACAATATCAGCTTATGTATAATAACTTTTGCGTCACGAAAGTGCGCAGAAATATTTTTGTTGGTAGAGACGTAGTTCGGATTATGGAGAAATACTCAAGAGGCCGAAGAGGCGCCCCTGCTAAGGGTGTAGGTCGGGCAACCGGCGCGAGGGTTCAAATCCCTCTTTCTCCGTTTCACTACCAATAGGTATGAAAGAGAATCTCATATGAGGTTCCTTTTTTACGGCCTTCTTTAAGGCAAACTACTGGTCAAAAATATTTCAAAAATAAATAAAAAAAGCTGTTGACAAACGATTGCAATCATGTTATTCTAACTAAGCTGTCGCTTGAAAGACAGCAAGTACCTTGACAAATAAACATCAATGCAACCCTGAAAATTCTAAGGCGAATGCAATTCGCCATTGAATAATTCAGAGAACAAAGTTCAAGCAATTGAACGCTCAAACAAAAACAGTAATGCCAGTTAAAGACTGGCAGGA
>JAZLKR010000041.1:0-6343 GCA_045597705.1 Acetatifactor sp.
GTCGGAAAGAATACTTCGTATTCTTTCGGGTATCACGAAGTGATATCAAAAGAAGCTGTGATTAGGCTCCATGGTCAAGCGGTTAAGACATCGCCCTTTCACGGCGGTAACACGGGTTCGATTCCCGTTGGAGTCATTAAATCCCGAAAGGGAATGCGGACCTTTAGCTCAGTTGGTTAGAGCTCCCGGCTCATAACCGGTTGGTCCTGGGTTCGAGTCCCCGAAGGTCCATTGAGAGCAATCTCGATACAATTTCATTATTTTAATATGGCCCAGTGGCTCAGTTGGTTAGAGCGTCGCCCTGTCACGGCGAAGGTCGTCGGTTCGAGTCCGATCTGGGTCGTTATGTAGTTTATCTACATAGAATGGGGTCTTAGCTCAGCTGGGAGAGCATCTGCCTTACAAGCAGAGGGTCACAGGTTCGAGCCCTGTAGGCCCCATTTTTATTTGCCACGAGAAATCTACTGCATATGCAGTGGATTTTTTTTGCGAAAAAGCAAGTTTGAAAAGAGAGTGTGAAAATGCAGCAGCAAAATGATATGACCGTGGGTTCCATTCGGAAGAAAATGCTTCTGTTTGCGTTTCCCATATTAATCGGTCAGGTATTTCAGCAATTATATAATACAATCGATTCCCTGATTGTGGGACGCTTCTTGGGAGACCATGCGCTGGCGGCAGTCAGTTCGTCAGGCAGTCTGATTTTCATGATGGTAGGTTTTTTTCAGGGGGTAGCCCTGGGAGCAGGAATCATCATTGCGAAGGAGTTCGGCGCGAAACATTATGACAGAATGCGCAGAACCATACATACAGATGTGGCCTTTGGTATTGCCGCGGGAATTCTTTTGACGGTTTTGGGTGTTTTCCTGACACCGCAGATTTTACGATGGATGCAAACTCCTGCAGAGGTATTGCCGCAATCCGTTCTGTATTTCAGGGTTTACTTTTGCGGCTCCCTGTTTTCCATTTTGTATAATATCTTTGTGGGTATATTGCAGGCGACGGGAGACAGCAGACATCCGTTATACTATCTGATTGTTTCTTCCATTATCAATGTGATTTTGGACTTCCTGTTTGTGGGAGTGCTTGGAATGGGAGTTGGGGCTGCGGCATTGGCAACCATTATTGCGCAGTTCATCAGCGCAGTGCTGTGCCTTGTACCGCTGTTTAAGCTTCCCGAGGAATATTGCTTCCGTATCAGAGAAATTGGATTTGATAAAGCCAGCCTGAAGGATATTGTGAGATTCGGTTTACCGTCCGGTATTCAGAATTCTGTAATCGCACTTGCCAATCTTGTGGTTCAGTCTAATATCAATACTTTTGGTGCAGATGCCATGGCAGGCTGCGGAGCGTATTTCAAACTGGAGGGTTTTGCTTTCCTGCCGGTGACCTGTTTTGCTCAGGGTCTTTCTACCTTTGTAGGTCAGAACCTTGGTGCGAAGCAGTTTGACAGAGTGAAAAAGGGCGTTCGGTTCGGTGTATTCTGTTCTATGATTATGACAGAAGCCATTGGTTTGTGCTTCTGGATAAATGCACCTTTTCTGATTGGTTTGTTCACAACAGCACCGCAGGTTGCGGCCTTCGGCGTAACACAGGCGCATATTGAAACCTTGTTTTACTGTATGCTTGCTCTGGCTCATTGTATCGCCGGTATCATGCGAGGGGCGGGAAAGCCTACGGTGCCTATGTTTATTATGCTGGGCTTCTGGTGTGTGCTTCGCGTGACCTATATTACCACAGCACTGTACCTTTTCCATGATATTCGAATCATTTTCAGCGCGTATCCCATGACCTGGTGTACCAGCTGTGTTGCCTTTGTTCTGTATTATAAGAAGGCGGATTGGATTCATACATTTGAAAAGCTGGAGAAAAGATAGCAAAACACTAGGAAATGACAAAATAAAAGCAAAAGGGCAATTTTCATGTCATAATATGGTTTGCAAATTGGCATAAATAAGGATAGTATAATTATATTGGGTGATATATACCCTGACTTTGAAAGGAATCGACAGATGAAAGAAATTTACGAAAAGCACTTGAGCGGAGAGAGAGCACTTTACGGCGAGCATGATGCACATATCAGCTACTGTACTTTTGAAAATGGTGAGTCTCCTCTGAAGGAAAGCGCAAACTTAAAGGTTGATAATTGCTTATTCCGCTGGAAATATCCTTTTTGGTATGCTAAGAATATTGAAATCAGGAACTGTGCTCTTTTCGATATGGCAAGAGCCGGTATCTGGTATGTAGAGGATATCAGCGTTGAGGATACCGTTATCGAGGCACCCAAGAATTTCCGCCGTGTAAATGGACTGACCATGAAGAATGTCAACATTCCCAATGCGGCTGAGACTCTTTGGAACTGTAAAAACATCAAAATGGACCAGGTAACTGCAAAGGGTGATTATTTCGCAATGAATTGCGAGAATATGGAGCTGGATCATTTTACTCTGGTTGGCAACTACAGCTTCGACGGTGTGAAGAATCTGACCATTCGCAATTCCAGACTGCTGTCCAAGGATGCCTTCTGGAACGCAGAGAATGTAACCGTTTATGACTCCTTCATCTCCGGAGAGTATCTTGGTTGGAATTCCAAGAATATCACACTTGTAAACTGTACCATCGAGAGCCTGCAGGGTATGTGCTACATTGATAATCTGACCATGAAGAACTGCCGCCTGATCAATACAACCCTTGCTTTTGAGTATTCAGAGGGTGAAGTGGAAATCGTCGGCAGCGTGGACAGTGTTTTCAATCCCAAGAAGTGTTCCATCAAGGCAGACCGCATCGGCGAGCTGATTATGGATGGAACCAGAGTGAAGATTGATCAGTCCGTTATCGAGGCTGAGACCATTGATGTGAAATCAGACAAGCCCGAGTGGGAGAGATAAGTATGTATTCTTTTGACAAGTTAACCGACAGAAGAAATACCGGCTCCTATAAGTGGAATGTTGCCGAGAATGAGCTTCCCATGTGGGTGGCTGATATGGATTTCGAGACTGCTCCCGAAATCATCGAGGCAATGAAAAAGCGCGTGGAGCACGGCATATTTGGATATAATGATGTGACGGATGACTGGTATGAGGCGTATATTTCCTGGTGGAAGCGCAGACATGGCATTACCTTCGAGAAGGATTGGCTCATGTTTGTAACAGGCGTGGTGCCTGCCATTTCCAGTGCGGTGCGTAAGATGACCACAGCAGGAGAAAATGTTCTCGTGCAGACGCCGGTTTACAACATTTTCTTCAATTCCATCAGAAACAACGGCCGAAATATCCTGGAGAGCCCTTTGGTTTACGAAAACGGTGAGTATCATATTGATTTCGCTGATTTCGAGGAGAAGCTGGCAAATCCTCAGACCACTATGTTTATCCTGTGCAACCCTCACAACCCTGTTGGAAAAATTTGGGACAAGGAAACCCTTGCAAAGATTGGTGAGCTTTGTGCAAAGCATCATGTATTGGTGCTTTCCGATGAGATTCATTGTGATTTGACAGATCCCGGCTTTGAGTATGTTCCTTTTGCTTCGGCATCTGATATCTGCAGAGACAACAGTATTACCTGTATTGCACCTACCAAAACCTTCAGCATACCCGGCATTCAGACAGCGGCAATTATGGTGCCCAATCCGGTGCTGCGTCACAAGATCAACAGAAGAATCAACACCGATGAGGTTGCGGAACCCAATTCCTTTGCAATTGGTGTTGCCGTTGCTGCTTTCGAAAAGGGAGAACCCTGGTTGGAGGAGCTTCGCGTTTATCTGGCTGAGAATAAGGCGAGAGTCAGAGAGTTTATGGAACAGAAGCTTCCCTGCATCAAGGTAGTTCCTTCCCATGCGACCTACCTGCTTTGGCTGGATTGCAGTGAGGTGACGGATAATGCCACCGAATTGCAGGAGTTTATTCGCTCCTACAGCGGATTGTTTGTAAACGAGGGTGAAGAGTACGGAGCACCCGGAAGAGCATTTCTGCGACTGAATACCGCATGCCCCAGAGCGAGAATAGAAGACGGTCTGGAGAGACTGTACAGAAGCGTGCTGGCTTATAAAGAAAAATAGAAACAAGCATAAAAAGAACAGCCCTTGCCGGATTGGCAGGGGCTGTTTTCTGTTGCTTCATTATTTCAGGAAACCGTCGATGATGTGGGCTTCCGCTTCCTCCTCGGTAAGTCCGAGAGTCATGAGCTTGATAATCTGCTCGCCGGCAATCTTGCCGATGGCTGCCTCGTGAATCAGGCTGGCATCCAGATGATTTGCGGTAATCTCGGGAACTGCACTGATGACTGCATTGTCCATGATGATACCATCACACTCGGAGTGACCTGCACACTTGTTGTTGCCGTTAATCTTGGAGAGGAACAGCTGGCGGGAAGAATCTCTTGCGACAGAGCGGGAGATGATGTTGGCACTGGAGTCCTCGCCGTTCAAATCTACTTCAAAGCTGGTCTGTGCAGTCTGGTCGCCGTGGGTCATCAGCTTTTCAGTGACGATAATCTTGGAACCCTTTGCCAGGGTAGCCTTGGTGGAACGCTTGGTGGAATCAACGCCCTTAATCTGAACGGTTTCCATTTCCATGAAGCTGTCCTCACCCAGCGCTACAACGGTTTCGGGATTCATAATCTTGCCGCCCTTGCCGTCGCCGCTGCCGTAATGCTTCTCTACATATTTTACATGAGAATTCTTGCCGATGAAGAAGGTGTGGATACCGTCGTGCTTGCTGTCTGCATCGCCGCTGTTGTGGATACCGCAGCCGGCTACGATGGTAACATTGCAATCATCACCTACATAAAAGTCATTGTAAACCATCTCGGTGAGACCGCTCTGGCTCAGCACAACGGGAATATGAACGCTTTCGTTCTTGGTGCCGGGCTTGATGACAATATCAATGCCCTGCTTGTCTGTCTTAGTTACAATATCAATATTAGCAGTGGTAGCACGTGCGGCACTGGTACCGTTGGCACGAATGTTATACGCGCCTGAGGGCATTTCGTGCAGGCCGGCAACCTGCTCTAACAGAGACTTCTGAATTTCATCCATTTTGTTTGCCTGCCTTTCCTTAAGATTCCTGATAGAACTTGCAGCCTTCGGTACCGCGGAGAAGCTCGGGTAAGATATCCTCACGCTTGCCTCTTGCACGGAGAGTACCGTTTGCAATGACAACGATTTCGTCTGCAATGTTCAGGATTCGCTCCTGATGGGAGATGATAATCAGGGAGTTATCGCTGGAAGCATGCATTTCCTCAAATACCTTAATCAGGTTGTTGAAGCTCCAAAGGTCGATGCCGGCTTCGGGCTCGTCGAAAACAGAGAGGGGAGTATTGCGGGCAATGATGGAAGCGATTTCGATACGCTTCAGCTCACCGCCTGAAAGACTTGCGTCAATGTCTCGATTGATATAATCTCTGGCGCAGAGACCGACCTGAGAAAGATAATCGCAGATGTTGGGATTTTTCACATCCTTGCCGCATGCCAGGGTAATCAGATCCTTGACCTTGATGCCCTTGAAACGGACAGGCTGCTGGAACGCAAAGCTGATGCCTAAGTTGGCACGCTCAGAAATGCTCATGTTTGTGATGTCGGTTCCGTTATAGAGAATCTGACCTGAAGTGGGCTTTTCGATTCCCATAATCAGCTTTGCGAGAGTGGATTTACCGCCGCCGTTGGGACCGGTGATGGCGATAAAGGTGTGGTCGTCAAAGGTCAGGCTCAGATCCTTTATGATTTCCTTTGAGGCGCCGTCTGTGTCGGCTACCTGAAAGGATATATTCTTTAATTCAAGCATAGTATCCTCCTGATATAGGTTTTTCCTATTACCTAAGGCTATAGTATACCACAGAAAGGGCAAAAACCAAACAAGAAGTTTTGATATGGGCGGAGTTTTTGCAAAAAAAATATTCAAAAATGAAAAATTGCCTTGACTTTTTGAAAGGCAGAGTATATGATAGTCATTGTTGTGAGGAACAACCGAGCAACAGATGTGTGTTTAGCTCAGCTGGATAGAGCGTTTGGCTACGGACCAAAAGGTCGGGGGTTCGAATCCTCTAACACACGTTAGGAAAATGAAAGGGAGATGCAAGTGCATCTCCCTTTTATTTTCGCAGTATGAAAAGGATTGTTTTATGCAAACTATGAAAATGACGGAGGGGAAGCCTTCCGGTTTGATTATAAAATTCGCGTTGCCCCTGATGTTGGGCAATGTGTTTCAGCAATTATATACAGTAGTGGATACCATTGTAGTGGGGCAGGTGCTTGGTGTGGAAGCATTGGCGGCCATCGGTTCCATCGACTGGCTGACCTGGATGATGCTCGGTATCATTCAGGGACTGACACAGGGCTTTGGCGTGGTCCTTT
>JAZLKR010000042.1:0-18334 GCA_045597705.1 Acetatifactor sp.
CGTACTTATCGGAACGAATTGCATCACAAAGCTTCTCGCAAACCTCGGGAGCGCTCATCTGAGGCTTCAGGTCATAGGTAGCAACATCCTTAGGGGAGTTAACGAGAACTCTGTCCTCACCCTCGTTGGGAGTCTCAACACCACCGTTGAAGAAGAAGGTTACATGTGCGTACTTCTCGGTCTCAGCGATACGCGCCTGCTTTAAGCCGTTCGCAGCCAGCCACTCACCGAAGGTGTTGGTAACAGCAACCTTGTGGAAAGCAACCTGCTTGTTGGGAATGGTAGGATCATAATCTGAGAAGCATACGAAGGTGATATCCTTTCTTGCGCCTCTGTCAAAGCCCTTGAAATCATCATCGCAGAATGCTCTGGTGATCTCTCTTGCACGGTCGGGACGGAAGTTGAAGAATACTACGGAATCGCCATCCTCTACAGTTGCTACGGGCTTGCCGTCTTCAACTGCTACGGTGGGCTTTACGAACTCGTCTGTCTCGTTCTTATCATAGGAAGCCTGGATACCGCAAATACCACAAGCTGCAGTAAGTCCCTCGCCCTTGGTCATTGCATTGTAAGCAAGCTGTACACGATCATAGTTGTTGTCTCTGTCCATTGCGTAGTAACGACCCATTACGGAAGCAATCTTACCTACGCCAATCTTCTCCATCTCTGCGCGAAGGTCCTCAGCGAAGCCCTTTCCGCTTGCAGGAGGAGTGTCACGACCGTCAAGGAAGCAGTGAACATAAACCTTCTCAAGGCCGTTTCTCTTAGCCAGCTCAAGAAGTCCGTAGAGATGTGTGTTGTGGCTGTGAACACCGCCGTCTGAAAGCAGACCCATCAGATGAAGTGCGCTGTTGTTCTTCTTGCAGTTCTCTACTGCAGCAAGCAATGCGGGATTCTCAAAGAAGGTACCATCCATAATCTCTTTGGTGATTCTTGTCAGTTCCTGATATACGATACGTCCTGCACCCATGTTCAGATGACCTACCTCAGAGTTACCCATCTGTCCCTCGGGAAGTCCTACTGCCATTCCGCTTGCGTTACCCTTTACACAGGGGCACTCAGCCATCAGCTTGTCCATTACAGGTGTCTTAGCCTGAGCAACTGCGTTGCCCTCGGTCTTCTCGTTGAGACCATAGCCGTCCAGGATCATTAAAACTACAGGTTTTTTACTCATTTTCAATATCCTACCCTTTCTTTGTCCGGTGTTTGCCGGGCTATATAGTAAAACCAATGTTTACATAATTCAACGAATGTACTATACCATGATTTTCCCTCGGGTGCAAGTATTCCGCAAAGGATTTTACCACATACCTACCTTGCAAAATTCATTGTTGATGGTATACTAAAATTTATATTTTTGTGCATGATAATACTTCATGATAATACTTATTGAATATGCTTTTCAGGAGGATTTCAACTTGTTGACTTTATTATCTCGCCTGTTCATTTCCAATCCATCGGACACCCATGACCCGCAGGTCAGACGTTCCTACGGAATGCTTTGCGGCGCAGTCGGTATCATACTGAACCTGCTCCTGTTTACGGGAAAACTGATTGCCGGCTTAATCAGTCATTCCATCGCAATCACTGCCGATGCCATGAACAACCTTTCAGATGCCGGTTCTTCCATTATCACATTAATCGGCTTTAAGATGGCAGGCAAAAAACCGGATCCGGACCATCCCTTCGGTCACGGACGAATTGAATATATTGCAGGACTGATTGTCTCCATGCTGATTATTCTGATGGGCTTTGAACTGTTAAAGAGTTCCGTGGAGAAAATCTTCCACCCGGAAGAGCTTACCTTCTCTTCCATCGCCGTTGCCATTCTGATTATTTCCATTCTGGTAAAATGTTATATGTTTTTCTATAACAACGCCATCGGAAAGCGAATTGATTCCGCAGCCATGAAGGCAACCGCCACTGACTCCTTAAGTGATTCCGTCGCTACTACCGTTGTTCTGGTTGCCACTCTGATTTCTCACTTTGCGAACTTTTCCGTGGATGCCTACTGCGGTGTGCTGGTCGGTCTGTTTATCCTCTATGCAGGCTACAATGCAGCCAAGGATACCATCAGTCCTCTGCTTGGACAGGCTCCGGACGAAGAATTTGTGGCACATGTAGAGGAAGTTGTTATGGCGCATCCCGAAATCATCGGCGTCCACGATCTGATTGTTCACGACTACGGCCCCGGCCGTCTGATTATTTCCCTGCACGCGGAGGTTCCCTCCGACGGCGACATTCTTGTTCTCCACGATGTCATCGACCGGATTGAAATGGAACTTGGCACAGAATTGAATTGCATTGCCGTTATCCACATGGATCCCGTTCTTGTGGGAGATGAAACCACCGACCGCTTAAAGGCTTTGGCCAAGGAAACCCTTGCTGCCATCAGTCCCGAGCTTTCCCTCCATGATTTTCGAATCGTGGAAGGTCCTACCCATACCAATCTGATTTTTGACATTCTTGCCCCCTTCAATTTCGTTCTTACCGATGAGCAGTTATTGGCAAAGGTAACCGCCGGAATCAAGGAAGCCAACGAACAATATTATGTCGTCGCAAAGATTGATAAAAAGATGGCTTAAAAACACAAAAGAGCAGGGCTTTGCCTTTGGGGAGGTTCCTTCTGTCACGCTGAAAAACGCGTGACAGCAAGGAACGTCCCCAGAGCAGCCCTGCTCTATTTTTTATCTTGTTTCATCCACATAAAGCTGTACACGGCTCTGGATAATTGCCGCTACATCGGATGCACTCTTCTGATTCTGGAAGAAAGCCTCTGCCTCTTCCTCGATAATCTTCTGAATTTCCTCGTTGCTGTAGTACTTGTTGTCTACAGAGCTGATGAAATTGACTGCCTGATCCAGCTGCTGCTGATTCAAAGGCTCCAGAACAATTTCCTCGCCGTTCAGATAGAAGGTGTTGTCATAATACTCAATATTTCCGTCCTCATCCTTCCAGAAAGGTCTGCTCAATGCTTCCTTTGACTTCTCAAGGAACAAATCCTTGCGTACGGGGAAGTAGCTGACCTCCTTCTGATATTCATCGGTAAGATAATATCTTAAGAATTCCCACGCTTCCTTCTTGTTTGCTGACTTGGAAGACATTACATAGGTTCCGCTGCTCATCAGATAAGAGCCCTTGCCGCTCTCGGTAGGGAAGCCCACAAAGCTGATGGGTTCTCCGAAGTAACCGTTGAAGATTTCAGCAAAATACTGGAAGTTGTAGAAGTTTGAAGGATACAGCAGAGTCTTCTCTTCTCTGTACTTCGCCTGTTCAGCTGCCCAGTCATAGTTCATCCAGTAGTCATCATCATAATTGATTTCTGCAGGGAACTGCTTTGTATACTCAAGCATATCGATGAAGTCCTGAGAATTGAACTTGCACTCGCCTGTTGCGAAGTCTACAAACTGGGAACCGCAGAAACGAAGAACCGTATTCAGGAAACTGGACCTGGTGATCTCAGTGCCGAAGGCTGTAGCATCAGGGCCCATCTTGGCAACTACTTCCTGCATATCCTTCATGGTCCAGCTGCTTCTGTCTCCGACCAGTTTGGTCTTTGCTGTCATAGTGTAAACTTCAAAGCTGGGTACTACATAATAAAGCACACCGTCTACGGAATATGCATCAAATACATTCTGCATATACTCAACCTGAGACAATTCGGGATCCTCTTTAATCATCTTGCCGATATCTGCAATCAATCCCTTTGCAATATAATTCTCTACCTGAAGTCCGTCATACTCGTTAACACAGAGAATGTCAGGCATGGAACCTGTAATAATATCGTTATTCAGTTTCGTAACACCTGCAGTGTAATCCTCGTAAGTGTTGTATTCAGAGTAATCCTTTATGACAATCTTGGTGGTCTGGCTGGACTTATTGAAATCAACCACACGCTTCTTCACATCGTAGCCGATCCATTCTCCCGCAAGTACCAGAACAACCTTATCCTGAATCTCCTCAGGCTTCACATAGGTGAACATACCTGCTCTCAGGCCGTCATCGTTCCAGTTCTCTCTGTAGATACCAAAGAAACTGTCTTCGGAAATCGGTGAAAGATTCATAAAGTCTGAAACAAAGAAATCAGAATTAACATAGTCCATCATCTTTACAGGTGCGGAATCACCAATCTTGTAGCGATACAAACCGTTGGACGAGGTAAAAATCAGATCATTGTTTAAGCCGCTGGTCATGATGCTGTAGTTCCACAGGTTCATAATCTGAGAAGGGAAATCCTTCTTAGCGCTCAGGCTCATTGCCTTAAGATCCAATTCACTGTAGAAGGTCTTTTCATAATTCTCCTGGTCGTGATAAATCAGGAAAAGATTACCATTCTGTAATGTAATGGTGCTCTCGCTGTTGCTCAAAGCTTCATCAACATCATTGGGAAGCTTCTTGCTGTCCATTTTATTACCATCGGCGTCAACTCTGTAAATGTAGTTTTCCTCGCCCTTTACCAATGCAGAAATTCCGTTTTCACTTTCAAACAGATTATCCACATAACACCAGTTCTCATCAGTAGACTCTACACCTTCCATGAGAACATCCTGCATCAGCTTACCGTTTGAATCCCATACGCAAATGTAATAATGTGTTTCGGATTTCCAGTTCTCTTCTGCGGACCAGTTGTCATAATGATTCTTTATCGCATAAATATTACCGTTTGCCGCAAGCAGATAGTTTGAGAAATACTGAGACGCATTGTAAGCATCAAATGCAGGATCCTCTGCATTTTCGCTCATTATAAGTTCAGGCATCTCCAGTTCTGTTGTGGAAGGATTGGTTCCATCCATATTGCAGGTATAAAGAGAAATCTTCTCGGAAGATTCATAGGTCTCCTCGTTATAATCATACTTGCTGAGCAAAAGAAGCAGCTTATCATCTTTGATGACCGTTCTCATAATATTGGTGTCTGATGCAACACCCTGCAGCTTCACTTCATCTACGCGGTAAACATTCTCTTTTGCCAGAGAAGAGCTTGCTGCTACGGTATCATTCTTGGAACCGCCGCCAAACAATCCTCCGCCGCTGCCGCCGTCTCCATCCTTTTTGCCGCAGGCAGCCATGCTGACTGTCATGACAAAAGCCAGGCCCAGCACCAACGCTTTTTTCAACTTATTTTTCATAACTATTTCCTCCTCTTCAAACGAGCAAACAGACCCTTTCGCCAGGCATAGAACTTTTCGCCCATTCGCTCGATTCTATCTTTTATCATAAGCCAAACATCTTTGATAGTCCACCCTTTTCCTGTCCAAACCAGGATAAAAAAGATTCCGCCGCACAACACTGCCAATGCGCAGAACAATAATTCAAAGAAGGTAACTACCATCAAAAGATCCTCATAGCCTCTGGCCACATTTTCCCAATAGGGATAAATGATTGCCTTACCGTTCATTCCTCTGGTTCCGTAGGAAGGAATCAGCTTCACTCTGGAGAACAAATCGTATCTTGTGGTATTTTCAATTACCTGCGTTTCTCGTTCATCCATTCCCAGTGCTTCCTTCACATACTTGGCAGCAAATCCCGTAACAGGATTTGGCATTATCAGTTCATAGCAGTTAATGCCGTTGCAGCGTCCATATTTCTGCAGCGTATCCAAGGAAACATACACCAGTGTGGCATCCAGGCCGGCAGCCTTCTCCAGACGACTGTCACCTCTCTCTACCACTCCTGTAATGATATGAGGAATTCCGGAAATGTAGACCGTCATTCCCGCAACATTGCTGGAGCCGAACAGCTGCCAGGCAGCGTCCTGGTCAATCACACACACATCGCTCATCAGAGCATTTCCGGAGAAATAATTTCCGGACAACAGCTTCAGCGGATGGAACAGGAAGAAATCTCCCCCGATTCCGATGGCATCACAGGATACCGTTGTTCTGTCACTGGTAAGAGAAATGGTACCGTCAGCGCTGTAAGCATCCGCCCACAGTCTCGCACCGGGGTTTTCCGTTTTCAGTTTTACTCCCGCATCCAGAAGCGCATCGTCAATACTATGTTCAAACTCCTGCAGTCTGTCTTCATCCATTCCGGCATTCACTGAGAAGAAACAGCTCACCTGAGACACCGACCCGTCATCACACCACCGCTCGGCGGCGTTTTGCGAGATCTGACCTCTTCCAAGCCGATTTGCCAGCAATGCCAAACCGAGAAAAATGAGAAGAAAGATCACAAAAGAAATTCCAAATACTCTTTTCTTCATTTACAAGCCTCTTGTCACATTTTCAAATCTTCGAAGCAGATTAATTATCGGAAAGCCTTACTTGCTTGCCTGCTTCTACGGGTTTGGTGGAATTGATGATTACAAATTCCCAACCGTTCAAAGCACCGGTAATTGCCGACTGTCTTTCATCACTTGCCAGAACCTCAACATCCGTTCTGGTTGCAATATATCTGTTGCCCAAGGGACTGGACTTTGCTTCAACTGTCAGAACAAACTTTCCGTTGGAATCCTCTCTGATAGCACTGTTGGGAACAATCAGATCATAGTTTGCGCTCTTCTGTCCGACGGAAAGGCTTAAGGTCTGACCTGCAAGTACATCACCGGTAATCTCAAATACCAGCATCTTGTTCTGTCCGGGATTAGTTCGGTCAGGCTTGATTGCTGTCAGCACTGCTCTGACATCATCATATCTCCAGGCATTAACAAGGTCTGCTCTGTCACCTACCGCTAGCTTTTTAGCCTGATCGTTTGTTACAGAAAAGCTAAGTGTACATCCCTTACCTGCAGGCTGCATGGTAATCGCAGGGAATCCTGCCTCCAGAGTATTGCCTGCAGTGATGTTGATGGAAGAAATGGTGCCGTCGATTTCTGCAACAACAGTTGCACCAAGGCTGTCCTTTTCCAGTTCATCCACAAGCTTCTGTGCCTTCTTAATGGCATCCAGCTTCTCCTGCAGATTGTTCACATTACCAATCTTTGCAATCAGATTATCCAAAACTTCCTTCTTTTCCGCAACATCAGTTTCTGCGGCGGTCAGTTCCTTCTGTGCCACATAGAGCTGCTGCTCCAGTGCTGCCTTGCTTGCCTGTACATTTACTGCAGTGGTATTGGTGGTACGATTGTCCACTGCCTGCGCTGCTGCATTCTTATTGGCAACAGCCTGGTCGTAATTCTTTACGGCTGTCTCATATTCTGTCTTTGCAGTGTTTGCTTTGGCGCTCAGTTCCTCTACTGCGGAAGTGAGCTCTGCTTCCTGTGACTGCAGATCAGAGAGTTCAGCGGCCAATTTGTCTGCCTCAGCCTGTAAGCCTGCCTTCTCATCCTCGTCCTCCGCTGCTTCTACAGCTTCCTGCTTCGCGGTCAGTTCCGCCTGCTTTGCTCCAGCCTCGGCAGTTTTTGCAGTCAACTCATTCTGCTTATTGTTCAGTGCGGTCTCCGCCTGGTTCTTCTTTTCTTCTGCGACAGCCTTAGCAGTCAACATAACGGTAACCGTCTCCTCTGCCTGCTGCAGCTTCTGCGCTGCTACGGAATCCTGGCTGTCTTCAAAGCCAAGCTGTGCGGTACAGTCCGCAATCTTCTGATTCAGTTCGTTCACCTTGTCCTGTGCGGGCTTCAGTGCGTCCTCTGCAATTTTCAGTGCCGCCTGTGCATTGCTGATCATCTGTCTGTAAGCACTTGCGGAAATATTTTCCTTGGCGGAGCTGATGTCCTGAGATGTAATCTCTGCAGTCAAAAGTGCCAGCTCATAATTCTCGGTTGCAAGCTCCAATGCTTCCTTTGCCGCTTCCAGTTCAGCGCTGTCCTTGTCTGCAAGATAGAGCAGAACATCGCCCTTTCTTACCTCATCGCCCGTACGAACCGCTACGCTCTCTACCTTTCTGGATTCCTTGATGGAAACCTCATAAGGATCTCCGCTCTCAATCACACCGGTACCGCGAATCTTCGCCGTGATACTGCCGTTCTGTATATACTGGGTGGAAACCTCAGGCAAAGAATAATTCATGATGGTATTGGAGAAGAATGTGAGCACCAGCATAACCGACAGGAAAATGATTGCTACTGTCTTTATCCACTCTCTTCTCTTATTTCCGTTCTCGTTCATGATTCATAACCTCTCTTTGTTTTACAATCCAAACCGTTAACCCTTGATACCACCCTGATAGGTGATACCCTCTACCAGATATTCCTCGCCGTAGAGGAAAATCAGCAGGCTGGGAACCATATAAATCGTTGCCACGGCGAAAGCAAGACCGATTTCACCGGAATTGATTTTGCTTAAGAAAACCGACAGGGGATGCATTTCCGCATCGGAAAGCAAAATCAGAGGCTGCTCTACCATATTCCAGTAGTCGATGAATACCAGAATCGCTGCGGAACAGATTGCCCCTTTGCATAAAGGCATGCAGATCTTACGATAAATCTGCCATTCTCCCGCACCGTCAATCATTGCCGCCTCGATGGTTGCTTCCGGAATTCTTCTCATGAACTTCGTCAGCAGGAATACTGCGAAGGGTGAGAAAATACCGGGGAGCCAGATCGCCCAGTTGGTATCCAGTATATCCAACCAGTTGCTGACCAGATAGTTAGGCACCAGGGTAACCTGATAAGGCATCAACATTAATATAATATAAGAGAAAAAGATAATTTCCCTCAACCGCCCTCGATACCTGGCAAATCCGTAGGAAGCCAGAGAAGCGACCCATAGCTGGAAGAACACAATCGGTCCTACCAGAATTACGGAATTCCAGAATTTCAGCAAGTATTCAGGGCTCTTAAACAGGACTGTTATGTACTGGCTGAAGGAAACCATATCCGGAATGAATTTCAGATTTACTTTCTCGGAAATGTATACCTTACCGCCTTTTTCACTGGTGGCAAATACAGAGCCGTAGTTCGCTGAAATTTCCGACTGCGCCATAAAGGAGTTGGTAATCGTCAGGAAAATCGGTGTCAGGAACAGCACGGCAAAGAACAACGCAATGACCGTGGCAATGGTTGTCTTCCACAGTGAAATGAAGTCTCTGACTTTCTTTCCGATTTTTATTTTCTTCGCATCCCATGTGGAATTTGATTTTTTCTGCTTATGCTTCATCATCCTTCCACATCCTTTCCGAAGTGATTCTCCACCAGGAACAGAATGCCGATAATCACAATCATAACAAGCGACATTAATATCGCCGCGGCCGACAAGGTCTGGTAATCCAGAGACTTGAATTTATTGTTCATAAAGTGCTGTATAATATAAATTTCATTTACCGGGTGATCGCCCGTCAGCAGGTAAACTTCTCGGAAAATCTTGAAGGAACTGATGAGGGACATAATGGTCACAAACAGTAAGGATGAGGATAAATATCGAATTTTAATGTGGAAGAAGGTCTGCAGGGGGCTTGCACTCTCCAACTCCGCAACCTCCAGGATATCCTTGGGAATGCTTCCCAGGGCCGCCATAAACATAATCATGTTATATCCCAGATTCTTCCAAAGGAACAGGATGACTACTACCAGAATTGCATATTTGGATTTCATCCAGTCAATCTTGTCGATGCCGAATACACCGATAATGTCATTGATTGCACCGTTGTAATGAAACAGTACCTGCCAGATCAGCACGATGGATGCAACCGGAACCATCAAAGGGCTTAAGAAAAAGGTACGGAACTGACTCTTAAAGGGAATCTTGGTATCCAGTACAATTGCCAGAAGCAGCGACAAAACCACTGCCAGCGGCACGGCTATTGCAGAGAACACGCAGGTGTTTTTTACCGCTCTGATATAAGCTCGGTTCGCAATAATACTTTTGAAATTGTCAAACATAACAAAGTTCTTGCTGATTGGATTATCCACCAGCGAGTAAAAAACGACTACCGCAAAGGGAATAATAAAAAACAGCAGAACGCCAAGAAAGCTGGGAGCGATAAACGCCCCCGAGCTTAATTTTAGCTTTCTCGTTGTTTTAGAAGATTTACGTTTCTTCAGACTCACGATCTCATCTCCAAAATGAATTAATTGTTTTCGTCAACGAATAACTGAATACGGCTCTGAATAATGGCAGCCACATCAGAAACACTCTTCTGTCCCTGGAAGTAAGGAGTAGCCTCCTCCGTAATGATGTTCATAATTTCCTCATCAGAAGAGTTGGCAGGTCTTGCATGTTCAATCAGTTCCTTAATCTGGTCCACTTCCTCCTGGGTAGGAATATGGTATGTATAGCTCCAACCATCACCGTAGGACATGGAACCACCGCCACCGATTACGATAGGCTCACCGTTCTCGTCTAATACCTGGTTACCATCCTCATCTGTCACATATTCAACCTTAGTTGCTTCCGCAGCAGCCTTGTCAAAGGCACTCTTTAAGGTACTGAAGCCAAAAGACCAGCGGTCGTAGGTATTGTCTGCAAGGTATCCTTCAATGAAGGCCCATGCACCGGCTTTGTTGGTACTTCCGGAGGAAATTGCATACAGAGAACTTGCCGAAAGAGTATGTCCGTTCTTTCCGTCAGTGGTAGGATATCCGATATATGCCGCATCATTCTGGAACATGTAGTTATACATCTGAATCTCCTGGAAGTTGTAGAGATATGCGCTGGTTAAAAGCACCTCACCTCTCTCAATTGCAACTGCATCGGAAGTCTCATCGTATTCATAATCCTCAGCGCTGGGATACTGATTTACAAATTCAAGCAGGTTTTCAAATTCAGGAGAATTAAAGTTGCATTCTCCCTTTGACCAGTCGATGAACGCGTTCTGATTATTCATCATGCAGAAGTACATTGCATATTCCTTGGTCATGCTGTGGAACAACTTTTTGCCGGGATTCTTCTTGCCGTAATCAACGATTTCAGCCAGGGTCCAACCCTCCTTGCCGCCCAGGTCTTTGCCAAAGCCTACAACCGTCTCAAGGGAAAAACTCTTGGGAATCGCATACTGCACACCGTTAATGGTATAGGCGTCCAGAATACCTTCAAAGAAATCGCTTCTCTTAAACTTTGAACTGCTCTCCAGATAAGGAGTCAGATCCTCCAGCGCACCTTTGCCAACAAGCTGCTGCTCGTTCAGGCCGGACATATCAAACAAATCGGGACCCTTACCGGAAATAATATCATTGTTCATTGCGGTGATTGCATCGCTGTAAGTGTTTTCGGTCCACTCTGCAGAGTTATCGATATAGCTCTTTACCGTAACACGATACTGATCATTTGCCTTATTGAACTTGGTAGCTGCGTTCATCAGATCGGAATCACCGTAGAGGGAACCGATTACCAGAACTTCTTTCTTTGCAACCTGACTGCTCTCGGTCTTAACCAGCTTTACCAGACCGCTGTCCTGGCTTTCGTAGTCGTAGTAGGAAACATAAATGGTGCCGTCCTCATTCACTACCATATTCCGGATATACTGTCCGTTCAGGTCACTGTCCAGCCAATTAAACAAACGCTTGCTGCTCTCGTTGGTCATATCATACTCATAAACGCTGGTTCCCTCATTGCAGAGGAAGGTTGTTTCGCTTGCGCTGACAATGCCCTCACTGCTATAGCCGCTGACAAAATGTCCGTAGGTCTTAGCAACCTTCCTGCCCTCAAAATCAAGCTCTGCAAGAAGATTTTCAGAACCGTTTCCGTTATAGGAATAGTAGGATGCATAAACCTTACCGTTCTTCGCAAGGCCAAAGCTGTTCAGGTAAGAATCACTGCCGTCAGTCACATCAATGCTGCCGACATATTTTCCATCCTGATCGAACAGATAGCTCTTATTCTCACCAAATACATAAACATGTGATTCCTGATCCGCAACAATTCCGCGGAAGTATTCATCACTGCTGCCGCCAATGGCATCGCTTAAGTCGGTCTCATAAACCAAAGTGCCGTCGGGAGCAGTACAAGTCAGTCTGAACTCGGAATTGCTTTGTTCTGTTACTTCATCCCAATCCCATTTCTCCATTATGTAAATATAATTGCCTGCAGGATCCACTTCAAAGCGGTTCACATAGAACTGCTCCGGCATTTCAATGGTAGTGGTCTCCTTACTTCCATCCTTCATAGACTGCTTTACAATGGTAATGCTCTGAGGTGTCGCTGCCTCACTCTCATAGTCATACTCTGCGCCCTCTTCAAAGACTTCGGTCTCACCAAACTCATCGTATCCCTCAGGCATATCGTATTGCTGATAATATACATAATCACCAACAATCTTCATATCGTAGTAATTATACTGTTCCTGGTCTCCGCCCAGATCAATATAGGTAGGTACATAAACAAAATCAGGATTCTTTAACTCCTCCATCTGTGCAGCGGTCTGCTGCTGGGTCTTGCTGTCAACGCCGCTGTCAGAAGTGCCGTCTGTTTTCCCCCCGCATGCTGCCATGGATACTGCCATAATCGCGCTGAATACGACAATACCGATTCGATTCAATCTTTTTTTCATAATTTTTCCTCACAATCATAGATACTCGCCATCTCTTCGCCCCCCTGCAAAAGAAAATGGTCAACGTGTTTCCACATTGACCATTATAACACACCTATTCTGTTATGGACCTTAAGAATTTATGAACTATCGTATAAAAAAGCTTAAGAATGCAACATTTCCGTAACACTTACTTGAGATTGATATACAGACGCTTCACTTCCTTATGGCGCTTTCTGGATCTGGCAATCCAGGCAAAACGGTTATAGAACCAGAAGGACTCTACCAGAAGTCTGTTGGCCTTGCCAAGCTTGTCCTTGGTGGTGCCGTAAAAACGCTCACCGCCGCATCTGCAGGCAAAACGACCTTTTTCCCGAATCAGTCGAATCAGGTCGGACTCACATCTGATTTCTCCGTTAAATTCCGTGAAGGCTTTGCCCACACATTCAATCTTATGGGAGTCACTTCCTCCGGTGGGAGGCAGTCTGAATTCCTTTGCAATGCCTCGTGCACGGATATTATCCTCTGTTTCCTCACAGGCATTAAAGCCCTCAATAAAGTCAAAATATTTCATCACCTTCAGCTGGTGTCTATGCTTTCTGGTATTGGTGATGCTTAAGTATCTCTCTCCGCAGGGATGCGCAGGACCCAGGATTCCGCCGAAGCGATGGACAATGTCGATTAACAGAAGCACCGGCAGGCCGCGGAGCTCCAGTATCTTCAGATCCACATTCTCCGGCATGATTACCAGAATATGACCGGCATCGATGGTATCGTACTCAATACCCTTCAGGACAACGAAGTCCTGAAACATTTTACCTTTGATGTTTTCTTTCCAGTATCTGTAGCCCTTGTAGGAATTGTGATCGCTGATCAGCATACCGTCAAAGCCCAGCTTCTGCAGTTTAGCGATATATTTGGCAACAGGCACCTTTGCATCCACGGAGCCTTCCGCCGTATGACAATGCATATCAAATTTCATAACTTATTTCATACCTCTCACTGTTCGCATATCTTGTGCGAACTAATTCAGTATAACACAGCCTCTTTATTGTTGCCATCTTTTTTGCTATAATAAGGATAATTTCCAATTTGTTATTTCGGAGGTATTTATGGCTGGCATTCATTTATCCGCAGTGTTCGGAATCCTGTTTTTTCTATTCTGTAAGGATCATTTCCCACAGGCGAAAACCCAAAAAATCAAATCCGGCAGATTGCCTGTGCTTCTGTTCTTTTCCGCCGCACTGCTGTTTCGAATCATCGCCGCCATCCTGTCCAAGGGCTTTGACACGGACACAGCCTGCTTTGCAGCATGGTCGGAAAGAGTCTACAGCACCGGTTTCTCCGGCTTTTATTCCCCCGATGTGTTCACGGATTATCCCCCTGGTTATATTTATCTGCTCTATCCAATCGGTGCCCTGAGGAATTTGCTTTCCATACCCTACTATTCCTCGCTTCATCTGCTTTTGCTCCGATTTCCTGCCATTCTGTGTGATTTGCTCAGCGGCGTTGCCATATTCCGCCTGGCACAAAAGAAATGGAAGGACACGCTTCTGCCCTATCTGTTTGCGGCAGCTTATCTTTTCAATCCGGCGGTTCTGCTGAACGCAGCTGTCTGGGGCCAGGTAGATTCCATTTACACCTTCCTGTTAATCCTGACATGCCTTTTCCTTTGTGAAGGGAAAACCATTCCTTCCTATTTTCTGTTTTTTATCGGCATTTTAATCAAGCCTCAGATGATTATTTTCGCGCCGGTTCTTTTCATTGGTTTTCTGCAGCATGTGGTTCTGCAGAAATTCACCTGGCAGAAACTCCTTTGGAATGTCTTTGCCGGGTTGTCGGCCATTCTGCTTGATTTACTCCTTATTCTGCCCTTCGGCCTCGGCACCGTACTTTCCCAATATCTGGGAACCGTTACATCCTACCCCTATGCTGCGGTTAATGCATGTAATTTCTGGGGACTGCTTGGTCAGAACTGGATTTCTCAGGATACTGCTTTCCTTGGCATTTCATATGCGGTTTACGGCTATATCGGCATTGCTGTCTTTGTGATTCTGACCCTTATTTATGCCTTCCGCAACAAGCAGAACCGTACCATGTACCCTCTGCTCTGCTCGCTGCTCATGTCCGGTATCTTTGTTTTTTCCGTGCGCATGCATGAGCGCTACCTGTATCCGGCAGTCATTCTTCTGCTGTTTGCCTGCATATTCCAACCCTCTAAGGAACTGTTTCTCGCTTACTGTGGTTTCTCAATATTCCATTTTTACAATACAGCCTTTGTACTGTACTGTTATGACCCGAATAATTATGACAGACGGTCGCCCTTCCTGCTCCTTGTTTCCGCCGGGACCATGGTTTGTCTGGGCTATCTGCTCTACCTGCTGTTCCATGCAAAACTTTCAGAGAATCTTTTCCTTGCGATGCCCGCTTCCAAGCAGAGCAAAGCAAACGGCGACAAGCACCTGCCTTCCTTCTCTCCCTCTAAACAACTGGCTAAGCTTACCTTGATTGATGCTGCGCTGCTGCTGGCGATTACCGGATTATACGCAGCTTTCGCCTTTCGTGATCTGGGTGACAGGCAGGCTCCCGAGAGCAGTCTTAGCCTGACTCGAGGAGAAGAAATTGTCCTGCAGTTCTCTTCCGACACCATTCCCGCCAAGCTTACCTATTTTACCGCTCTGCCGAATGATGTCGTGTTCCAATGTTACGCGAATAATACAGAGGAAACGGATTGGCTGTACCTCGGCACCCTCAATCTGGCCAATGTATTCACATGGCAGACCACAGACCTGCCCGCCGATTCGGTTTCACTTCCCGTCAGTTTCCTCACCGCAGATACGCTGACCTACCGTTTCATCCCGGACAATGATAAAGTGTCTCTGCTGGAACTGGTTTTCCTGGATTCCCAGGACAATGTGATAACCTGTCAAAATGAAGCCGATTATCCCGCTCTCTTTGACGAGCGGTCAATGGTTCCGGAGCGCGCAAATTTCAGAAACAGTATGTATTTTGACGAAATCTATCATGCGAGAACTGCCTACGAGTTTATCAACGGTGAAGTGACCTATGAAAACACACACCCGCCTCTCGGTAAAATTCTGATTGCTCTCGGTGTAAAGCTTTTTGGAATGAACCCCTTCGGCTGGCGTTTTATAGGAACCCTCTTTGGTGTCCTTATGGTTCCCTTGATTTATCTGTTTGGCAAAGAGTTATTTTCAAGTACGCCTCTGGCGGCTTTGGCAGCTTTCCTGTACGCTTTTGATTTCATGCACTTTACGCAGACCAGAATTGCTACCATTGATGTTTACATCACCTTCTTTGTCATCCTGATGTACCTGTTTATGTATCGTTACTGCAAACTCAGCTATTATGACCGCCCTCTCTACCGCACCTTCCTTCCCTTAGGTGCCTGCGGTATTGCCATGGGTCTTGGTGTTGCCAGCAAATGGACCGGTGTCTATGCAGGAATGGGGCTTGCCCTGATTTTCTTCCTCCGTCTGTATCAGAGTTACTCCGAAGCCCACAACAGGCTTATGGTTCAGACCTCCGGGCGCAAAAAGCAGTCGTCCTGGGAAACCACATTTTCAAAGAAATGTGCCAAGACAATTTTGTTCTGCATCGTGTTCTTTGTCATCATACCCGGCATCATTTACCTGCTTTCCTATATTCCGTTCCGGGATTACACCAATGACGGTTTGCTCGGCAGAATGCTTCGAAATCAGCGTTCCATGCTTTCCTACCATTCCAACCTGAATGCAACCCATCCTTATTCCAGCGCCTGGCATGAATGGCCTACCATGATTCGTCCCACATGGTATTACTCCTCCATCGTCAACGGTGTCAGCGGTTTGGGCGGCTTGCGTGAAGGAATCAGTGCTTTTGGCAATCCTCTCGTATGGTGGGTCGGCATCCCTGCCGTTCTGTATATGTTCTATCTCGCCTACAAAAAGAAAGACAGAACAGCCATCTTCCTTCTGATTGGCTATTTTGCCCAATATTTACCCTGGTTCTTAGTCACCAGAATCACCTTTATTTACCACTATTTCCCCAGTGTGGCCTTTGTGGTATTTATGATTGTTTACAGCATAAAAACCATCAGAAATCAGGTTTCAAGGAAGTTGTTCTTCGGTCTGATTATCCTGTACGCTTTAGCCACCTTCGTTCTCTTCCTGCTGTTCTATCCGGTGTTGGCTGGTCAGCCCATTGAGGCAGATTATGTTGTGGAGCATCTGAGATGGCTGAAGGATTGGGTATTGGTTGCAAGATAGCAGATGAATGCATAAGTTGCAAAAACGCATAAAAATAAGCCCGGTAGCAAATAAATTTGCTCCGGGCTACTTTTATTGCATTTGCATCGCTCAATCTTAAGCGTTCATCTGCTTAGCTACTTCTGCAGCGAAGTCCTCAGACTTCTTCTCCATACCTTCACCAACCTCGTAACGAACCATCTTGGTGATTACAGCTGCCTTATTAACTGCTGCAAGGTACTGACCTACAGTCTGCTTTCCGTCCTCAGCCTTAACATAGGTCTGATCAAGCAGGCAGATTTCCTTCAGCTGCTTAGAAATACGACCTTCTACAAGACCGGTGAAGATCTTGTTCTCAGCGATTACAGCCTTGTCAGCAAGAGCAAGCTGTGCAAGCTGTGCCTTAGCTTCGTCTGAAAGGAAGTTAGGCAGGTAGTTCATGTTAGACTTCTTCTCTTCGTAAATAGCGCAATCCTCTGCACTCCATACGCCTGCAACTGCCTTCTCAAGAAGGGGATTCAGAACGGGCTTAGGAAGGGTGAAGGGATCGTTCAGAGCTGCCTCAAGGGTGATATCCTTAATCTTAGCGAGCTCATCTGCAGAGATATCGTTTCTGCTGATGTACTGAGGGTTCATAGCTGCAATCTGCATTGCTACATTGGTAAGAGCCTCGGTGATATCAGAAGCGCCGTCAGCTGCTACAAGAACACCGATTCTTCCGCCGCCGTGAATGTAAGATGCTACACAGTCACCGGAAACCTTAACAAATCTTCTGATGGAAAGCTTCTCACCGATGGTAAGAATCTTGTCATCAAGGTCAGCCTTCATGCCAAGAATGTTTACAACATCCTCGCCGTCGCCAGCCTGGTCTACAGATGCATTGATTGCCTTATCAGCAACTGCCTGTACGAACTCCTGGAAAGTAGCGTTCTTTGCTACGAAGTCTGTCTCCGAGTTAACCTCAACAACAACTGCGGTGTTGCCGTTTGTTGCTACTCTGGTGATACCTTCTGCTGCAATTCTGCTAGCCTTCTTCTCAGCCTTAGCTGCACCTGACTTCTTCAGTACATCGATAGCAGCTTCCATATTTCCGTCGGTCTCAGTAAGAGCCTTCTTACATTCCATCATGCCGGCACCGGTTGCTTCTCTCAGTTCCTTTACCATTGCTGCGGTAATGTTTGCCATTTTTTTGTCCTCCTAATATTTCATTATTCAAGAATCGGTCCCGAAGTTTCCCCCTGGACCGATTAGTCAGTCATAATTATTCAGCGTCTGCTACTTCCTCGATGTCGGTTGCCTCTGCAGCAACATCCTCTGCAGTGTAAACAGCCTCACCCTGGTTAGCTTCGATAACAGCGTCTGCCATCTTAGCAACGATAAGCTTTACGGCTCTGATAGCGTCATCATTACCGGGAATGATGTAGTCAAGCTCTTCGGGATCACAGTTGGTATCGCCGATACCGATCAGAGTAATTCCAAGATTGTGAGCTTCCTGTACGCAAATTCTTTCCTTCTTAGGGTCTACAACGAAGATTGCATCGGGAATTCTGGACATGTTCTTGATACCGCCAAGGTTCTTCTCCAGCTTCTCCCATTCCTTCTTCAGCTCGATAACTTCCTTCTTAGGAAGAACATCGAAAGTACCATCCTCAGCCATCTTCTCAATAGCATGAAGTCTTGCAATACGAGACTGGATGGTCTTGAAGTTGGTAAGCATACCACCGAGCCATCTCTCGTTTACATAG
>JAZLKR010000043.1:0-18832 GCA_045597705.1 Acetatifactor sp.
GAGAAGTATGCACATGTAACCTTCTTCTTCAACGGCGGTGTTGAGACTCCTAACGAGGGTGAAGACAGAGTTCTTGTTAACTCCCCTAAGGATGTTGCTACTTATGATCTGAAGCCTCAGATGAGTGCTCCAGAGGTTTGCGAGAAGCTTTGTGATGCAATTCGTTCCGATAAGTACGATGTTATCATCATTAACTTTGCTAACCCTGATATGGTTGGTCATACCGGCGTTCTGGAAGCTGCAATCAAGGCAGTTGAGACTGTTGATGAGTGCGTAGGCAAGGCAGTTGAGGCTGTAAAGGAAGTTGGCGGTGCTATGTTCATCTGTGCTGACCACGGTAATGCAGAGCAGCTGGTTGACTATGAGACCGGTGCACCTTTCACAGCTCATACTACCAATCCCGTACCTTTCATCCTTGTAAATGCGGATGAGAAGTATACTTTGAGAGAGAACGGATGCCTGGCAGACATTATTCCTACCCTGATTCAGATTATGGGCATGGAACAGCCTGTTGAGATGACCGGCAAGTCTCTGCTCATCGAGAAATAAGTTCATTACACATTGACAATCAAAAGAGCATACCTTCATGGTATGCTCTTACTTTTCTCAGGAAAGGAAAAACAAAATGGTTCAGGTTACACTTGGCAGCACCGGCATTACAGTAGAAAAGAATTCCTTCGGAGCACTTCCCATTCAGAGAATCTCTCAGAATGAAGCAGTAAAGCTGCTCCGCAAGGCGTATGATCACGGCGTGACATTTTATGATACCGCCCGTTTTTACACTGACAGTGAGGTAAAAGTGGGAGAGGCTTTTGACGGAATGCGGGAGAAGGTATTTATCGCAACCAAGACAGGCGCTACCACGGCAGAGGGATTCTGGAAGGATTTGCAGACATCCCTTACCAATCTGCGCACCGATTATATTGATATTTATCAGTTCCACAATCCTTCCTTCTGCCCCAAGCCCGGTGACGGAAGCGGTTTGTACGAGGCAATGCTGGAGGCAAAAGCGAAGGGCATGATTCGTCATATCGGCATTACCAATCACCGCCTGAAGGTGGCACATGAGGCCATTGACAGCGGCTTGTACGAGACATTGCAGTTCCCCTTCTGTTATCTTTCTACCGAAAAGGAATTGGAGCTGGTAGAGAAGTGTAAGACAGCCAACATGGGCTTTATCGCCATGAAGGCATTGTCCGGCGGACTGATTACCAATTCCGCAGCAGCTTATGCTTTCCTTGCGCAGTATGACAATGTACTTCCCATCTGGGGCGTGCAGAGGGAGAGTGAGCTGGATGAGTTCCTTTCCTATATCGAGAATCCTCCCA
This sequence comes from Acetatifactor sp., assembly GCA_045597705.1. Taxonomy (GTDB): domain Bacteria; phylum Bacillota; class Clostridia; order Lachnospirales; family Lachnospiraceae; genus Acetatifactor. The sequence goes on from JAZLKR010000043.1 coordinate 1,329, forward strand.
TGCTGAATGAAGAACTGTCCGCTGTCATTGCCCATGACAGAGAAGAACTTCTGGGTGAATTCTGCAGAGGCTGCGGTTACTGTATGCCTTGTCCCGTAGGCATTGAAATCAACAATTCCGCCCGTATGAGCCTTATGCTCAGACGAGCACCCTCCGCTGCATGGCTGACGGAAGACTGGCAGAGAAAGATGAAGCTGATTGAAAAGTGCTTAAACTGCGGTCAGTGCAAGTCCAAATGTCCTTATGGGCTGGATACCCCCGAATTATTGAAAAAGAACTATCAGGATTACCGTGAAATTCTGGCAGGAAAAGAAATTTAGTGCAAAATACCCGTTCCAAAGCAATTTGGAATGGGTATTCTTTATATCGGAGATATAAATGAGAGAATAAAATAAATCAAAATAATAAGTTGAAAGTGGGGAAAGAATGGTTTCCCAAAACAGCTGAATATAGGTGCGTTGGGAACCGATTCGAAAAAAAGAGTTTTCAAAATTGATGTATTTTATTCTTTGCTTGTCGCTGTATGAGATACAAAAAGGTCAAGCAATATGACGAAAACATATCAATAAAAAGACCGTATTGTGTCAAATTGTGCCAAAAACCTTGACAAAATGCGGTTGTATTGTATAATAAACTTGTTGTATGCATGTGGCAGACAGATGTTTTTTGACAATGGCGTTGAACAGAAATGTTTAAGGCGCTTTTTTTGTATTACGGATTATTTTGCTGAGGTAAAGTGGTACCGTGGTAGCAAAATAAACATCAAAAATCAAATGAATGCCGTAGCATGAAGAAAATAATATATCGAGAGGAGATATCATTATGAAGAAAAAAGCACTTTGTTTAGTACTTGCTGCAGCTATGGTTCTTTCAATGGCTGGCTGTGGCGGCACAACCACTCCTGATGATCTGATCGGATCTTCCGAGACAACCGTTAGCAGTGAGGCAGTAACCTCTACTGAGGTTGGCGACACCGGCGCTGCAGCAGTTGAGTCTGCTGTAAAGATCGCAGAGCAGATTGCAGGCATGGAGTATGATGAGGTATCTACTTACCTCTACAACAAGCAGCTGGGTGACTTCTACGCAGCATACCAGAAGGCTTTCGAAACTGACAATGTATCCGAGAGATACGCACTGATGGCTATCGCAGAGGCTAAGTTGATGGAGGATGTTGCTATGATCCCCACCACTACCAGAGGCGGTAACTACGCTATCTCCAGAGTTGCTTCCCGTTCCGCATCTTCCGTTCTTTGGGGTAACGATGCAGACAGAATGAAGACTATGATCGTTGCTACTGAGCCGATCACCGGCGAAGATCAGGCTGCACTGAAGGCTAAGTGGGCAGAGCTCATCGGCACAGGCACCTATCAGGCTTGGGCTAAGGAGTACTTGACCGGCAAGGGTTACACTCTGAAGGATACTTATAACTACGGCGGATATACTTCTGACGCTGCAACCTGGGATGTACTTGCTACTTCCAAGCAGGCAGACAGCGAGAAGATTATTCTTACCTACGACGGTCTGATGGAGTATGACTGTGAGAACGTTCTTAAGCCCGCTCTTGCAGAGAGCTACACCATTTCCGAGGATGGCAAGACCTATACCTTCAAGATTCGTCAGGGTGTTGACTGGGTTGATTCTCAGGGACGTAAGGTTGCCGATGTTAAGGCAGATGACTTCGTTGCAGGTATGCAGCACATGATGGACGCTATGGGTGGTCTTGAGTACCTTGTACAGGGCGTTATCGTTGGTGCTGACGAGTACATCAACGGTGAAATCACTGATTTCTCTGAGGTTGGTGTTAAGGCAATTGATGACTATACTCTTGAGTACACTCTTTGCGACAAGACTCCTTACTTCATGACAATGCTTGGCTATGGCGTATTTGCTCCCATGAGCAGAAGCTACTACACTTCACAGGGTGGTAAGTTCGGTGCTGAGTATGATTCTGCAGATGCTTCTTACAAGTATGGTAAGGGACCTGATTCCATCGCTTACTGCGGACCTTATCTTGTAACCAATCTGACTGAGAAGAACACTATCGTTTACCAGCAGAACCCTTCTTACTGGGATCTTGACAGCATGAATATTAAGACCATTACCTGGCTCTTCAACGACGGTACCGATGCAACCAAGGGTTACACTGATATGAAGGCAGGTATCCTGGATGGCTCAGGTCTGAACTCTTCATCCCTTGAGATTGCTAAGCAGGATGGTATGTTTGACAAGTATCACTATGTTTCAGCTACCGATGCAACCTCTTACATGGGCTTCATCAACCTGAATCGTGCTGCATTTGCTAATGTAAATGACACCACAACCGTTAAGTCTCCTCAGGACAACGCTGCTCAGGCAAGAACCCTTGAGGCTGTTAACAATGTTCACTTCAGAAGAGCATTGGCTATGGGCCTTGACAGAGCAAGCCAGAATGCACAGGCTGTAGGTGAGGAACTGAAGTTAAACTCTCTTAGAAACTCTTACACACCCGGAACCTTCGTAACTCTGGCAGACGAGGTTACTGTTGATATCAACGGTACTGCTAAGACTTATCCCGCGGGTACCTTCTATGGTAAGATTATGCAGGATCAGATTGATGCTGACGGCGTAAAGATTAAGGTTTGGGATGATGCTAAGAGCGATGGCGACGGATTTGACGGATGGTACAATCCCGCAAACGCTAAGGCTGAGCTGGAAATCGCTGTAAAGGAACTCGCTGAAGTAGGTGTTACTGTTGATGCATCTAACCCTATCTACATCGATCTTCCTTATCCTTCAAACAGCGAGACTTACACCAACAAGGCTAATGTATTCAAGCAGTCTGTAGAGGCTTCCCTCGGCGGTTCTGTCATCGTTAACCTTACTGAGTGTGTAGACTACGATCAGTGGTACAACGCAGGTTACTACACCAACTACGGTTATGAAGCTAACTACGATATCTACGATTTGTCCGGTTGGGGTCCTGACTACGGTGATCCTCAGACTTATCTGGATACCTTCCTTCCTGACTATGCTGGTTACATGATCAAGTGTATCGGTATTTTCTAAGATTTACTTGGGAAGAATACAGGTGTTAAGCATCTGAAAAGCTATATGCAAAAATGCGAAAGTATCGCAGAAATAGTTGCAGGGGAGCGGTGTTTGCCGCCCTCCTGCAAACTATATAATGTGTGATGAGTGGAAGATTATGACAAAATATTTAGGAAAAAGATTATTACACGGCTTGTTCTCAATCATTATAGTAGTAGCGATCATCATGATCATGATTTACTCTTTGCTTGACCGCAAGCTTATTTTTGCACAGGATACAACTTATCAGAAGCAGCAGAATAATCAGAAGACAACCTATATGCTCCAGAAATGGGAGGACTTCGGCTATTTGGATTATGTACCTTATGCCGATTACATCAACCAGCTGGAACAGGATGGTGTCATCGATGCTGAAACCAGAGAGAAGGTAGTTACCTTCGGCAGAACTCCGGACAAGGATTCCGAACTGGTAGCAGAATATGTTGAAAAATTTACGCAGTATTATAAGTCTCAGGGCTATGTAGTCTATCGACTGGATGCAAAGCTCATGGGTAAGAAATATGCGGCTGGAGGACAGCAGCAGTTGTTTGCGTACAGAGATATTCCTCTCTTCAAGCGACTGACAAAGTATTTTACCGGTTTGCTGACCTTCGACAATATTCATAATGTAGAAAATATCAAGGATGAAGAGAGAGGATTGACCTTCACCTTGTATGATCCCGTCTATGGCGGTAATAAATTCTCCCCTGCAATTATCGGTAACGGTACCACACATAAGTACCTGTTCTATCTGGATTCCAAGTTCCCTTATGTACACCAGAATCTGGTGAAGCTGAATCTGGGAACATCCTATACTGTTAATCAGGGTATTGATGTGTTTGAGACCATGGGCAAATCTCAGGGTTCTTATGTAAAATCTCAGATTACCTATCCTACCGGACTGGTAGAGGATAGTGCGGATGATTTGCATTCCGCTACCTATCTGGCAGATTCCCTGGAGACATCTCTTGTATATACCGATCGTTTTGTGGATGACTACACCAATGTAGGAATCATCAGAGGCGGTAAATCCAAGGTCGGATATTCCTTCACCATCGGTATTCTGGCAGTTCTTCTGTCTTACCTGATTGGTATTCCCGTAGGTATTCTGATGGCACTGAACAAGGACAAGCTCATTGATAAGATTGGTACCTGCTATATCGTATTCATCATTGCGGTTCCCTCGCTGGCTTATATTTTCCTGTTCAAGGCAATTGGCGGTAAGCTGGGACTTCCCACGACCTTCGATATGGAATCCGCAAGCAAACTGATTTACATCCTTCCGATAGTTTCACTGGCTTTGCCTACCATCGGTAACCTGATGAAGTGGCTGCGCCGTTACATGATTGACCAGATGAATGCAGATTATGTTAAATTTGCAAGATCAAACGGTCTGTCAGAGGGTGAAATCTTTAGCAAGCACATTCTGAAGAATGCGGCGATTCCTATTGTACATGGTATTCCCGGCAATGTGCTGTTTGCTTTGGTTGGTGCGATTATCACAGAGCGTGTGTATGTAGTTCCCGGTGCGGGCAACCTGCTTACCGAAGCAATCGGCAAGTATGATAACGGTGTTATCGTCGGCGTGGCATTGTTCTACGCGGTGCTTTCCGTTATTTCTATCTTACTCGGTGATATCTTAATGTCACTCGTTGACCCCAGAATCTCATTCACTACGAAGGACAGGTAAATGCATATGAATTACGATTTAAAAGAATTCGGTCTTTCCAACGAAGAGTTATTCGAAAGGGTTGACCACAGCGGTTTGGAATCAGAGAAGATTACTGCACCCAGATATTCCTATTGGCAGTCTGTATTCCGTGTGTTTTTCAAAAAGAAAATTAATATCATAGTACTGGCCCTTTTGGCAGTCATCATTGCGTTCACTTATCTGTATCCGTTACTGGTGGAGTATGATCGATTCGGTAACCTGTTGGATGCAACCACCAAGCATCTGCGTCCCGGTGCTGCTATGGAGCGTTTTGGTAAGAGTATTCACTGGATTCTCGGTGCAGGTGCAGCCGGCAACTCAACCTTTGATGCAATCTGGTACGGTTCCAGAATTTCCGTTTCGCTGGCTTTTCTGTGTGCGGCAATCAATATGACCATCGGTGTTGTACTTGGTGCTGTCTGGGGCTTTTCCAAAACAGTAGATGCCATCATGGTTGAGGTTTACAACATTGTAGGTAACATTCCTTACATCCTTTTGATTTCTGTTATGGTAATGCTGTTTACCCCCAGCTTCTGGACCATGGTATTTGCTATGACCATCACAGGATGGCTTGGAATTGCTTACTTCATCAGAACTCAGGTTATTATCATTCGAGACAGAGAGTATAACCTGGCATCCAAGTGTCTGGGAACTTCCACAATCAAGATTGCACTGAAGAATATTCTTCCTTTCATGACATCCGTTATTGTGACCTTGATTGCGACAGAAATTCCTTCTTACATTTCCTACGAGGTATTCCTGGCATATATCGGTATGGGTCTTTCCGAAATGTCCTTGGGCCGTCTGATTTATGAAGCCGAGGTAGCAATGGTTACTCCCGGTTGGGAATTCGAATTCTGGAGCCCTGTTATCGTAGCCGGTATCATTACCGTGGTACTTTATGTGGTAGGACAGAACCTGGGTGACGCATCCGATCCCAGAACACATATGTAAAGGGGACCGAAATGGAAGACAAGAAAGTATTATTATCCGTAAAAGATCTGGAAGTGAAGTTCCGTGTGCGTGGTAGAATTCTTACCGCAATCCGCGGCGTATCACTTGATATTTATGAAAATGAATCCATCGCCATTGTTGGTGAGTCCGGTTCCGGTAAGTCTGTATTTACCAAGACCTTTGCAGGTATGCTGGACAGCAACGGTTATGTCAGCAACGGTTCCATCATCTTTGATGATGCGGAACTGGCTGATACCTATGTGGATTATACTTCCGGTGCGAAGAGCAGTATTGAGGCAAGCAAGAAGCTGCTGAATCAGTACGCAAAGCTGGAGTTCGGTGCAGAGACCTACAAGCAGATGCTGGCACTGGAGTCAGAGAAGAAGCACATGGAAGGACTTACCGAAGAGGAAGAGGCAAAGCTTGAGGCACAGCTGAAGGAACTCGGTATTAAGAGAACCAATGCTTTTAACTTTAAGCAGACCCTGGATCCTTCCAAGGAAAAAGACAAGATCAAAGAAACTGCTGCGCAGATTAAGAAATATGACGAGGATATTAAAGCTCTTGAGAAGAAAAAGAGTGACGATATTAAGGCTCGTAAGGCAGCTGCAGCAGCCAATACCTCTTACCTGAAATCTTATCAGGAGAAGATGGCGGAGCTGAAGGCAAAGTACGAGAAGGAGATATCTGCAGAGATTTCCGATAAGACTGCAGCAAGAAATGAAATCCTTGCGAAGGAGATTTACCTCTCTGTCGGAAGATACGGTTACGCAAAGCGTATGCAGCTCATTAAGGGACTGCGTGAAGCCTTGAAGAAGGCAATGCAGATGGGTGTTGATCTGAATGATGAGACCCAGCGTAATCATGTATTTGATACCGTTGCATTCCGCGTAAAATATCTGGATGAGACTGCAGAGAAGCTTCACGGCAACTGTATTCTGAACCTTGCAAATGTTAAGTATGCTAAGGACTGGGGCAAGATCCGCGGTAATAGAATTGCTACCGTATTCCAGGATCCCATGACATCCCTGAATCCTATTATTACCATTGGTAAGCAGATTACCTCCATCATTATCAAGCATCAGGGCTGTACAGAGTCCGAGGCAAGAAAGAAGGCAATCGAGCTGATGGATAAGGTTGGTATCCCCAACCCCGAGAAGCGTTTCGATGACTATCCTTTCCAGTATTCGGGCGGTATGAGACAGAGAATCGTTATTGCGATTGCACTGAGCTGCCAGCCTAAGATTCTGATTTGTGATGAGCCTACAACCGCTTTGGATGTTACCATTCAGGCACAGATTCTGAAGCTGTTAAAGGATCTGCAGAAGGAATATGGCTTCACCATCGTATTCATTACTCATGACCTTGGTGTTGTAGCAAACATTGCAGACAGAGTAGCAGTTATTTATGCCGGACAGATTATTGAGCTCGGTAAGGTCGATGAAGTGTTCTTCGACCCCAGACACCCTTACACCTGGGCATTGCTTTCTTCGCTGCCTCAGTTGGCACAGAGAGATACCAAGCTGTATTCCATCACCGGAACACCGCCTTCCCTGTACAACGGTATTGTCGGAGATGCATTTGCTCCCAGAAACCCTTACTGTATGAAGATTGATACCATTGCAGAACCTCCTATGTTCCAGGTAACCGAAACTCATTTCGCAAAGACCTGGCTGCTGGAGCCCAACGCTCCCAAGGTGGAAAAGCCTGAAATCATTCAGGGTATTCATGAGAAACTGGTAAGTGCATTCAATATTTAAGAGTATAGGAGATTTAGAGCGTGTCTAAGTCAGAAGAAAAGCAGAGCCGTAACTCTATTTTACCGGAGCACGGCCCCATAGATGAAACAAACGGTAAAGAGATTTTATTATCAGTTAAAAATATTGACATTACCTTCGGCAAGGGAGATAAGGCATTTAAGGCAGTTAAGAATGCTTCCTTCGATATCTACCGCGGTGAGACCTTCTCACTGGTAGGTGAATCCGGTTCCGGTAAGACCACCATCGGTCGTGCCGTTATCAGAGTTAACCCTTGTTCCGCAGGTGAGATTCAGTATAAGGGCACCAGAATTTCAGGCAAGATTTCCAAGAAACTGGACCGTGAAGTTATTCGTGATATTCAGATGGTATTCCAGGATCCCGCAGCTTCCCTGAATGAGCGTGCGACCGTAGACTATATCGTATCTGAGGGACTTTACAACTTCCATCTGTTTGAGAACGAAGCGGATCGTGTGAAGAAGGTTGAGAACATGATTAATGAGGTTGGTTTGCTCCCTGAGCATCTGACCCGTTATCCTCATGAGTTTTCAGGCGGACAGCGTCAGCGTATCGGTCTGGCTCGTGCCATGGTTATGGAACCTCAGCTGGTAGTAGCAGATGAGCCTATTTCCGCATTGGATGTATCCATCCGTGCACAGGTTCTGAACCTGCTTAAGAAGTTCCAGAAGGAGAAGGGTGTTACCTACCTCTTCATCGCACATGACCTTTCCATCGTGCGTTTTATTTCCGACCGTATCGGCGTTATTTATAAGGGTAATATTGTAGAGGTAGCGGACGCAGAAGAGCTGTTTAACTTCCCTCTGCATCCCTATACTCATTCCCTGATTTCCGCAATCCCCATTCCTGACCCTATCCTGGAGAAGAACAAGGTACTTTATACCTATGATCCTTCCATCCATGATTACAGCGAGGATAAACCCGAGTTTGTAAATATCGGTCACGATCACTGGATCTATGGTAATAAGAAAGAAATCGAGGAGTACAAGGCAATTCGTGAGAAGAATATTCCCGTACAGTCTGTCACTATTCTTGACCCCAATGAGGTGAGAGAAGAAGTAAAGCATGAGGTGGTGCATACTGCGGCAGAGGATGAATTCCTTCAGGCTCCTGTACATGATACCGGAAGCCTCTGGTATACCATTTTTTCTTTCATTCTTCCTGTTCTCGGCCTGATTGCCATGTTTGTATTCAAGGCTAAGAAATATTATCGAAACTATAAGGCTTGCAAGAAGGGTACGATTGGCGGCTTTGTATTGTTGGCAGCTATCGTGATTATCTTCCTGTTGTTGATTCTTTTGGCGGTGATTTAATTGGGAAGAGAAGCAAGAGATAATCGAAACAGAAACTACCCCAAGCCGGTAGAACGTATAGAATTATCCGATAACAAGCCAAAGCTAAGAATAGCTTTGGCTGTTATTTTAGGCTTGTTTGGAATCGTTATGCTGGTTTATTCTTTCCTCATGTTTTTAAACGGAACGGAGGAATGGCAGGATATTACAGTACCTTCCTCAGCAGGAATGAACAGCAGCAGTGAGTTCGTGTTTTCCTATCATCTGGGTCAGAACGGCATGAGTGCCGCAGCAGAGAAAAAAGCTTTAGTGCTGCTCTACACGGACCTTTCCGTGAAGGCGTATCAGCTGTTTCAGGCGGATGAACTGTTTGAGGGTGTAAATAATATCTGTTATATCAACGGCCATCCCGGAGAGAAGATTCAGGTGGATGAAGTACTGTATCATGCTTTTGAAACCATGGAAAATGAAGGTAGAAGAGAATTGTACCTGGCGCCTGTTTATGAACAGTACAGCAGCATTTTTTTCAGTACGACAGATTATGAAATCGCAGAGATTGATCCATTTACAAATGAGGATGCGAGACAGTGGTTTGCTGAGCTGACCGCGTTTGCGGCAAATCCTGAGGAGATTTCTTTGGAACTGTTGGGAAACAACACAGTTTGCCTGCAGGTTGGTGCAGAATATCTTTCCTATTGCAGGGGACAGGAAATCACGAAGTTTATCGACTTCAATTGGATGACCAATGCATTTATTGCTGATTATTATGCAAAGGAACTGTCTGCGAATGGCTTTACGCATGGCTGTGTATCCAGCTATGATGGCTTTGTTCGATGCCTGGATGACAGTGAGGATGTTTACAGCTATCCGGTGTACAGCAGAGCAGGCAATGTGATAAGTAATGTGGGAACCTTAACCTATCAGGGACCGAAGACGATTGTGACATTGCGCAACTATCCCATGAACGGTCTGGATGTGAGCCATTATTACGAACTGAAGAACGGTGAAATTCGATTCCCTTATATTGATATTTCGGATGGCCTCTGCAAGAGCGCGATTCCCGAGATAACAATCACTTCAGGGGAGAAAGAATGCGGAGAGATACTGGCGGAACTGATTCCCGTATTTGTGACGGACACCTTTGAGGAAGATGGTTATCTGGAACTGATAAATCATAATATGTATCCGATTTATACAGAAAATGGGATGCTGAAATGTCTTGATCACACAGTGAAAACGGATAAATAAAAAACAGTTGCCTTTTGTTCCCATCTATGATAAAATTTATTCTGCTTGACATTAGGAGGTGTGAAATGGAAGCGTTGAGAACTGTATTAACAATTGTATTTATCATAGTTTGTGTAGCACTGGTTGTGTTGGTACTGATGCAGGAAGGCAAATCTGAGGGACTTGGTTCTATCAGCGGCGCCGCAGAAAGCTATTGGGGAAAGAACAAGGGCCGTTCAATGGAAGGCCGCATGGTTAAGATTACCAAGGTTCTGGTTGTCCTCTTTATGCTCCTGGCAGTAGCACTTAATTTGAATGTATATTAAAGACTTCAAACACTCTTGTGGCGACACAAGAGTGTTTTTTTAATAGGAGAAAAATGGCAGAAAAAGATATCAGAGAGAAAAGAAAGAAGGTCATTTGTGACCTTGTAAACGATCCCATCTATGTTCCCATGAAGGAGAAGGAACTGGCAATGCTGCTTCGCGTGGAAAAGGAGGATCGAGAGGAGTTCTCTGCAATTTTGCAGGAACTTCTGGCAGAGGGTAAGATTACCCTCACATTAAAAGGAAAATATATGAAGTCCAACGGCAAACTGATGGTGGGTACCTTCATCAGTAATTCCAAGGGATTTGGATTCGTGGAAATCGAAGGCCGAGAGGAAGATTTGTTCATTCCCGAGGATATGGTAGGGGGTGCTTATCACAAGGATACCGTGCAGGTTTGCCTGCTTCCTTCAAACGGAGGGAAGCGCCAGGAGGCAAAGGTTGTTAAAATCATTGCCAGAGGGATTTCTACGGTAGTAGGTACCTTTGAACAGTCCAGAGAGCACTATGGATTTGTGGTTCCCGATATTGCCAAACTTCCGGGGGACATTTTTGTCAGTGCCGAGAATTCCAAGAATGCTGTCAGCGGCCATAAGGTGGTAGTGGAACTTCTGGATTACGGCTCCGAGCGAAAGAATCCGGAGGGGCGTGTAGTGGAAATCCTGGGACATATCAATGACCCGGGTGTGGATATTCTTTCCATTGTAAAGGCACACGACATTCCTACCGAATTTTCGCAGAAACTGATGAATCAGGTAGAGCGTGTGGCAAAGGATGTGACACCGGCAGACTGCGAGGGCAGGCGAGACCTGCGTGATGTGCAGATGGTAACCATCGATGGCGAGGATGCCAAGGATCTGGATGATGCGGTTAATGTCACCTTTGACGGCAGTTGTTATCACTTGGGGGTGCATATTGCAGATGTTTCCAACTATGTGCAGGAGAATTCCGCATTGGATCGAGAGGCGGTAAAGCGCGGCACAAGCGTCTATCTGGTGGACCGTGTGATTCCCATGCTTCCTCATGCACTTTCTAACGGTATTTGTTCTCTGAATCAAGGAGAGGACAGACTGGCACTGAGCTGCCTTATGACTGTTGATCTGGAAGGAAACATTACCGATTATGAGATTTGCGAGTCGGTTATCAAGGTTGACAGGCGCATGTCATATACTGTTGTAAAGCAGCTGCTGGAGCAGGTGGAGAATCCGATTCCTGAGAGAGAAACTCTTTTTTCAGACCATGAGAATCTGATTCCCATGTTTGTACTGATGAAGGAACTGTCCGCTATTTTGCGCAGCAAACGCAAAACCAGAGGTTCCATTGACTTTGACTTCCCGGAGTGTAAAATTATGCTTGATAAGGAAGGTCATCCGATAGAGATTAAGGCTTATGAGCGTAATGTTGCGACCGATCTGATTGAAGATTTTATGCTGGCGGCAAATGAAACCGTGGCGCAGCATTTCTACTGGCAGGAGCTTCCCTTTGTGTATCGTGTTCACGATGAACCGGATCCGGAGAGAATCAAACAGCTTTCTTCTCTGCTGCAGAATTACGGCTATTATATGAAAGCAGTGGGAAAGAAGAGCGGAAAGACTGCGAAGGAAGAGATTCATCCGAAGGAGTTTCAGAAACTTTTGGAGAAAATAGAAGGTACTCCGGAGGAAGCATTGATTGAGCGACTGACACTGCGCAGCATGAAGCAGGCCAGATACAGTACGGAGTGCACAGGCCATTTTGGTCTTGCCTGCAAGTACTATTGTCACTTTACATCGCCCATTCGTCGTTATCCCGACCTGCAGATTCACCGAATTATCAAGGAGCAGCTGAGAGGAAGACTGAAGGAAAATCGTGTGGAGCATTATAATGCGATTTTGCCGGGAATTGCCAAATCTTCTTCCGATATGGAGAGACGCGCCGATGAGGCAGAGCGAGAGACCGACAAACTGAAGAAGGTAGAGTACATGGAACAGCATGTGGATGAGTGCTTCGACGGCGTTGTGTCCGGTGTTACCGCATGGGGTGTCTATGTGGAACTTTCGAATACCGTGGAAGGGTTGATTCATATTTCCAAACTTCCGGGAGACTACTATACTTATAATGAAAAGAGTTATGAAATCGTAGGACAGGCTACGGGCAGAAAGTTCCAGCCCGGTCAGCCGGTGCGCGTTCGGGTGGACAGCTGTGACAGATTCCTTCGAACCATCGATTTTTCTTTGGAAAATGATTAAAAGAGGTGTTTAGAAATGACGGTAAAGAAAGTGGGAACCAAGATGGTTGCCAACAACAAAAAAGCATTTCATGATTTCTTTATTGACGAAACCTATGAAGCCGGTGTGGCATTGCACGGCACGGAAGTAAAATCCATGCGTATGGGCAAGTGCAGTATTAAAGAATCCTTCATTCGAATTGAAAAGGGTGAGGTTTTCGTGTACGGCATGCATGTCAGCCCCTACGAAAAGGGTAATATTTTCAATCGTGATCCTCTGCGTGTAAAGAAGCTTCTGATGCACAAAAGTGAAATCAACAAGCTGGAGGCAAAGATTGCGGAGAAAGGCTTCACCCTAGTTCCTTTGCAGGTCTATTTTAAGGATGGAAGGGTAAAGGTTGAGGTAGGCCTTGCGCGTGGTAAAAAGCTGTACGATAAGCGTGATGACATCGCCAAGAAGGATCAGAGACGCGAATTTGAACGAGAGTTCAAGGTGAAAAATTTATAAGATTTCAAGTTCGGCTTATACCGATTCCCATCTGCGAAAAAAGCAGATGAAACTATAGGTTTACAGCTATTGACAAAGGGAGTTGTCCTTGGGTATACTTACAATGCTTAAGGGCAGTACCTTTAGAATACGGGCTAGTACTGGTTTCGACGGGGGATCTGCAGCTGGAGAAGCGAGTCGCATGGTAATGCGTTAAATGGCCAAATTAAAAATAAACGCTGAAGATAATTTAGCATACGCAGCGTAAGCTGCGAGTCAGACTCTAGGCACCTACACTTAGAGACCCTGGCTTCGACTATGTAGGAAACGACGCTGTCAAAGCTTTGAGGCAGCGGGCGTAATATGAAGCTACCAAAACCGTGAGGGTGTCTGCTCCCGCGCGGCGGAGGGAACAGGAAGGTTCGGCCTTCCATAGTAAACAGACTACACTCGTAGAAGGACAGGGAATTTTCCTTCGGACATGGGTTCGACCCCCATCTAGTCCACTCTAAAGAGCTTGAAAACATTGTTTTCAGGCTCTTTTATTTTTGCTGTGAGGCAGCTCTTTCCTCACAGAATAAACACAATTCCATGTTATGCTACTGGAAAATGGAAAGGATGTGATTGCCATGCTTCGATTAAAAGTGTTGGTTGTAGATGATGAGAGCAGAATGCGTAAACTGGTCAGAGACTTTCTGGTGCGCGCAAACTATGATGTGATAGAAGCCGGCGATGGCGAGGAAGCACTGAATTTATTTTATGAGCAGAAGGATATTGCGCTTGTGGTGCTGGATGTAATGATGCCCAAGATGGATGGCTGGGATGTATGCAAGGAAATCAGAAGTGTTTCCAAGGTGCCTGTTATCATGTTGACAGCCAGAGGGGACGAGAGTGACGAATTGAAAGGCTTTGAACTCGGCGTAGACGAATATATTACAAAGCCCTTCAGTCCCAAGATTCTGGTTGCCAGAATTGAAGCTATCTTAAGGAGAAGCGGTAAGCAGGAAGAAGCGGAAGTAATTTCCTGCAGCGGAATTGTTATTGACAAGACAGCCCATCAGGTAACGATTGACGGCGAGATGATTGAATTAAGTTTCAAGGAGTTTGAACTCCTGACCTATTTTGTGGAGAATCGCGGTGTTGCTCTTTCCAGAGAAAAGATTTTGAATCATGTCTGGAATTATGATTATTTCGGAGATGCCAGAACCATTGATACACATGTGAAAAAGCTCCGCAGTAAGATGGGAGAAAAGGGTGATTTAATCAAAACCATCTGGGGTATGGGCTATAAGCTGGAGGCAGCAGAGTGAAACATTCCATCAGAAGACAGTTTGCGTTGTTTTTCATCGGATTGATGGCGATTACCATCGGCTTGTGCTATGTCATTAATTCCCTTTTTTTGGAAAAATATTACAGCAGCAAAAAGGTGAATACACTGAAAAATGCATATACGGCAGTGAACCAGGTAATCGGAAGCGATTCCGAAAAAATGGTAGAGGAACTGAATAGATTATGTACCGTCTCCAATATTGCTATCTGTGTAATCGATACAGAAGCGGAGGCCATGTATGTGTCGAAGAACGGAGGCCGCGAACTGGAGGCTTCTCTGTATCGACATATTTTTGGCATGAGCGATGAAGTTGCGGATGAGATAGAAGCAAACGAGAAATATAGTATTGAGCAGACGAAAGGCAGAGACGGCGATTTCCTGACTTTGTTTGGAACGGTCGGGGCAGCCGGAGCTTCCGTTATCATGAGAACCCCTCTGGAAAGTATCAGGGAGAGTGCAGGAATTGCAAATGAATTCTACGCATATGTGGGAATTGCATGCGGCCTGATTGGAGCGCTGGCATTCTGGCTTGCGGCCGGGCGAATCAGCAAACCCATCAAAACTCTGAGCAATATTTCTGAACAGATGGTTCATCTGAATTTTGATGCAAAGTATGATGGCAGAGCGAAAAACGAGATCGGGCTGCTTGGAGCCAATATCAACAAGCTTTCTTCTGCCTTGGAGACGACTATCGGAGAACTGAAAACAGCCAACAACGAATTACAGAAGGATATTGAGAAGAAAGAACAAATCGATGAAATGCGAAAAGAGTTTCTGTCAAATGTTTCGCACGAATTGAAAACACCGATTGCTTTGATTCAGGGATATGCGGAAGGACTGCAGGAACTGGATGATGAAGAAAGCAAGGCTTATTACTGCGAAGTAATTGTCGACGAGGCTGCAAAAATGAATCGTCTGGTACAGAAGCTGCTGACATTGAATCAGCTGGAATTCGGCAACGAAGTGGTGACATTGGAGCGATTTGACTTGTCCGGCTTGTTAAACAATTATATCCAAAGTGCAAAGCTCCTGGCGAAGCAGCAGGACATTACAGTAGAAATGAAGGAGTATGATTCACTTTATGTCTGGGGAGATGAACTGAAGACAGAAGAGGTGATTACCAATTATTTCTCCAATGCTGTTAATTACTGCGCCGGTGAGAAGAAAATTGTGATTAAGCTGGAGACCAGTGATACAAAGGCGAGAGTTTCGGTGTATAATACCGGAGAAAGGATTCCTGAGGAAGCATTGCCTCATCTGTGGGAGAAATTCTATAAGGTGGACAAAGCGCGCACAAGGGAATACGGCGGCAGCGGCGTAGGTCTTTCCATTGTCAAGGCAATTCAGGATTCCTTGAATCAGGCATACGGCGTAGAAAATTGTGCGGACGGTGTTATGTTCTGGTTTGAACTGGATTTGTGCGAGCAGACGGAACGCATGGAAGATTAGAAATGAGGTTTTATGAGAGAAATAACAGAAGAGATTGTATATACTAAGGTTTTACTTGTAGGAGCAGATATTGGCGTGGAGCAGGATTTCGACCATTCCATGGAAGAACTTGCAAGCCTGGCGGAAGCTGCTTACAAGCAGGTGGTAGGCACTGTTGTCCAAAAAATGGACGGAGTGAATAAGGCTTATTATATCGGAACAGGTAAGGTCAGCGAAGTGAAGACCATGGCTGCTGCATTGGAGGCAGAGGAGGTAATCTTTGATGATACTCTGACACCTTCTCAGATTCGTAATCTGGGTGATGCATTGGATTTGCCTGTGCTGGATCGGACCAATCTGATACTGGATATTTTTGCACTTCGTGCGAAAACAAAGGAAGCTAAGCTGCAGGTGGAAACTGCGAGATTACAGTACATGCTTCCCAGACTGATTGGCATGCGTGATAACCTGAGCCGACAGGGTGGTACCGGCGGCAGCATGAGTAACAAAGGTGCAGGTGAAACAAAACTGGAACTGGATCGCCGTAAAATTGAGCATCGAATCAGCGAACTGAAAAAGGAACTGGACGAGGTGACTGCAAACCGAGATACCATGCGCAAGCGCAGAGACAAGTCCGGAATTCCCCAGGTGGCGTTGGTTGGCTACACCAATGCGGGTAAATCTACTATTATGAATAAATTGGTAGAACGCTACGGTGAGAACAAGGAAAAAACGGTTTTGGAAAAGGATATGCTGTTTGCTACTCTGGATACCAATATCAGAAATATTCACACGGGAGATAAAAAGCCCTTCTTCCTTGCTGACACGGTTGGATTTATTCACAAACTGCCTCATGGACTGGTAAAAGCATTCCGTTCTACTTTGGATGAGGTTCGTTATGCTGACTTGCTTGTACAGGTAGTAGATTTTTCGGACGAGCATTACAGACAACATATGGAAGTGACGGCGGAGACTCTGAAGGAACTGGGAGCGGGAGATATTCCTCAGATAGTGGTGTTTAATAAATCCGATCGTGCACAGATAGAAGATATCCCCAAGCGTATGGACAACAAGCTTTATATGGCAGCAGGTAAGGAAATTGGCTTGGAGGAACTGATTGCACTGATTAAGGAAATTGCTTACGGTGACAGACAGGTGATTACTTTCCTGATTCCTTATGATAAGGGAGGCATTGTTTCGGCGCTTCAGGAGAACAGTACGGTACTGGAAACAGAGTATCTTGCAGAGGGAGTAAGGCTCACTGCAGACTGCGGCGCGAAGGAAGCAGACAAGTATAAAGAATTCATTTTAGCGTAATAAAGAATAGACGGAAAGTATTTGCAAATAAACCTACAATTTTGACACAATTTACGATAATTGCGAAAAGATTAAGACAAATCAAAACGGTCAAATCCCTGAAAAATGGCGGAAATAAGCCATTTTTGGGGATTTTTCTAATTGTGGGAGAAAATATAAAAATTTATCGAAAAAGGTGTTGACTTCTTTCAAACAGGGTGGTATAGTAACACTTGTCGCTGAGGTAAACACCTCACAGACAACAAAGTACCTTGACAAATAAACATCAATGCAACCCTGAAAATTCTAAGGCGAATGCAATTCGCCATTGAATAATTCAGAGAACAAAGTTCAAGCAATTGAACGCTCAAACAAAAACAGTAATGCCAGTTAAAGACTGGCAGGA
>JAZLKR010000044.1:0-41535 GCA_045597705.1 Acetatifactor sp.
CCCTTCATACTCTGTAGGTGAGACAAAGCCTTCAAGAGGACCCGGAAGACGTGAAATCGGTCACGGCGCACTTGCTGAGCGTGCTCTGATTCCTGTACTTCCTTCTGAGGAGGAGTTCCCTTACGCAATCAGAACCGTATCCGAGACCTTCGAGTCTAACGGTTCTACTTCCATGGCATCTACCTGTTCTTCTTGCATGTCTTTGATGGCAGCAGGTGTTCCCATCAAGAAGATGGTCGCAGGTATTTCCTGTGGTCTTGTTACCGGTGAAACCGATGACGATTTCGTACTGCTTACCGATATCCAGGGTCTTGAGGACTTCTTCGGAGATATGGACTTCAAGGTAACCGGTACTGAGGACGGTATCACTGCTATCCAGATGGATATTAAGATTCACGGCCTGACCAGACCTATCGTTGAAGGCGCTATCGCAAGATGTCGCGAAGCTAGAATGTTCATCATGGAGACATGTATGAAGCCCGCTATCGCAGCTCCCAGACCTACCGTTGGTGAGTTCGCTCCCAAGATTATCTCTATCCAGATCGATCCCGAGAAGATCGGCGAGGTTGTTGGTCAGCGTGGTAAGACCATCAACGAGATCATCGCTCGTACCGGCGTAAAGATTGACATTACCGATGACGGTAAGGTTTCTGTATGCGGTACCGATGCTGAGATGATGGACAAGGCTGTTGAGATGATCAAGATGATCGTTACCGAGTTTGCTGAAGGCCAGATCTTCAAGGGTAAGGTTGTAAGCATCAAGGAGTTCGGTGCATTCATCGAGTTCGCTCCCGGTAAGGAAGGTATGGTTCACATCTCTAAGATCGCTAAGGAAAGAATCAACCATGTTGAGGATGTTCTGACTCTCGGCGATATTGTTACCGTAGTTTGCCTCGGTAAGGACAAGATGGGCAGAATCAGCTTCTCTATGAAGGATGTTGCTCAGAACTAATCTGAAGTTACAAATCCCCGTACGAAAGTACGGGGATTTTTTTTGGCTCAAAAATGAACTTTGTCGATTCTTACAGAATTTTAATTCCAAATATTGACAAAAAGTCCTAATTGCAATTTGACGGGTGGTATTTTATAATCGTTTTTGGACACTATATATGGTTTTATTGACTGACTTGGACACTAGATATAGGTTAATATTGGTTTTGGAGTATTGATATGAAGATTCAGAAACGTGACGGACGAGTAGTTCCTTATGAGGAGGATAAAATTGTAGCAGCCATCCAGAAGGCAAATGCTGAGGTTGCTGAGGCAGACAGAGTAGGAGAGGACCTGATTGCGACCATTTTACAGGCCGTAAAGGATGAGGGAAAGGAACTTCAGACAGTAGAACATGTGCAGGATATTATCGAGCAGCATCTGGTAGGTGCCAACAAGTATAATATTTCCAAGAAGTTCATGATTTACCGTTATCAGAGAAGCTTGCTGCGTAAGTCCAACACAACGGACGAATCCATTCTGAAGCTGATCAGAAACGAGAACAAGGAACTGGCAGAGGAGAATTCCAACAAGAATACCCGTCTGGCTTCCACACAGCGTGATTATATTGCGGGTGAGGTTTCCCGTGATGTTACCAGACGTATGCTGCTGCCTGAGCATATTTCCATGGCGCATGACAACGGTGTGATTCATTTCCATGATGCAGACTACTTTATTCAGCCGATTTTCAACTGCTGTCTGATTAATATCAAGGACATGCTGGACAACGGCACCTCCATCAACGGTAAGATGATTGAGTCACCTAAGAGCTTCCAGGTAGCATGTACCGTTACTACACAGATTATTGCTGCCGTGGCAAGTAATCAGTACGGCGGTCAGTCTGTCAATATCAAGCATCTGGGCAAATATCTGCGCAAGAGCAAGGAGAAGTTTGCACTGCAGCTGGAAGAGGAATTCGACGACACCATGGATGCAGCCACTAAGGAGAAAATTGTGGAGATGAGACTGCGCGACGAGCTGAAGTCCGGTGTGCAGACCATCCAGTATCAGATTAACACGCTGATGACCACCAACGGTCAGTCTCCCTTTGTAACGCTGTTCCTGCATATCGATGAGACGGACGAGTATGCGGAGGAGACTGCGCAGATTATCGAAGAGATTTTCCGCCAGCGTATTCAGGGAACCAAGAATGAGAAGGGCGTTTATGTTACCCCTGCGTTCCCCAAGCTGGTTTATGTATTGGACGAGAACAATTGCTTAAAGGGCGGTAAGTATGATTATGTAACAAAGCATGCGGCAGAGTGCTCTGCCAAGAGAATGTACCCCGACTATATCTCCGCAAAGAAGATGCGCGAGAATTACGAGGGCAATGTATTCTCCTGCATGGGCTGTCGTTCCTTCCTTTCTCCCTGGAAGGATGAGAATGGCAATTACAAGTGGGAAGGCCGTTTCAACCAGGGCGTTGTCAGCCTGAACCTTCCCCAGATCGGTATTATCGCAAAGGGCGATGAGGAGACCTTCTGGAAGCTTCTGGACGAGAGACTTGCTCTTTGTTATGAAGCATTGATGTGCAGACATAAGGCACTGCTCGGCATTGTTTCCGATGTCAGCCCCATTCATTGGCAGTACGGCGCCATTGCCAGACTGGAAAAGGGTGAGAAGATTGACAAGCTTCTCTTCGGCGGTTATTCCACCATGTCACTGGGCTATATCGGCCTGTATGAGCTGACCTATCTGATGAAGGGCTGCAGTCATACCAGCGCTGCCGGCAAGGATTTTGCACTTCGCGTAATGGATTATATGAAGGACGCCGCTGCAAAGTGGAAGGAAGAGACAGGCATCGCATTTTCTCTGTACGGAACCCCCGCAGAAACCCTTTGCTATCGCTTTGCAAGAATTGACCGTGAGAAGTTCGGCGAGATTAAAAATGTTACCGACAAGGGCTACTATACCAACTCTTATCATGTGGATGTGCGTGAGCCTATCGACGCCTTCACAAAGATTACCTTTGAGAGCCAATTCCAGAACAAATCCCTGGGCGGCGCAATCTCCTATGTGGAGATTCCCAACCTGACCCATAATGTGGATGCGGTAGAGGAGCTGATTCGTTTCATCTATGAGAACATTCAGTACGGCGAGTTCAATACCAAGTCCGATTACTGTCATATCTGCGGCTATGACGGCGAGATTATCGTAAATGATGACAACGAGTGGGAGTGCCCTCAGTGTCATAACAAGGATCATTCCAAGATGAATGTTACCAGACGAACCTGCGGTTATCTGGGCGAGAACTTCTGGAACGCCGGAAAGACCAAGGAAATCAAGGCAAGAGTATTACATCTGTAGGAAGAACAACAGGCCATGCGCTGCATGGCCTTGTTTGATGAAAGGGATTTACCATGAATTACGCGACAATCAAGAAAACCGATGTGGCAAACGGGCCCGGCATCAGAGTGTCGCTGTTTGTCAGCGGCTGCACTCACGGCTGTGAGGGCTGCTTTAACCGTGAGGCCTGGGATTTCGGGTATGGGCAGGAATATTCGGCAGAGACGGAGGCAGAGATTATGGAAGCTCTGGCACCGGATTATATTCGCGGCTTAAGTCTTCTCGGTGGAGAACCAATGGAACCGGAGAACAGAAAGACGGTTCTGGAGCTGGTAAAAAAGGTGAAGGAACGATATCCCCAAAAGGATATCTGGTGTTACTCCGGCTACGAATATGACAGAGAGATGCAGCAGTGGGAGAAGGACGGAGATACGGTCGTGACGGAGCTGCTTAATCTGCTGGATGTGCTGGTGGACGGAGAGTTTGTGATGAGCAAGCGAAATCTCCGATTGTCGTTCAGAGGTTCCGAGAATCAGCGTCTGATTGACATGAAGGCTACCCGCAGGCAGGGTGAGGTTGTCTGCCTGGAGGAACTGATGGCCAAGGGCATGATGGGGCTTTCCTGAGAGGAGAGAAAGTCGCCGCACATAGTTGTTGACGAAAGGTACCTCAAAAAGTTACAATAAGTGTATTCCGTGAAGGAAATGATGACCTACGAAAGGTGTGAAAACTAATGGCAGAAGAAAAATTTTACTCATTTAAAGATTTGGGATTTCAGGATTTTATTCCTATTCTGGTTCCGACCGTTCCCAGCGGAGGATATCGCTATACAACCATTAAAATCAAGAAGGAAGAGAAGGCAGTCAGAGACTTTATGCTGCAGTGCCTGATTTCTTTCATGCGCAGCGCCGGAAAGACCGACTTCACCGATGAATTTTTCGGTGGAATCGCTTATTTAAGGGACGGCGGTCTGATTACTATTTTTAACGGCTTGCAGGGCGAGGAGTCCAAAATCTACAACAGATATTTTGGACCTGACTATTATGAAACAGCAGTTCTTCCCGAGGGCGTGGCTGTAAAGGATAACATGGATTACATCAGCCGTATGTTCAATGCGCGCGTTCCCAAGGCTTTGATTTTGCTCCAGGAAATCGAGGGCAGTGACGAGGACAGCTACCACTTCAGAATCGTTCACGAGAAGAATGATGACAATGTACAGTAAGCACTAATAATTTAACAATCGATAAGAGCAGGAAGCAATTCCTGCTCTTTTTGTGTTATTTTGCACAGCATTCTTTATTTGACAATATATACTATTCGCAGGTATAATAAATTAGTTAAAGTATATAAAATTACCGGGAGTATGCTGTGAAAAGAAAAATTCTTTTTATCACTACGATTAGTGGTTTTTTGTATCAATTTGAAATGAATGATGTGAAAATCCTCCAAGAGGCCGGCTATGAGGTTCATTACGCGTCCAACATGGATATGCCCGTGTATCATTTTGACAGGGAAGCAATGGAGAGACAGGGAATAGTTTTTCACCATGTCAGTATCTCCAAAAAGCCCACAAAATTAATACAGAATTATTGGGCACTGAAGCAAATCAGAAAGATTATCCGTGAGGAAGGCATTGATGCGGTTCATGTGCACAACCCCATGGGAGGCGTTGTGGGACGATTGGCAGCTCTCCTTGAAAAGAGGGTATATATCATTTACACGGCGCACGGTTTTCATTTTTATAAGGGTGCTCCGATGGTTAACTGGCTTCTGTATTACACTGCAGAAAAGCTTCTGGCGCGATGCACGGACCAGCTAATCACAATTAACCGGGAAGATTTTCAGAGAGCTAAGAAGTTCCGCCTGAGAAAGAACGGCAAGGTCAGTCTGATTCCCGGCGTCGGAATCGATACAGAGCGCTTTGCTTTTTTCCATGACGAGAAGCTTAATGTTCGCAGGCAGCTGGGAATCCCGGAGGATGCTTTTTACATTATTTCTGTCGGAGAACTGAATGATAACAAGAACCACAAGGTTATCATTGAGGCCGTGGAGCAGATGAACAATCCAAATGTTTACTACGGTATCTGCGGACGCGGTGAGAAGAAAAAGGAATTAAAGGAACTGATTAAGGCCAAGCATCTGGAAGACAGAGTGTTCCTGTACGGTTTCAGGGATGATATTCCAAGCATGCTTTCGGCAGCAGATTGCTTCGCATTTCCCTCCATCCGTGAGGGCCTGGGAATCGCTGCGATAGAGGCAATGGCGGCAGGACTTCCGCTGATTACCTCCGATTGCCGCGGAACCCGCGAATATGTGGTGGATAATGTAAACGGAATTGTCTGTAAGACAGGCACCTCCGCCGAATATCGAAAAGCAATTGAACAGATGATGGAGAATCCCTCCAGAAGAAGAGCAATGGCCAGCGAATGCAAGCGTCTTGCTCCGAAATATGATGTACAGGCTACAGACAAGATTATGCGGCAGGTATACGCAGAGATAAATTCTTAAACTACAGAGTTGATCGGGGGACAACAATAGATGGAACCGCGAGTAAGTGTTCTATTATGTGTATTTAATCCGGACATAGAGCTGCTGGAGGAGTCGGTAGATTCGATCATGACGCAGACCTTTGAGGACTGGGAAATGATTCTTTATGATGATGGCTCGGAAGAGGAAAAGGCAGCGCTTATCAAGGAATTGGCAGAGCGTGATGCGAGAATACGCTATATCAGAAATGATGAGCATCATTGTCTTGCATACGGATTAAATCAATCGATTAAGTTGGCGAAGGGAGAGTACATCGCCCGCATGGATGCGGATGATATTTCTCATCCCAGACGCTTAATGAAGGAAGTAAAGTTCCTGGATGAAAATCAGGAGTACGGATTTGTAGGTTGTTGTATGAATCTGTTTGATGAAAAGGGTTTGATTTGGGGGAATCGTCCTTATCCTGAATTCCCGGAGCGAGATGATTATCTGAGCTATTCACCGTATCCTCATCCTGCAGTGATGTTCCGTAAGCAGATGCTGATGGAGCAGGGCGCTTACAAGGATGCTGCCGAGCCCGGCAGAGGCGAGGATTACGAATTGTTTATGAGATTGTATGCGGCAGGCGTGAAGGGCTGCAATCTGCAGGAGAACCTGTTCTTTTACAGGGAATCGGCTCACGCATACCGTAAGAGAAAGCTGAAGTTTCAGCTTCAGGAGGTGTCAATTCGCGCGAACGGCTTTAAGCTGATGGGATTATCCCGAATTGGCAACCTGCAGTATGTTATCAAACCGTTGGTGGTTTGGATGGTACCGAACAAATTACTGGTTTGGATCAAGAGTAAAAGATAACTGTTTCATGACGGTTGGGAAGGCAAAGATCAGATGGATACTTGGCAGCAGCGGCTGGATCAATACAAAAAATCATATCAGAAAAATGCCTTCTTAGCTGAACTGACGGGAACGGTGAACGAAAGCCTTGTGCCGGAGAGCACTGCGGACCTTGTCCTTTGCCCCGCCCTTGCAGGGTTTGTGTTCTGGGTGCTGCAGGAGGCTGCGGCCAAGAAAATCAAGCGCCTGTATTTCCTGGCCAGAGACGGATACTTTATGTATCTGATGGCTGAGAAGCTGGTTCAGAAGTTTTCCCTTCCCATAGAATGCAGATATTTTTATGCATCCAGGTATTCTCTGAGAGTGCCGATGTTTCATCTGGATACCGAGACGGCCCTTGACTATATCACCCTCGGGGGATTGGATGTCTCTCTGGAAAAGGTTTATCTGAGAGCCGGCTTTGATCAGACACTGATTGAAAGGTGGAAGGATGCATTTCCCGAATTCCCCTTGCGGGAACAGATTCCCAGACAGAATCTGCCGCGCCTGAAGGAACAGATGCGGGAGAATCAGGCTTTTATGGAGAGTCTGATTCAGAACTCCCGGGCAGAGCTGCCGGGACTAAAGAACTATCTGGAGCGCGAGGGCATGCTGGAAGAGTGCGAAATGGCACTTGTGGACAGCGGCTGGGTGGGCTCCATGCAGAAGCAATTAAATGCGCTGCGGACCTTCTTGGGAGCGAAGAACAAGCTGACAGGATATTACTGGGGCTTGTATGAAACGCCGAAGGGAAGTGTTCGTGAGGATTACCACAGCTACTACTTTGCGCCGGAAAATCAGATGCGCAGAAAGGTTTATTTCAGCAATTGCCTTTTTGAGGGGATTTTCAGTGCGCCTCACGGAATGACATTGTCCTATGGAGAACAGCCCGTTCTGGCGGAAATTGCTTCCGAGAAAAAGGAGTTTCTGAACTCCGTGGAAGCCAATATGGCTCGCTTTACGGAGAAGATGCTTTCGATGTTTGCCGACTGTACCTTTGAACAGGCGGCTGAGCGGATGGAGCTTCCTTATCTGAAAACTGCGACACAGCGCAATTTGTCCTTGTTTATGACCTTCCCGACCAAGGAAGAGGCTGCCCTGTTCGGTCAGCTTCCCTTTGCCGATGATGTTCTGGAATATGCGGGACGACAGCTGGCGGAGCCTATGGATGAGAAGGAACTTACTGCAAATCATCTGCTGAACAGAATCAGACAGATGTTATTGAGTCCGCAGGTGACAGTAAAGCAAAGTGCCTGGTACGAGGGCAGTGTTATGGTATCTGAGGACAATCTGAACGATCGAAGAAGGGAACAGCATTTGCGTTCCTATGTGCGATATAAATATTTTTTGAATTACCGCAAGATGGTAATGTGGAGAAAAAACAATGGATAAGAAACATAAAATGAAGGGCCGACTTCTTTTGACAATAGAATGGATGCTGCTTGCCGTGTTCTGCTTTTCCATGCAGGCATTTGCGCAGGGAGCAGAGATAAAATTCGGAACACAGGAAGGCTACACCTGGAAGAACAACGAGCGTTCACCCCTGGGCTTTTATCTGGTAGATGAGGCGGGAGAAAGCTTTACGGATGTGAAGCTTGTGGTTAGCTATGACCCCGAGGTTCTCAGATTTGAAGGTGCAAGCGATTCCGAGGTTACCGTAATCAGCGATCATGAGTTTGAAATCTCCGGAACAGGTACCTACAGCGGACAGTTTAAGAAGATTCTGCGTTTCACTCCGCTTTTGTCCGAAAACACGACTGTGACCATTCAGTCCGGAACGGCGAAGAAGGGCGATGAGACAATCAGCTCAGAGTCACCCGTCAGCACCGGCGTCACCATTCCTCTGGAAGCAAAATGCGGTCTGGCAGGCCTGTCAGTGGCAGGGAATCCCGTGGAGGGCTTTGACACTTCCGTTCTGAGGTATGCCGTAAGTGTTCCCTATGAAGTGGAGACCGCAGGAATTGTTGCGGAAGGAGAAGTGGGAGCAACCGTATCGGTTGCGGATGAAACACTTGCCGTCGGAACAAATGTAATTCCCATTATTGTAAAGGGCGGTTCCGGTTTCTCCACCAGATATACCGTAGTTGTAAACAGACAGGAAGCTCCCGTGCAGGAAACAACGGAAGAATCCGTGGAAGAGGTACCTTCACAGTCTGAGGAGATTGAAGCTTCCTCCGAGGAAACCATGTCAGACTTCCTGGATTTCCCTGATTTGAGCGGCAGTGAGGAGAGCGAGCCGGTGGAAGAGACAGAGCCCACCGAGAAAGCAGGCATGCCTGTAGGCGTGAAGATCCTGCTGATTGTTCTGGGTGTTCTGGTTGCCCTGCTGGTTATTTCCCTGCTTGTGGTGTTCTATTCAAGGCGCGCCAAGGAAAATCTTCCTGCGGCAGCTCCCGCAGAGAAAACACTGAGAAGAAAGCGCAAGAAGCAGGATGTGGGCGGTGTTGTCATTCGTGCGGAGGATGTCTGCATGGACTTCGACCGTCAGGTAAATGAATATTCTTCCATCAAGGAGTTCCTGATTCGTAAAATCAAGGGCGAACTGAAGCCTGAGAAATATCGTGCACTGGACCATATTTCCTTTGACATCACGAAGGGTGAGGTTATCGGTGTCATCGGTACAAACGGCGCCGGAAAGTCAACCCTGCTGAAGATCATTTCCGGAGCATTGAGACCTACCGAGGGAAGAATGCTGGTAAACAAGAAGAAGGTTCAGATTCTGACCCTGGGTACCGGCTTTGACATGGAACTGACCGGCAAAGAAAATGTATATCTGAACGGTGCAATCATCGGATACGAGAGGGAGTTTATTGACGAACATTACAATGAGATTGTTGAGTTCGCAGAGCTGGAAGACTTTATGAATGAAAAAGTAAAGAATTATTCTTCCGGTATGGTCAGCCGTTTGGGATTTGCAATTGCCACGGTGCGCAATACACCCGAGATCCTGATTCTGGACGAGGTATTGAGCGTCGGCGACAGAATCTTCCAGCAGAAGAGTTTGCAGAAGGTGAAGGAGATGATTCAGAGTGAATCTACGGTCATCATGGTTTCACATTCCACAAAGTCCATTCGTGAGAATTGCAACAGAGCAATCTGGATTGAGAAGGGCCACATGATTCTGCAGGGCGATGCATCAAAAGTATGTGCATTATATGAGAAGTATGACGGTAACCTGGAAAAACTGTTGGAAGTAAGAGAAATTCTTGCTTCTCTCATCAAATAAACCGTCGGAGAAACAAAAATGGATAAGAAACAGTTAAAACAGTATATGTTTGTAATTGAGGAGCTTACGGGAAGAGAAATCAAGCGTAAGTACTCCAGAAGTAAACTCGGTGTGGTTTGGAGCGTACTGAATCCGCTGCTTTCCATGATTATCACGAGTTTGGTATTCTCTACCATGTTCAATCGTTCCATCGAGAATTACCCCGTATATTTCCTTTGCGGTAATGTTTTGTGGAACCTGTTTACAACCGGTACCAATACCGCGATGACGGCGTTGGTAGACAATAAGCAGATGCTCATAAAGGTTAAGACACCCATGCAGGTGTTTGTATTTTCCAGAGTATACACGGCAATGGTTAATTTCGGCTATTCCCTGATTGCATTTGTTCCCATTCTGCTTTTCTTCAGAATGAAGCTGCATCTGGCGATGCTGTTCCTGCCCATCATCTTTGTGCTGGAGCTTCTGTTTACCGTCGGATTTTCCATGGCGCTGAGTGTGGGCTATGTTTTCTTCGGAGATATCAAATATCTCTACGGAATTCTGCTCCAGCTGTGGATGTATCTGTCAGCTTTGTTCTATCCCGTGGATAAGCTGCCCGAGATGATGCAGTTTGTAGTAGGCAACAACCCGGTATACCTCTACATCGCGGCAATGAGAAATGTCATTATGTACGGCAAAATGCCTGATATCGTCCTGTTGGTTAAGATGATTGTATGGAGTTTCGGCGTATATTTGTTGGGAACCTACATCTTTAAGAAGGACAAGAATCATATTCTTCAGAAACTGTAATATACTGTAGGATGGGTTCGGGAAAGGATTCTTATGAAACTAAGAATGCTTATATATAATTTTCTTGTGAACAGGCATCCTGCCATTCAGAAGAAATATTACAAATTAAGAGCGGAAAAGCAGGGATTATCAGGAAGGATGTATGCCTGGTTTTCTTTGCTTTGGATGAACCTCCGCTGGGCCCTGGGAAATCGTACGCTCAGAGACGATGGCCTGTACCCGGATGAAAACAAGAAGATTCTGAAAGAACACGCGGAATCCTTCGGCACACAGACCTATTCTCCCGAGGAGCTTGCGGAGAAGCTTCTGCAGCATGATGTGATTTCGTTTGATATATTTGACACACTGATTATGAGATCCTTTGTTGCTCCCACAGATTTGTTCTTTGCAGTGGGAAGTAAATTGGGTATTCCCGATTTCGAGGCGATTCGCCGCACAATGGAATGGCGTGCCAGACAGAAGGAGCATGAGAAATCAGGCACCTATGAGGTAACGCTGGAAGATATTTATCGCGAGATGGAAGAGCAGGCCGGAATTCCCGCAGACCGTGGAATGGAGCTTGAAATGGAAGCAGAGCTTTCGTTCTGTTTCGGCAATCCTTATATGCTTGCCGTGTTTGACATTCTCGCAAAGAAGAATAAGAACAGCAAAATCATCTGTACCTCAGATATGTATCTGGGATCCGATTTCCTGAAGCGTTTGCTGGAAAAGGCAGGCTTTACGGGAATCGACAGATTGTTTGTGTCCTGCGAAGAGAGAGCCTCCAAGTCTGACAAGTCCCTGTATCGGAAGGTTCGGACCGCTTACGGCGATGTGTCCTACATTCATGTGGGTGACAATCCACAGTCCGACGGAAAGCATGCCAGGGAGGCGGGCTTTGACAGCGTCCTGTATAAGAATGTCAATATCTCAGGAATGCCGTACCGTGCGGAGGACCTTTCCATTATCAGCGGTTCGCTGTACAGAGGTATCGTAAATTCGCGGATTTACAACGGCCTGCACACCTATTCCAAGGATTATGAGCTGGGCTTTGTATATGGCGGATATTTTGTTCTGGGCTATTGCCAGTATATTCATGCCATGGCAAAGCAGGCCGGCTGGGACAAGCTTCTGTTTCTTTCCAGAGACGGAGATATCGTAAAGCAGGTGTACGACAGAATCTACGGCAATGAGATTCCGACAGAATATGTCTATTGGTCCAGAACGGCTGCAACGAAGCTGGGTGCAGAGTTCTTTAAGTTTGATTACCTGCGCCGCTTTATTGACCATAAGGTAAATCAGGAGTTCTCACTGCAGCAGGTAATGGACAGTGCGGAATTGGGCGATATGCTCCCGGAGATGCTTCAGACCTTCCCCGCGTTTGTGGAGAAATTGCTCGCATCCGACAAGGTATTTGACATGCGTGACACTGCAAAAGCACAGGCGCGCCGAGAGGCAGTCCTTACGGGAGAAACACAGCTTACCGAAAAAAATGCCTGGTTGGTCAGAGAATATTTGCTTGCAAAATGGGAACAGGTTGTGGCACATTATGAGGAGGGCCAAAAGGCAGGTCAGCTTTATTATGAAAATGTACTGCGCGGATGCCGCAAGGCAGCAGCCGTAGATGTGGGCTGGGCAGGAAGCGGAGCGATTGTTCTGAATCGCCTTGTCAACGAAAAGTGGAAGCTTGACTGTGAGATAACAGGTATTGTTGCAGGAACCAACACCTACAATAATGCCGAGCCGAATGCTTCCGAGCAGTTCCTGTATGAAGGAAAGCTGCTGAGCTATATGTACTCTCAGGAAAATAACCGTGAGTTCTGGAAGTGGCATAATCCCGGCAAGGATCACAATCTGGCAGTAGAGCTTTTGCTTTCCTCCAAGGAAGGCAGCTTCAAGGGTTTTGTTTTGGATGAAACTTCCGAACAGGGATATCGTCTTTTATTTAAGAAGCCCGACTGCAAGCCGGAAAAGGTGGCCGAGATTCAGCAGGGTGTCCTGGATTTTGCGGAGGATTACTGCAGATACATCCCGGAGGATTACAGGCAGGTACATGCCATCTCCGGCGGAGATGCCTATGCCGTATTAAAGGTTTTATTACAGAGTAAAATTAGCGTTGAACTTGAAATGGGTATTTAACGTATAAGAGGTAGAAATGAAAAGAAAGATAGTTATCTTAATCCTTGCGGCAGCAGTTGCTTCACTGACTGCCTGTGGAGAAGTTGACAATACACAGGAGTCTGTGCCGGTGATTTCCGAGCAGGAGAGCGAGAGTGCTGCAGAGTCCGCACCGGAAAGTCAGGAATATGTTCCCGAACAGACGATTATTGAGTACAGAAATCAATTGGAGCTGGAACAGCTGATGCAGTATTCCACAGAGCGTCAGGAGGAACTGTCTTCCATTATGGTTGATCTTGATGAGGAGGACGGCAATGTCCGTTCCATGGCAGTTTCCGCAATGCAGATGCTCAAGGAAGGCAATACAACCGGAGTGCTGCAGATTGTCGAGAAGGAAGACTGGAATGACTGTATGTTCCCCTCTATGGTAATCGGTCAGAGAAATTATTATCTGAAGCTTTCCGAGCAGGAAAATGTCAGATATATGATAGCTGCCGATGAGGTGGGAAATACCTGTACCGCTATCCTGTACAGCGGAGAAAACGGTCGTTTCACTTATTTGGAAAAGAGCAATGAGCAGATTAAAATCGTAGAATATCATCAGGCAGAGGGAACCTTTGTCAGCGAGAATCTTCGTCTGGCTGACGGCAGTTATGTAAAATATGAGGGAAATCTCGACGCAGAGAACTATGTTCTCACCGGAGATATTCGGATTCAGCTGGGAACGGCCTCCATGGAGGGTGCTGTTTCGCAGGCATGGTCAACCAGAGAGCAGGAACTGACAGAGTATCAGGGTACCTTCAACGAGACCGGAAGAACGGTCATTGTAACCCCGAACTCTCTGAAAAACGAGGGACGCCTGGCATATGCAACCCACTCTCAGCGCCGCGGTGCGGATTATCTCACAACGGAAACGGAACTGAGCGCGGATGATTTCAGTTTCTTCGGTGATTTTGCCGGTTTGTACACCGTGTGGGGCAGACTGCAGTAATTTGCTTAAATTGATTTGGAGGATATAAAATGGCTAATCTTTTTGACGATGATGACATTGTCTGGGATGCGATAACAGATGGAGAAGAACCTGATGATTCTCTTCAGGAGGATGAAGACCTGGGAGATTATGAGGCAATCTCTGATGAGGACGATCTTGCGGCTGAGCTTGAGTTAGAAGACGAAGAGCGAATTATTCCCAAGGTACGCAACAGAAAGACGCTGGAGAAGATGGAAAAATTCAGCGCCATTTCCGCTATTTCCGCATTGGCGGGCATCTTTGCGGTTTTGGCTTTGATTGCCTTTATCTTTATGACTTCCCTGCAGAAGAAAAACAATGAACTGGAGAAAATGATTGCGCAGAAGGAAAGTGCGGAACAGTCTCCCGAGGTCATTTATGTAGAGACACCTGTGGAAACCGAGATTGACTCAGAATCCATCAGACTGTACAACGGTATGGTTCAGGTACTGACGGACGGCGACTGGAAGGATCTTGTTTCCATGCAGGAATTCAGCGGAAGCGATCCTGTGGAAATCGGACGTAAGAAAATGCTTCAGATGGTTCAGAACAACAAAGAGGCAGTTGCAAAAGGAGAGCTTGCAGCATCAGCCGGATTCCTGGGTCAGACGCTAGCCAAGAAGGACGGTATGCTGACTGCGGTTTCCACCTATGTGGCAGGAACCGTAAAGACAACGGAAAGAAACAACACCACACCTGCATCCAACCGTTCAGAGGTTACCCAGACGATTGTGCAGAATCCCGTGACGACACCGACACCCAAGCCCGTTGCAACACCGACACCTGACAACACGAATCCCGGCAGCGTAAGTACGCCCGCAACACCGACACCCGGAGCAACGGCTGCTCCTTCCGCAAGCCCCAGTGCGTCACCTTCAGAGGAACCCGGTTCCACCGAACAGCCCGATGCAACAGCATCGCCTGAGGCTTCGGCAGAACCCACGGAGACGCCCGATCCCGAGACTTCGGCAGAGCCTACAGCAAGCCCCGAAGCATCGGCAGAGCCTACATCTACTCCCGAGACACCGGCAGAGCCTTCGCCCACTCCCGAGACACCGGCAGAGTCGACGCCCACTCCCGAGACACCGGCAGAGCCCACACCTACTCCCGAGACACCGGGAGAACCCACGCCTACGCCTGAGGCTCCCGCAGGTCCCGAAACACCTGCCGAAAATCCTGCTCCGGAGGCAGAGTAGAAAGTATCAGTCAGTAAAGAAGTAAGAAGGTTTTAAAATGATTTCAAACAATAAAAGGTATTTATTATATTTCCTGGCGGCAATCCTTTCCGTGGCAATGACAATTATGCTGATTACCACAAAGATGATTCCCGGGAAGTTCCTGATTCTGCTGGTAGTTGTACTTCTGGCAGTACTCAGTGTTTTGTTCTTTGTTCAGTTAAAATGGTCCAAGCCGCGATTTATTCTTTCTGCAATCGTGGAAGTAATCATGATAGCGGTTTCCCTGTACGGCATCATATTTCTGGTTCATACCAACATGATGCTGAACACAATTACAAAGACCGTTGTGGAATCCGATTCCATTGTGGTCTACACGATGAAAGATTCGCCCATAAATGCGCTGGAGGATGCACTGGATTTGAATTTCGGTGCAGTTGCAGGCCAGACGGAGGAGGCAATCGATCAGTTCTTAAAGCGATTGAAAACAGATTACGGCAAGAAAGTATCCGTAAAGCAGTATGAAGACATGTTCCAGGCAGTCGACGCTCTGTATGCCGGTGAGATTCAGGTACTGGTATTAAACGAAGCGTATGCGGGCCTGATTGCCGAGGTTGAAGGATATGAACTCTTCGATATAGAGACAAAGATAATTGCCAATTCCCTGGAGACGGTAGAGGTAAAGGTTATCGTGTCTGAGGAACCCGATGAGGAAAGTGAATCTGACGAATCCTTTACCGAGGAGAGCGAGGAATCTATGGAAGAGTCCTCTGAAGAATCTTCTGAGGAATCCGTTCCGGAAAGCAGCAAGGAAAGTACCGGAAGCAAAGAGAGTACCGTTGCTTCGGAGAGCAAGGGCCCTGACATGCAGCTGATGGAAACACCTGAGCAGGTAGACTGGGATGCTCTGGTAAATCAGGGAAGCCTGACCGCTCCCGAGGGAAGCTTTGTAGTGTACCTGAGCGGTGCAGATACCTGGGGTGCTGCATCCACCAAAGCAAGAAGCGATGTCAATATTCTTGCGGTAGTCAATACCAATACACACAACATGCTTCTCGTTTCCACACCCAGAGATTATTATGTGCCTCTTCCTCATGCAAAGGGCGTTAAGGATAAGCTGACACATGCGGGCATTTACGGTATCAATTCTTCCGTAGAGACGTTGGCAGCCCTCTACGGTGTTAACATCAACTATTACATGAGAATGAATTTTACCGGTTTTGTAGGTATTATAGATTCCCTGGGCGGTGTTGATGTATATTCCGATTCTACCTTCCGCGTAGATGAGAATTTTGCTTATGTAACAGGCGTGCAGCATATGAGCGGTATCGAAGCGCTTGCCTTTGCAAGAGAGAGACACGCGGTAGCCGGCGGTGATGTGGCAAGAGGAATCCATCAGATGGAGGTAATCAAGTCTGTTGTCAATAAGTGCACTGATGTCTCCATCCTTTACAATTATGCAAATGTTATGAACAGTGTTTCCGGTTGCTTCGTAACCGATATGCCTAAGGATACAATGGCTTCTCTTGTGAGAATGCAGCTGAATGATATGAGAGGCTGGAATATTTCCTCTGTCAGCGCAAGCGGTACCGGCGCATATAAGAAGACCTATTCCATTTCCAATATGAATGTTTATGTTATGGTTCCCGATGACAATTCCGTGCAGAACATTAAGAATCTGATTGCGGCAACACTGGGACAGTAAAGCTTTGCAAACAAAACCTCCGTGCTGTCAGGTACGGAGGTTTTTTAAGGGCAGTGGGCGTAAAGGAGAATGTGATGATAGAAATTGACTTGGTGACGGGCTTTCTGGGAGCCGGAAAGACGACCTTTATCAGAGAGTATGCAGAGTATCATATGAGCCGCGGAAGCCGCGTCTGTGTGCTGGAAAACGATTTCGGCGCCGTGAATGTGGACATGCTTCTGCTGAACGATCTGTACGAGAAGGGATGCGGGCTGGAGATGCTGGCAGGCGGCTGCGACAAGGATACCCACAAGAGAAGATTGAAAACGAAGCTGATTAACATGAGAATGCTGGGATATGAGAGGGTGATTGTGGAACCTTCAGGCATTTATGATACGGAGGAATTCTTTGATGTGCTTAAGGAAGAGCCCGTGGATGAATGGTACCATATCGATAATGTAATAACCCTGGTGGATGCAGGACTTGATTTCCCGCTGCCGGAGGAGTCGGAGTATCTGTGTGCGGTGCAGCTGGGATGTGCCGGAGAGGTTGTGCTCGGCAAAACGGATGTGACGGACGAGGAGAAACAGAGGCAGACAGTTTCCTATCTGAACAGTGTGCTGGCGAACAGGCGCATGGAGAGACGGCTGGATGAAAACGCTCTGGTAAACCGTTCTTACAAGGAACGGTTTGAGGAATTGTCAACCTGCGGTTACCGAACTGAAGTGCCGGAAAAGCTTTGGTTTGACCAGAAGGACACCTTTGAGACGCTGTACTTTATGAATCATGCCATGAGCAGGGACGCTCTGAAGGATTGTGCAAGGAAGCTCTTTGCTGACGAGGCCTGCGGGAAGATTCTGCGAGTAAAGGGATTTGTCAAGGATGCGGAAGGAGAAGGCTATCTGCAGCTGAATGCTACGGCAAAGGAACTGGTTCTGACGGAAAGACCTCGGGCGCAGGCTGTTTTGATTGTAATCGGAGAGTCATTGAATCGAGAAGCGATTTCCGAAAGAATCGGTAAGCAGGCAGACACGCTGTAGTCGTTTGATTGACAAAAAATGGGCAGCATATTACAATTTAAGCAGAATACACAGGAGGTGCACTATGGCAAATTTAACGATTCGATACTTCTCTGAAGTTCTGCAGAGACCGACTACTTTTAAGATGGTAATTCCCAATGATAAGAGAGTATTTCCCGGAATGGAGGACAGCGCGAAAGAGCGTCCCATGAAGGTTATTTTCCTGCTTCACGGATACACCGGTGACGGTGAGAACTGGATTCCGGAATGGCTTTGCGAGAAATACAATTTTGCGGTGGTAGCTCCCTCCGGAGAGAACGGATTCTGGCTGGACGGCTTGTCCACGGGACATAAGTTCGCTACCTTCCTCGGTGTGGAACTGGTCAATTATGTGAGAAAGACATTTCATCTGGCTGAGAAGTGTGAGGACACCTATGTGATGGGTATGTCCATGGGAGGCTTTGGAGCACTGCATACCGCGCTTGCTTTTCCCGAGACCTTCAGCAAGGCATTTGCTTTGTCATCCGCATTAATTGTTCACGGCATTGCCCATATGAAGGAGGGCGATGAGAATCCGGTTGCAAATTATGCATATTATCATGAGTGCTTCGGCAATCTGGAGACCGTAGAAGAGAGCGACAACAATCCCGAGGTGCTGGTAAAGAAATTGCAGACGGCAGGAAAGAAGCTGCCTGATATCTACATGTGCTGCGGAACAGAGGATTTCCTTCTGGAGCCCAACCGTGCATTCCATCGTTTCCTGGAGGAACAGCAGGTTGCTCATGTTTATCGTGAGAGCAAGGGATTTCATGATATGGTATTCTGGAATGAATACGCTGAAAAGTTTATTACAGAGGCTTTTGAAGAAAAGTAAAAGAAAAGCGTGCCTGACGGGCACGCTTTTTGTTTGTTAAGGATTATCAATCTCGGCCAGAGTAGTGACTCTGCCGTCCAGAGTATTAATCATTTCGATAGTGGTATGGGTACGGCGATAAGCGGTACGCCAGCCGATATCCTCCTCAGGGGTGTGAAGCAGCTCATTTCGAACTACGAAGAGCCTTCCGTTCACATACTCTACAACTTCCACATCAGAGCCAGTTTCATAATCGCCGGAGTACTGGGAAGCATAGCCGCGAAGGACAGGATTCCAGGATCCGTTTTCATCGAAATAACCGATTTCTCCGGTGTCATTGTTCACTTCAGCCGTGCCGGGAATGCCGTCAGCCGGATTGACAGTGTCAATGTTGACAGAGAAGCGGGGTGCGTGACTGGGGAACTCTTCGCCGGTTCCTTCCAGATATTTTTCCTCCAAAGAGTCAGCAACATGTACATCTCCCGTGAGCAGAACGGAACCTGCATAGAAGTGGCCGGTTCCCTCGTAGGTTGCCAGAGAAAGGTAGAAGGAGGAACCCTGAACCGCAAGCTGTTCAGGTGTGCCGGGAAAAGATTCAAATTCAGCAACGGTAACATCTCCGAGAACAACCGTTTCGCTGCTCTCCAGATTGAAGCTGCACAGCTTACATTCGCCATTTACAGAGAGGGTCATGTAGAGAAGTGTTCCATCGCAGAAACCGACATAATCATATAAGTCGGGAGAGGAAATCTCCGCATGCTTTGAACCGTTTTTCAGGATTGTGTAGCGGTTGTGACGCTCATTGTAATCATAGTTGGAAACAACCACATAGGTGCCGGTGGAATCGATACCCAGATATCCGTCGCCTTCATATTCGTTTACGGAGAGATTCTTCAGCTTGATACCTTCCAGAATAGTGTAGGTTCTGGTTTCATCATCCATGGAGCTGGTTACCAGCAGGCTATCGCCCGTGACGAAGAGTTTGCCGTAGCCGTTGTCGGAGGTCATCTCGTTCAGCTCGCCGGTGGTTGTATCATAGGACACGAGAGAAGAACCGGGAACACTGTCAAGGAAAGAAGCGAAGACGGCACCTTTATTCATTGCTTCCGCAGAGGGAATTCTGAAGTAGATGCGGTCACCGATCTGAACAAAGTGATTGCCGTTGTTCCAGATTTTCAGCTCGTCGGTAGCATCCGTAGTCTGTGGAGTGGATGTTCCGCCGACCTCATTGCCGTTGCCGGTCACTTCGTCGGAGCCGGTGGAATCATTGCTGCCTGCCTCTGAAGAACTTGTTCCCTGAGAGGTGGATTCCTGAGCAGAGGCTTCAGGAGAAGACGCTTCCGGCGAAGATGCTTCCGGGGAAGACGCTTCCGGGGAAGCGGGAATCTCTATATTGGTAGGTTGACTGCTTTCGGGTGAAGAGGGTTGAGACTGACCGCAGGCGGTCAGCGCAAGCATCACCAAAAACAGTGAAATTGTTTTTCTTTTCATGGGTAGTCACCTCATATCTTTCGGGTCTCATTCTATAATAAAAACCGCAGAAAATCAAGCATTTGCGGGCTTTTCGGAGCAACTAAACAGTTTTGAAACAGCTTTGAAACGAACCTGTAAGAACTTAGCAAAAAGAGGTTAATAATTTTGAAATAATTTGAACGATCAGTCCTTCGTCAGCAGTTTTTTGTAGGTGGAGTCAATGGCAAAAGCACCTAAGGGAGCAGTCAGCACAATGGCGAGAACGGCAGCACTCAGGACTACCGATCCGCAGGCGAGACCGGCGTCCAGGGCAAGACCGCCGATGGCTGCCTGAACGGTCGCTTTGGGACAGTAAGCCAGCATGGTGAATAATCGTTCTTTGCCGGACAGAGGGGTACCCAGCATGCAGAGGAAAACACCGAACATGCGAAACAAAAGAGAGCCGACGATGACAAGCAGAGCGGCAGGACCAACGGTCTTCAAGCTTTCCAGATTGACGCTTGCCCCGACGAGAACGAAAAGGAATACTTCGGCGCATACCCAGAGCTTGTTAAAGCGGACGGAGAGTCTGGATGCAACCACGGGCTTTTTGCGCTGCAGACCAACGCCGAGGAACATTACCGCAATCAAGGAGGAGAAGGTAATCGGAGTAGTGAGCGATGCTTCGCCGACGCAGAGCAGCAGGCAGAAGCACAGCAGGAGAATCAGCTTCTGTGTATCGCGGATATGCAGTTTGGAAAAGAGCAGAGCAAACAGAAGTCCCGCAAGGATACCGATTGCGATACCAAGCACTACGGAAACAGGAATGTTTACAAAACTCAGGGCAGAAATACTGTCACCGGTGAGCATGTTCAGAAAAGTGGTGAACAGCACGATGACATAGACATCATCCACGGATGCACCGGCAAGTATCAGCTGGGGAATTCCCTTTGCCGTGCCGTAGCCTTCTTCGGTGAGGCGAATCATGCGGGGCACAACAACGGCGGGAGATACAGCGGCCAGCACGGCGCCCAGCAGGGCGGCTTCCTTGAGAGAGAGACCTAACAGTGCGGGACCTAAAAGGACGATGCCGATTAATTCCAGAGTAGCGGGAACAAAGCACATCAACAGTGCGCTGCGGCCGTTTCGTTTCAAACCTTCGGTATCCAGACTTAAGCCGGCGCGAATCAGAATGATTACCAGGGCGATTTTGCGGATGTCTGCGGAAATCGTCAGGATTGACGGCGCAATCAGGTTCAGGGCATAAGGCCCTAAGACAACGCCGGAGAGGAGCATGCCCAGCAGCGGGGGCAGCTTGCATTTGCGGCAGAGTTCTCCAAGGATGGTTCCGGTGAGAAGAATGAGTGAAAAACTGAGTAACATAAGATAAATTCCTTTCTGAAAATAAGAATGGGCAAAAAAATAGCTGATACGCCCTGCACATGCAGACGCCATCAGCTCAAGTAAGCGGTTTCGACCGAGGTCGTGGGAGGTCATCATTCCCGATTCCGTATAATTCCTACTGATTATGACATAGGAAGCAAAAATGCGCAAGAATTATTTTGTTTTGCGCAACCAGACCTATTGAAGATTGATTTTTGATAACTTATAATAATAGATGTTTTACAGGAGGAAGCAATTATGAAAAGCAGATTTGTAAGATTTTTGATTTGCCTTGCTATTTTGGCGCTGATTATCTGCATATATCTTTTGGTGACCAGGTATGTTCGCCGAAATCTGATATCAGACGGACCCGGGATGGTATATTCCTTCCGAGATTATGAACTGAACGGCGGAGACTGGCAGGAACTCTGGCAGGAAGATGGCATGATTCTCTCCTTTGAAGATGAAATACTGAGAGTGATTATCGGCGAAGATGAGATAGAGACAAATTATGCGGATGATTTGCAGACATTTTACCGGATCGGTGAGACGATGGTCATTGTTCCGGAACGGAAGGACTTACCCTTTCAGTGCTTGCTGTTCCATAAGGAGGATATCGACGGTAGTGAAGTTGCATTTCTGACCGGTTTCTCTGATATGGATGCCAAGGAGTTTGTGACAGAATTTGTCAGAGAGGATTTGGAAAAGCTTTTACCGGAGAACTATTATTCGGAGTATGTAAATCGTCAGGAAAGCAAATAATATCATAAAGGACGAAGGAAACGACAGCCGAGAGGCTGTCGTTTTTTGGTGTCCCGTTTATTGGACTACCCCCATGATATTTTTACCTTACAAAGAAAACAATTGACAGGTTCGCAGCAGGTGAGATAACATAATAGAACACCTGTTCGACATCAAGGAGGATACAATGAACAGAGTGAATAAGATGAATGTGATGGATTGGTTCAAAAGAAATCTTGTAATGGTGATACTTACAGTGATGCTGATGGGGATTATCTTCTTTTTTGTATCCATGATTGCGAAGAGTACTACCGACTTCAGCCGCGTTGAGCTGGAAGGGTATTACAAACCTCTGGAGGATAAGCTGGTGGAGGATGCCCGCAGCTATCTGGAGCAGGCCGGCTTTCGGAATTGCGGCGTCATGCTGACGAGAGTCATTGATGACGAAGGAGAGCGTGAGTACAAGCTCACCGTACATCATGCAAAACTGAACGCTCTGACCGAAGAGATGCGGGAAGAGGTTGCGGCAGGTTTTGAGCAGCTTTATTTTCAGGACGAGCACAGCTCCTTCCGACATAGTTTTTTGCTGAACAATTAACAGGATTCGCATGACATTTTCATTGAAATGGGGTATACTTTTCTCATATTTCAGAAAGGGGCTCCAAGAGATGTCATTTATTCCGAAACCACAGGAAATATACAAACATTTTAAAGGGAATTTATATCAGATTACTGCGATTGCAGAGCATACGGAGACAGGCGAAACCCTGGTTGTCTACCAGGCACTTTACGGTGACTTTAAGATTTATGCCAGACCGCTTTCCATGTTTACAAGCAAGGTAGACAGGGAGAAATACCCTGATGTGCTGCAGGAATACCGTTTTGAACTGCAGGGCCCCGGTGCGGAGAGACAGAAGACGGAGAGTGATGCCGAAGCGCCGAAGGAGACTGCTGCCAAAGCACAGCCTGCGGCGGCAGAGAAGCAGGAAGCAGCAGCTCCGGCAGCAGATACGGAATCCGAACTGGATCCCATGCTGCTTCAGTTCCTGGATGCGGACAGCTATGAAGAACGGCTGAATATTCTCACCGGCCTTCATCACAGAATCACAGACCAGATGATTACCACCATGGCAATCTCCTGCGATGTGGAGGTGCCCGCCGGCTCTTTGGAGGAGCGTTACGACCAGCTCAGAACCTGCCTGCAGACGCTGGAGAGATACGAGTGTAACCGACTTCGCTAGGCTGTGAGGAATTCCCTTTTGGCAAAGGAGGATTCTTTTATGGCACAGACCTTGGAACAGAAGATGGTAATCGGTGTTTCTTCCAGAGCACTGTTTGATCTGACAGTTGAAAACGAAATATTTGAGCGTGAGGGTTTGGAGAGCTATTGCCGTTATCAGGTGGAACATGAGACCGATATCTTAAAGCCCGGCCCCGGATTCAGACTTGTTAAGGCATTGCTCCACTTAAATGAAATCTGCAAGGGCAAGGAACTGGTGGAGGTCATTATCATGTCCCGCAACAGTCCCGACACCTCCCTGCGTGTGTTCAATGCCATCGCTCATTACGGATTGCCCATCACCAGATCGGTGCTGGTAAGCGGCGCGTCTCTGGCACCTTATCTGGCAGCCTTCCACACAGACCTGTTTCTTTCAGCCTGTGAGGAGGATGTGCAGAGAGCGGTAGACAGCGGCATTGCGGCGGGTATTATCTGCACCGGGCAGACACCGCAGATTATTCCCATGCCAAACTCGGAGATCAGAATTGCCTTTGACGGAGATGCGGTTTTGTTCGCAGATGACTCCGAGGCGATTTTCAAGCAGCAGGGGCTGGACGCCTTTGAGGAGAATGAAAAGCTCCATGCGAAGGAACCTTTGGCAGAAGGACCCTTTGCCATGTTTTTGAAGAAGCTGTCGGATTTGCAGCGAGAGCTGGGAACGGAGAATTGTCCCATCAGAACGGCCTTGGTTACTTCGAGAAGTGCACCGGCTCATGAGAGAGTCATTCGTACCATGCGCGCCTGGAATGTGCGTGTGGATGAGGCATTCTTCCTGGGCGGTCTGGAGAAGAAGGAGTTTTTACGCGCCTTCGGTGCACAGATATTTTTTGACGATCAGTCAATACACACGCAGAGTGCTGCGCTGGCAGTCCCTGCGGCGAGAGTTCCCTACAGCCACAACAGTGCTATGCGCAAGGTGTGTGCCGCGGAAGGATAAATTACTGTTAAAGGAACAAAAATGAAATATCAGAATATACAGGAAGGGCGCTTTTTGGAGCGCCCCAATCGTTTTATAGCATATGTGGATATTGCGGGAAAGCGCGAGAAGGTCCATGTGAAAAACACCGGCAGATGTCGGGAATTGCTGGTAACTGATGCAAAGGTGTACCTGGAGAAGAGCGATAATCTCAACCGTTCCACAGCCTATGATCTGGTGGCAGTGCGCAAGGGAAATCGTGTGATTAACATGGATTCCCAGGCACCCAACAAGGCTGCCCTGGAATGGCTGCGGGATGGCGGGCTGTTCCCCAATGTGAAATTACTTCGACCGGAGACGGTCTACGGTAATTCCCGCTTTGATTTTTACCTGGAAACGGAGGAGGAACGAATCTTTCTGGAAGTGAAGGGCGTCACGCTGGAGGAAGATGATGTGGTTCGTTTTCCGGATGCTCCATCAGACCGGGCGGTCAAGCATGTGGAGGAGCTGATTCGGGCAAAGCAGGACGGCTACCGTGTATTTGTGCTGTTT
Source organism: Acetatifactor sp. (assembly GCA_045597705.1). Classification (GTDB taxonomy): domain Bacteria; phylum Bacillota; class Clostridia; order Lachnospirales; family Lachnospiraceae; genus Acetatifactor. The sequence continues at coordinate 24,809 of JAZLKR010000044.1, forward strand.
GTGATACAGATGGACGGTGTGAAATGGTTTGCTCCCAACAGGCGTACGCATGCAGCCTTTGCGGATGCGCTGCTGCAGGCCGCAGAGAAGGGCGTGGAAATTCTGGCCTACGAATGTGATGTTACCCCGGACACCATGCATATTACAAAGCAGGTGCCGGTAAATTTAGAGAGGGAGTCCGAAGGAGAAGCGGATGGAGAATAATGAAAAGAAGGAAAATATAGAGCAGCTTGCCGAAATTGCAAAGCCGCTGCTTGCCTGGTATCATGTGCACCGCAGAATTCTCCCCTGGAGAGAGGACCCGACGCCCTACAAGGTTTGGGTGTCCGAGATTATGCTGCAGCAGACGAGAGTGGAGGCTGTTAAGCCCTACTTTGCCAGATTCATGGAAAATCTTCCGGACATCAAAGCGCTTGCAGAGGCGGAGGAAGAAACACTGCTAAAGCTTTGGGAAGGGCTTGGTTACTATAACCGGGTGCGGAATCTGCAGAAGGCCGCTATTCAGATTCAGACGGAATACGGCGGAGATATGCCCGGAGAATATGAAGAACTTTTGAAACTGACCGGAATCGGCAGCTATACTGCCGGTGCAATTTCCTCCATTGCCTTCGGAAAGAAGAGACCTGCGGTGGATGGCAATGTGCTGCGTGTGCTTTCCAGAATCCGTATGGATGACAGGCTGATAACCGACGCGAAGGTGAAGGCGCTGGTGGAAGAGGAACTGCTTGAGGCGATGTCAGCCGAGGAGCCCGGAAACTTTAACCAGGCGATGATGGAGATCGGAGCCTGCGTCTGCATTCCAAACGGCGCACCGCTGTGTGATGCGTGTCCTCTGGCACATCTTTGCATGGCAAAGGCGGCCAATGCCCAGCAGGATTATCCGAAGAAGGAAAGCAAGAAGCCCAGAACCATAGAAAAGCGGACAATTCTTGTGATGCAGGATGCCTCCAGAGTTGCCATTCACAAGAGAAGTGAAAAGGGACTGCTGGCGGGACTGTATGAATTCCCTGCCATGGAGGGGCACTTCACGGCCGAGGAGGTAACGAGCTTTTTAAAGAATAAGGGAATCCGGATTCTGAGAATTCAGAGGCTGGAGGATGTGAAGCATATTTTCACCCACAAGGAATGGCATATGATAGGGTATCGCATTCGTGTGGATGAACTGGCAGACAGAGCCGAAGGCGAGGACTGGATTTACATCGAACCTGCGGAGACAAGGGACCGATATCCGATTCCCTCCGCTTTTCAGGCCTATGCCGCGCAGATGGAGATGAAGCGGGGCAAAGAAACATTTACATTATGACAATAAAAAAGGACCGATAAGGTCCTTTTTTATTGTTTATGGCTTAATCATATAAATGGCATTGTGCAGAACAGAGACGGTAATCTCATCGCTCTGGGGAAGTACTTCGCCGTCGGTATGTACCCAGAGGGGAGAAGCGGTTTTGATGCGAATCTTATGGGCGCGGTAAGGGGTGATACCCTCAAACTTCAGATGATTGCCCTTGAAGGCTGCGGGAAGTGCCCGGAGCACCAGACCTGTGGAAACATTGTTGACGCAGCACATGTCCATCTGACTGTCATTGTCCAAAGCATCGGGGCAGAACATAAAGCCGCCGCCCTCATAGCGATGGTTCATTGCGGTTGTAAAAAGAAGGTTTTTGACAGTGATGACAGGCTGATCGTCCAGGTAAATTTCCGCGTCGGCGGGAGCGGCATGAATCAGCTGCTGCAGTGCGATGCTTAAGTAAGTCAGCTTGCCCAGACCTAATTTGTTCAAAAGGCCTTTGGTATTGGAGTGGAGTGCCTGCTCGCAGACTGCCGCATCGTATCCGATACCGCAGCTAACCGCGAAGCGTCTTTCAAATCCGTCCGGATAGGTCACAACGCCGATGTCCATGAGCTGAGGCTTTCCGGTGTGAAGAATGATATCCAGAGCCTCTGCGGGAGAGGAGGGAATCTTTACATCTCTGGCGAAGTCATTGCTGGAGCCTGTGGGAATGTAGCCGAGGATGACACGCTCGGGAGCTGTTATGCCCTGCAGAACTTCATTCAAGGTTCCGTCGCCGCCAAGAACCACCAGCTTGATGGTTTCCATTGTGTCCTGCTCCAGAATCTCGGCAGCGATGTTTGCTACATCACCGGCCTGTTTTGAAAAATGAGACTTATAATCAACAGTATTCTTTTTGAGAATCGGTTCAATCTGTTCCTTCCAGATTCGCTCTCCCTTGCCGGAGCGGGAAGCGGGGTTGACAATAAAATGATACATGGCAGTCTGCCTTTCCTTTGTATTTGAGTAATATTATTGTAGCAAGAGAACCTTTTGCGGTAAACAGTCTTTTTTAAAATAAAACGATTTATGTAATTCCGTATAATATGAAAAAACAATAGAGGAAAATATACAAAATAGAGTCAGTCTTTTTGCTCATATCGCCAAAATGGAAAAAGAATGCTTCTTTGGATTGACGATTCAGGTGATTGTATTTATGATAAAGGGAGTAGTAAAACGATTTATATAACGAAAGGGGTTATGTTATGTTGAGAGTCGTAAAAACAGAAAACGGATTGGTAGAAGGATTGCCTGCTGCCGATCCCAGAATTACTTCCTTTAAGGGAATTCCCTTTGCTGCTCCTCCCGTGGGCAAAAACCGTTGGAGAAGCCCTCAGCCTGCAGAGGATTGGGAGGGTGTGAAGCTGTGTCATGAGTTCGCACCGATCTCCATGCAGAGTACTCCCGGTCTTGGTACCGACATATACTGCAGAGAGTGGCATGTGGATCCTGAAATTCCCATGGATGAGGATTGCCTGTACCTGAATGTCTGGACAGGCGCAAAGAGTGCGGACGAGAAGCTTCCCGTACTGATCTGGTATTTCGGTGGCGGATTACAATGGGGATATCCTCCCGAAATGGAGTTTGACGGTGAGAGAGTGGCACGCCGTGGGGTGGTTGTTGTCTCTGTCAATTATCGTCTGAACTGCTTCGGTTTCCTGGCACATCCCGAAATTACGGCAGAGTCTCCCGAGGCTCCCACCAACTTCGGCAATCTGGACCAGCAGGCCGGTTTGAACTGGGTTATCAGAAACATTGCAGCCTTCGGCGGCGACCCTGAGAATATTACGATTGCGGGTCAGTCCGCAGGCGGCGGCAGCGTTCTTTCCCAGATGGCTTGTCCTGACAACTTCGGCAAGTTCCAGAAAGCAATCGTTATGAGTGCCATGATCAGAAGCCCTTACGGCGAGAGAGGCATCGGCGAGCCTATGCCTTTGGCGGAAGCAGAGAAGAAGGGTGAAAACTTCTTTGAGTTCCTTGGCGTGAAAACACTGGAGGAGGCAAGAGCGCTGGATGCCTTTACCATTCGTGACAAATATGACCAGTACATGTGGAAGAACGGTATGATGATGACCGTTCTGGACGGCACCTTCTGTGTGGGCGATCCCATGACACTGTATGCCCAGGGCAAGTGTGCGGATGTTCCCGTGATGAGCGGAAACACTGCCGATGAGTTCCTGAATTTTATCGCGGCTGCCGATGAGGCAGAGCTGGCAGACAAGGCTAAGGAAATCTTCGGTGACAAGGCAGAGGAGTTCCTTGCGTGCGAAGAGGCTCACAAGCCTTTTAACGGCGGATTTGCTCCCGTCAGCGGTATTGCCTGCTCCGTAAAGAGCGAGTTTATTACCAACTCTTTAAGCGATAAGCCCAGAAACAATTACTATTACTGCTTTACACCCGATATTCCCGGTTGGGATAATCCCGGCACCTTCCATTCCGTTGATCTGTGGTTCTTCTTTGAGACCCTGGCAAAGTGCTGGAGACCTTTTGTGGGCCGTCATTACGATCTGGCAAGACAGATGTGCAACTACTGGACCAACTTTATGAAAACAGGAGATCCCAACGGTCTTGATGCAGACGGCACCGAGATGCCCAAGTGGGAGCCCTACAATGCACAGAACAAGTGCAAGATGTTCTTTACCTCAGAGGGCGCTAAGCCGATAAAGGATGAGGAATCAGCATTTGAGCAGATTCTCATCGATGCCACCACAAAGCGTCTGGCAAAGAAATAATTTTAACGTGAACACACGTAGACTTTAGAAACCGAGAAGTGATTACATGAACGCATTAAAGAAATTGATTGTTTCAGATAAACAATTCTACCGCAGAGTATTGACCCTGGCGATTCCCATCGCAGCGCAGAGCCTGATTACCATTGGTGTCAATATGTTGGATACCATTATGATCGGAACCCTGGGAGAGACCGAGCTTTCGGCAACCTCCCTGGCCAATTCCTTCATCAACATCTATCATATTTTCTGTATGGGCATCGGTATGGGAGCGTCCGTTCTGGTCTCAAGGTATTGGGGAATGCGGGAGTCAGAACCCGCTCAGGCAGCCGAAGCACTGAAGAAAACGGTCTGCATTATGCTGAAGATTACGCTCGCCCTGGCAACACTCTTTGCTGCAGCTACATTTATCATGCCGGAAACAATCATGAGTATGTACACAGTGGAAGGCGATATCATATCCAAGGGAGTTATCTACTTCAGATACTCCGTCATTACATACTTCTTTCTCGGGTCTTCTTTGGTAACTACGATTGTCCTCAGAAGCGTCGGGCAGGTGAGACTTCCCCTGTTTGTTTCCATCGGGGCTTTCTTCGTGAACCTGGGTGCCAACTATGCCTTTATTTTCGGTAAGTTCGGCATGCCCAGAATGGAGATAGCAGGAGCAGCATTGGGAACACTGATTGCAAGAGTTTTTGAGGCGGGAATCATCTGCGGTTATCTGCTGTTGGTGGATAAGCGTATTGCTTTCAGAATCAAGGACATTACTATGTATACGGGCGATCTGATCGGAGAGTATATCCGCATCAGTATCCCTGTACTGGTCAGTGACGGTATTCTGGCTTTGGGCAACAATTCCGTTGCCATGGTAATCGGCCGACTGGGTAAAACCTTTGTGGCTGCAAATGCCATCACCAGCGTGACACAGCAGATGAGTTCCGTATTAATCCAGGGCGTATGTCAGGCGGGCGCGATTGTCACCGGACAGACACTTGGAAGAGGAGAGAAGGACAAGGCCATGGAGCAGGGGTATGGCTTCTTGGGGTTCGGAATCGGCCTTGGTATAGTATCCTCATTATTCATTATGGCGGTCAGCGGACCGATTATCAGGTCCTACAATGTTACCGCTGAAACAGCAAAAATGGCAGAACAGCTGATGATGGCCATCAGTATCATCGTTCTGTTTCAGGCGACGAACAGTATTATGACAAAGGGCGTTCTCCGTGGGGGCGGAGACACCAAGATGCTCATGTTGGCGGACAATATCTTCCTTTGGATATTGTCCATACCCATGGGAATTGCAGCCGGTTTCTATTTCGGACTTCCGGCATTCTGGATTTACATTTGTCTGAAATTCGACCAGATTGCAAAGGCTGTCTGGTGCGTGCTGAGACTTCGCAGCGGCAAATGGATTAAGAAGATTTACATGAAGCGTTAGAGAAAGGGCGCAGCGCGTATGGAAATATTTGCAGAAATCAAATGTAAAAGAGATGCCTACGCGGGAGGTTTTTCCTGCGGCATGACCATGAGCGGCAGCGCCACCATGGAGCGCTTTCATTTGGAGAATGAAACGCAGGATTCTGTCCTGTACAAAACAGAGGACGGACTGGAGCTGACCGTTCGGAAGATTCCTGACGGGGAAGCAACCAGAATCCGTACCGGTATTACCAATCACAGTGACAAAGAAATCGAGCTGGAAATGATGACCTCCTTCGGCATCAGAAACATTCCGGCCGATCTGATTCATAGACTGCAGTCCTTCTGGAGTGCGGAGGGAAAGCTTCGCACGGAGAGTGTGACGGACCTTCATCTGGAACCCTCCTGGAACAGATGCGGACTGCGTATTGAGAAATTCGGAAATGTGGGCACAATGCCCGTGAGAAAGTATTTCCCCTTTCTCGCATTGGAGGATTCCAAGACAGGCAAGGTAATCGGCGTGCAGCTGTACAGCCCTTCCTCCTGGCAGATGGAAATCCTTTGCAAAAATGATGACACTCTGACCATTCAGGGCGGAATTGCAGACAGAGACTTTGGGCAGTGGACCAGGACAATTGCTGCGGGAGAGTCCTTCACGGCACCGGAGGCGGTGATTGCGGAGGGAAATTCCTTGTACGAGGTGTGCGATAAACTGGTAAAGGCACAGCATCCCCGTATTTCTCCCGTGGACGACCATATGGGAATCCTGTTTAACGAGTATTGCACCACCTGGGGAAATCCAACCTTCGAAAATGTGGCAAGAATTGCGGACAAGCTGGAGGGCAAGGGAATTCAGTTCCTGGTAATTGATTCCGGCTGGTACGGAAATTCCGAGTGGTGGTGGAATCAGGTAGGCGATTGGGATGTCAACACCAAGCGTTTCCCGGACGGCATGAAGAGTATTGCGGATTATATCCGCTCCAAGGGAATGATTCCCGGACTGTGGTACGAGATGGAGTCGGTGACCCATGAGAGTAAGCAGTTCAATAATACGGAACATCTGTTACAAAAGGATGGAGCGCCTCTGCAGGTGTCCAACCGAAGATTCTGGGATATGGAAGATCCTTGGGCAGTGGAGTATCTGACCGAGAAGGTGATCAATCATCTGCGTGACTGCGGATTCGGCTATTTGAAGGTGGATTATAATGATACCATCGGCATGGGTTGTGACGGAGCGGAAAGCTTTGGTGAGGCCGTTCGCAGAAAGGCGATTGCCTCCCGCAATTTCTTTACGAAGATTGCCGATGAGATTCCGGGCATTATGATAGAAAACTGTTCCAGCGGCGGACACAGACTGGAGCCTTCCATGATGCAGGTTTGTTCTCAGGCGAGCTTTTCGGACGCCCATGAGATTACCTCCATCCCGCTGATTGCGGCAAATATGCACAGGGTCATTCGACCGGAGCAGAGCCAGATATGGGCAGTGCTTCGGGCAGAGGACAGTGTGGACAGACTGCATTATTCCCTGATTAATACCTTCTTCGGCCGCATGTGCTTAAGCGGTGATATTTACAATCTCTCCGAGGAGCAGTGGAGTATTGTGGAAGAGGGCATGGAGTTTTACCGAAAGGTTGCGGATATCATCAAAAACGGTACTACCGTTTTGCAGGAATATACCACGGAGAGCTACAATCATCCCACGGGTGAGCAGCTGGTGATTCGTGAGTGGGGAAATAAGGGACTGGCAATCGTGCATCGATTTGCCCGGTCAAAGAAGATAGAACCGGCTGTTTTGCAGCAAGTAAAAATTCTGGCTGAGTACGGTGAAATAGAAAATGATTTCAGTGCCAAGGCCTGGTATTACGAGAAGTGATTTAGTGTCACCCATAGGAGAAAAGACATGATAACAGTAAAAGAACTTGCAAAAATGTGTGATGTATCACCCAGCACCGTATCCAATATTCTGAACGGTAAGACAAATGTGAGTCAGCAGACCAGAGAGAGAGTTCTGGAGGCAGTGCGGCAGACAGGCTACCAGCCCAACTATTTTGCGGCCAGCATGAGAAAGCAGAACACTAAGATGATAGCCATTATCGTAGAAGACCTGGATCAGTTCAGTACCATTCCCATTGTTGAGTCTGCGATGGCTTACTGTGATGACAACGATTACCGAACCATGCTGGTAAACCTGCGCATGTACGATAAGTGGAAGGCTACCTGGTTTAACGATGAGGAGAAGATTAAGAGCGTGCTTCTTCCCGCGCTGAACGAGGTACAGTCCATCAAGGCGGATGGCATCATCTATGTAGCGGGTCACGGCAGAACCTTAAACTGCTTTCCGGAGGACTTCAATATTCCTACCATGATTGCCTACGCTTCCGTTGAAAATGACAGATTCCCCTCTATCATTCTGGATGATGAAAAGGGCGGTTACGATATGATTAAGTATCTGGTGTCCATGGGACATCGGAAGATTGGCATTATCGCCGGTATGCCGGACAATATTCACACCATCAACAGACTGGTCGGTTGTCAGCGTGCGCTGTACGAGGAGGATATTCCTTATAATCCTGCATGGACCGTGTACGGCGAATGGGAGAAAACCTCAGGCTATACCTGTGCGGAAGAACTGTTGAAAACAGATGTCACCGCAATCTGGTGCATGAATGATCTGATGGCAGGCGGAGCCTACGAATATGCACATTCTCATAAGATTGAAATCGGCAAGGACATTTCTATTGTGGGATATGATGACAGAGCGAATGCGGAATATATGTATCCCGCACTGACCACCAACGCGCTGCCCTTAAAGGAAATCGGACGCAGGTCCGGTGAAACCATTCTTCGTATGGTGCAGGGACAGGAGGTTCCGACAGAAACCATCAAGGTCCCCTGCACGATGGTTATTCGAGATTCCGTGGGAGCACCGAAATCAAACTAGAAGATTGGAGGAAACTACATGCTGTACGCTTTTCCCGATAAAAACAGTTTTCTTTCGGAAGTGAAGAGAGAGCAGGATGCTCTGCTTGCTGTTTCCGAGAAAGGAAAACTAAAAATTGTGCCGGTGACGGAGCAGAGTGTGAGGGTCATCTACACAGAGAGAGAGGTTCTCTGTGATAAGGAAATGCCGGGAATCCTGACCGGATTATCCTTCGGCAATTGGACCCTTGAGGAGACAGAAGAGGAAGTAACAGTGAAGCTTCCGAAGCTCCTTGTAAGAATCGACAGAAAGTCCGCTTTGATCCGCTATGAGTCACCGGAAGGCAGAGCTCTGCTGCAGGAGACCAGGCGAAGCTTAGAGAATTTCCAAACCTACAGCCTTTACGAGGACGGCGAGGTGCGGAAAACCACCATACAGACCGCAGACGGCGTGAAGGAGGTAGTCGCAGAGGCCTCCAGAATCCCGGGCAAGGAAATGTACCATACCTATCTGGGACTTTCCTTTGGTGAGGATGAGGCATTGTATGGTCTGGGACAGCACGAGGAGGGTGTTGGAAACCTTCGCGGCAAAAAAGTATATGTTCATCAGGCAAACCGCAAAATTGCCATTCCTTTTTTGCTTTCCTCCTACGGTTACGGCATCCTGATGAATACGGATTCCATATTGACTTTCAATGACAACGAATTTGGAACCGGTTTTTCCACAGAGGCAGATGATTGTCTGGATTACTTCTTCCTGTACGGAGAGAAGGCAGACGGATGTATCGCAGAATACCGAAAACTTACCGGCAAGGCTGCAATGCTTCCCAAATGGGCTTTCGGTTATATCCAGTCTCAGGAGAGATACGAGACGGCGGATGAGCTTCTGAATGTTGCCGGGGAATACAGAAAACGCGGTATCGGTCTGGATGCACTGGTGCTTGACTGGTGTTCCTGGGAAGACGGCATGTGGGGCCAGAAGAGCTTTGACAGAAAGCGTTTTGAGGACCCGAAGGCCATGACGGAGGAACTGCATGAAAAGGATGTACATTTCATGATTTCCATCTGGCCCAACATGGATCCCAAATGTGATCATTATAAAGAAATGAAAGCAGCGGGACAGATGCTTCCCGTAGGCAATATCTATAACGCCCTTTCCGAGGAGGGCAGAAAACTCTACTGGAAGCAGGTAGAGGAAGGTCTGTATCAATACGGCATCGATGGCTGGTGGTGTGACTCCAGTGAGCCCATCACACCGGAGTGGAACCACAAGGACAGACCGGATGCAGCGGTACAGTATGCGGAATATCTGAAGACGGCAGCAGACCTGCTGCCTCCGGGAGAAGGCAATGCCTATGCACTGTATCATGCCCAGTCCCTTTATGAAGGACAGCGAAGCTCTGAATATAAGGAGTATGCCGGCAAGCGCGTGGTTAATCTGACACGATCCGCATGGACCGGACAGCAGCGCTTCGGAACGATTCTCTGGTCGGGCGATGTGGATGCTTCCTGGGATACCCTTAAGAAACAGATTGCGGCAGGCTTGCATTTTACGGCCAGCGGCTTGCCCTACTGGACCACCGATATCGGCGCCTTCTTTGTAAAGAAGAGCACCTACTGGTACTGGCAGGGATTATATAACGAGACCACCAACGATGCGGGCTATCGAGAGCTTTTCACAAGATGGTACCAGTGGGGAGCATTTCTTCCCGTCTTCAGAGGACACGGTACCGACTGCAGAAGAGAACTGTGGTACCTTTCAGAGGAGCACGGCAATCCGGGTGACTGCGGCAATCTCTTTTACGATGCCCTTCTGGCAGCAAACAGAAGACGCTATGAGCTGATGCCTTACATATATTCCACAGCAGGCAAGACCTGGCTGGAGGATGGAAGTATGATGCGTCATCTGGTGTTTGATTATCCGGAGGATGCTGCTGCGAGAAATATCTTCGATCAGTACCTGTTTGGCGAGAGCCTGATGGTTTGTCCTGTCACGGAGCCTATGTATTATGAGGCAGGTTCCGAGAAGCTTTGCAATGTTTCCAAGACCAGAAAGGTATATCTGCCTGCCGGCGGCTGGTATGATTTCCATACCGGAGAGTACCTGGAGGGCGGACGGTGGATAACCGCGGAGGCACCTATTGAGAAGATTCCCGTATATGTGAAGGCAGGAAGCATTCTTCCGATGACGAAGGCAACCGACAGAGTAACGGTCTGCGAGGACATTTTTTACAGAGTCTACGCCGGTAAGGATGCAGACTATCTGCTGTATCGTGACGCCGGTGACGGCTACGGTTATGAGAACGGAGAGTATACCTGCTTAAAGCTTCACTGGGATGATGAAAAAGGCATCCTGAGCGATGAGGCAGGCAAAGAATATCCTGTTGAGAAAGTTTACAGAAAATAAAGATGACAGAGAGGAAAACAACAATGAAGAAACAAGCACTTAACCCTTATTTGCCCTCCTGGGAGTACATTCCCGACGGAGAACCCTATGTATTTGACGGCCGCGTGTATGTCTACGGTTCACATGATTTCTTTAACGGATTCGTATTCTGCATGGGAGATTATGTCTGCTGGTCAGCACCCATCGATGATCTGGGCAACTGGAGATACGAGGGCGTTATCTACCCCAGAAATGAGGATCCCCTGAACAAGGAAGGCAAGGCATGTCTGTATGCTCCCGATGTGACTGTAGGTCCCGACGGAAGATATTATCTGTATTACTGTCTGGACAAATTCCCCGTAGTTTCCGTTGCGGTTTGTGATACCCCTGCAGGTAAGTACGAATTTTACGGCTATGTTCATTACGAGGACGGCACCAGACTTGGCGAGAAGGCAGGAGATGAGCCTCAGTTCGATCCCGGTGTCATCACCGAGGGCGATACCACATATCTGTACACCGGCTTCTGCGGAAGAGGTGATAAGTCCAGAACCGGTTCCAGAGTCTGCGCACTGGCAGCAGATATGCTGACAATCACCAGAGCGCCTGAGACCGTTGTTCCCGGCATTGAGTATGTTGAGGGCACAAGCTTTGTAAAGCATTCCTTCTTCGAGGCTTCCTCCATCAGAAAGCGCGGAGATATTTACTACTTTGTATATTCTTCAGAAGTAATGCACGAGCTTTGCTACGCTACCTCCAAGAGTCCCTTCGGACCCTTCACCTACGGCGGCGTAATTGTCAGCAACTGTGACATGCACATCGATACCTACAAGCCCGCAAATCTGCCTGCCGCTTACGGCGCAAACAACCACGGCAGCATTGTGCAGATCGGTGATGACTGGTACATTTTCTATCACAGACAGACAAACGGCACCTGGTACAGCAGACAGGGCTGCGCAGAGAAGATTACCTTTGCAGCAGACGGCAGTATCCCTCAGGTGGAGATTACCTCCTGCGGTCTGAACGGCGGACCTCTTGAAGGCAAGGGCTTCTATCCGGCATATCTGGCATGTAATCTGTTTACCAAGGACCCCAGTCCTTACATCGCAGGCGACAAGTATCCCAGAATCACCCAGGAGGGCCGTGACGGCGATGAGAACGAGGGCTATATCGCAAACTTCTACGATACCGCAACCGCAGGCTTTAAATACTTTGACTGCAAGGGCGTAAAGGCTATCACCGTAACCACCAGAGGCTATGCAAACGGTGTGATTGAAGTAAAGACCGCCATTGACGGCGAGGTGCTGGCAAGCCTTCCCGTTGGCTACACAAATGTCTGGGAGGATGCAACCGCCGAGCTGAACCTGCCAGACGGCGTATATGCTATCTACCTGACCTTCCGTGGACAGGGCAACACCATGGTTAAGGGATTTGAACTGAAGTAATCTTCAATTCTGGTTGCATTTATTGCAGGGAATGTTATATAATCTTATTTAGCATTGTAATGCGATAAAGTGAAAGAGCGGAGGACTAGAATATGTATTCTTTAGATGAAGTAAAGAATGTAGATCCTGAGATTGCCCAGGCAATCGTTGACGAGCAGGAAAGACAGAACAGCCACATCGAGCTGATTGCTTCCGAGAACTGGGTAAGCAAGGCAGTTATGGCTGCAATGGGAAGCCCCCTTACCAATAAATATGCGGAAGGTTATCCCGGAAAGAGATACTACGGCGGATGTGACTGCGTAGATGTAGTTGAGGAGCTGGCAAGAAATCGTGCGATGGAGCTTTACGGCTGCACCTATGCAAATGTACAGCCTCACTCAGGCGCACAGGCAAACCTGGCAGTACAGTTTGCACTGCTTCAGCCCGGCGACACCGTTATGGGTATGAACCTTGACCACGGCGGACATCTGACCCACGGTTCACCTGCCAACATTTCAGGCAGCTATTTTAAGATTGTTCCTTACGGCGTAAACGACGAAGGTTTCATCGATTACGATAAGGTGGAAGCACTTGCAAAAGAGTGCCGGCCCAAGATGATTATTGCAGGTGCTTCTGCATATGCAAGAACCATCGACTTTAAGCGTTTCAGAGAGATCGCGGATATGGTAGGAGCTTACCTGATGGTAGATATGGCTCACATTGCAGGTCTTGTAGCAGCAGGCCTTCATCCCTCACCTATCCCTTACGCACATGTAACCACCACAACAACTCATAAGACACTGCGCGGACCTCGCGGCGGTATGATTCTCTCCAGCAAGGAATTTGCGGAAGAGCACAAGCTGAACAAGGCTGTATTCCCCGGTATCCAGGGCGGCCCTCTGATGCATGTAATCGCTGCAAAGGCAGTTTGCTTCAAGGAAGCACTTTCCGATGACTTCAAGACCTACCAGAAGAACCTGGCTGCAAACGCACAGGCTCTGGCAAAGGGACTTATGAGCAGAGGCATCAAGATCGTTTCCGGCGGTACCGACAATCATCTGATGCTGGTTGTCCTGACCAACTTCGGACTTACCGGTAAGGCAGTAGAGAAGCTTCTTGACCAGGCACACATCACCTGCAACAAGAACACCATCCCCAACGATCCTCAGTCACCCTTCGTAACCAGCGGTATCCGTCTCGGTACTCCCGCCGTTACCTCAAGAGGTATGAACACAGAGGATATGGACAAGATTGCAGAGGCAATTGCCGTAGTAATCAAGGACGGAGAAGCAGGCATTCCCGCTGCAAGAGCAATCGTTCAGACTCTGACCGACAAGTATCCTTTGATCTAATTTCAGACACATAAGTGACAGGCTGTTTTTGCGTGAAAAGCGCAGAAACAGCCTTTTCTTTTGCCTGTTTTCCGGACCGACTAAATTTGTTGTGCGAAATAGACAAAAAAGATGAAATAATTATGAAAATATCATACAAATAGGGGTTGCCATACACAATTTCACTGTGCTAGAATATCTTTCGTAGACAAACAAGTGTCTTTCCACAGAAAACAAAGAGAATAAAGCAATGAGTGAATCCGCAAAATATTATGTAGTTACACAGAAGGCAGTGCCCGATGTGCTGCTGCGGGTTGTCGAAGCAAAGAGGCTGATTGAATCGGAGAAGGTAATGACCATTCAGGACGCGGTTGATGCTGTCGGCATCAGCCGCAGTTCTTTTTATAAGTATAAAGATGATATCTTTGAGTTCCACGACAATTCCCAGGGAACCACAGTGACCCTTACCTTCCAGATGGATGACGAGCCGGGACTTCTCTCGGATGTGCTTAAGATTATTGCTTCATACGGAGCAAACATCCTGACCATCCACCAGAGTATTCCCATCAGCGGAATTGCATCCTTAAGCTTAAGCATTCAGATTCTCCAGAGCACCGGAGACATCAACAACATGCTGATGCAGCTGGAACAGCAAAAGGGCGTTCATCATGTAAAGATTCTTGCCCGTGAATAAGTAACCAATAGTATAGAAAGGTAATAGATAGTTATGATTAAAGTAGCAGTTCTTGGATACGGTACCGTAGGAAGCGGTGTTGTAGAAGTCATCGAGAGTAATAATGCTGAGGTTAGCCTGAAGGCAGGAGAGGAGATGCATGTATCTTACATCCTCGATCTTCGCGATTTCCCCGGAGATCCTTATGAACATCTCGTAACTCACAATGTGGACGATATTATCAACGATTCCGAAGTAAAGATTGTTTGTGAGGTTATGGGCGGTATCGGTGCAGCTTACAAGTTCACCAAGGCTGCTCTTGAGGCAGGTAAGTCCGTATGTACCTCCAACAAGGAGTTGGTTGCAAAGTATGGCGCAGAGCTTCTGGAGATTGCAAAGAACAATAACTGCAGCTATATGTTTGAAGCAAGCGTAGGCGGCGGTATTCCCATCATTCCTCCCCTGAACAAGGCATTTACTCCCGAGAAGATTGTAAAGATTTCCGCAATCCTCAACGGTACTACCAACTACATTCTTTCCAAGATGGAGAAGGAAGGCGCTGATTACGGCGAAACCCTGAAGCAGGCACAGGAGCTGGGCTATGCCGAGAGAAATCCCGAGGCTGACGTGGAAGGCCACGACACCTGCAGAAAGATTGCAATTCTTTCTTCCCTGATGACAGCTAAGAATGTGGATTCCGACAAGATTTTCACAGAAGGTATCACCAAGATTACAGCAGCTGATTTCGAGTATGCGAAGGCAGCTGATATGACCATTAAGCTTCTTGCAACCAGTGAGGCACTGGATGACGGCAAGGTACTTGCAATGGTAGCACCTACCATGCTTTCCAAGGAGCACGCACTTGCAGCAGTTAACGATGTATTCAACGGCGTATTCGTTACCGGCAACATGGTTGGCGATGTAATGTTCTACGGCCGCGGCGCAGGAAAGCTTCCCACCGCAAGTGCTGTAGTATCCGATGTTATTGAGTGCGCACGTCATGCAGGCAGAACCTCCATCGTATGTATCTGGGACAAGGAAGAGGCACAGCTTGCAGATGTAGCAGATACAAAGAAGGCATTCTTTGTGAGAGCAGCAGCTTCCGCAAAGGCTGATCTGGCAGCAGCATTCCCCGGCGGAAAGTTCGTTGAAGCAGGCAGAAGCGAAGATTGCGGTTACGTCACTGCAGTGATGACCGAGAAGGAATTTGAAGCAAAGGCAGCAGCTCTCGGCGAGAACCTGCTCAACAAGATTCGTCTGGCTTAATTTTAAACAGGAATAAAAGGGCATCGCCCTAAAATATAAAGGTGAGGAATTAGAAAAATGGCAAAGAAAGTAGTTAAATTCGGTGGCAGCTCCCTGGCGAGCGCAGAGCAGTTTGTAAAGGTTGGCAACATCGTCAAGGCAGATGCTGCAAGAGTGTATGTTGTTCCTTCCGCTCCCGGAAAGAGATTTAAGGAAGATACCAAGGTAACAGATATGCTGTATGCATGTTACGCATTGGCAGAAGAAGGCAAGGATTTCAAGAAGGCTATGGACGACATCAAGGCAAGATATCAGGAAATCATCGATGGCCTGAAGCTTGATTTAAGCCTGGAAGAGGAATTCAAGCTTGTAGCAAAGAACTTCAAGGAGAAGGCAGGTAAGGACTATGCTGCATCCAGAGGTGAGTATCTGAACGGTATCGTTATGGCAAATTATCTGGGTTACGAGTTCATCGATCCCGCAACCGTTATTTTCTTTGATGAGAACGGAAGTTTTGACGCAGACAAGACTGATGCGATTCTTTCCGCTAAGCTGGCTGACTGCCCCAAGGCTGTTGTTCCAGGCTTCTTCGGCGCATACGCTGACGGCCGCATCAAGACCTTCTCCAGAGGCGGGTCCGATGTAACCGGTTCCATCGTTGCAAAGGCTGCAAGAGTAGATGTATACGAGAACTGGACCGATGTTTCAGGCGTGCTGACAGCAGACCCCAGAATCATTGACAATCCCGAACCCATCGAAGTAATCACCTACAAGGAACTTCGTGAGCTGGCATACATGGGCGCAACCGTACTTCATGAGGATGCTATTTTCCCCGTTCGTCAGCAGGGTATTCCCATCAACATCAAGAACACCAATAAGCCCGAGGATAACGGTACCTGGATTGTAGGCAGCACCTGCCAGAAGTCAAAGTACACCATCACCGGTATTGCAGGTAAGAAGGGCTTCTGCTCCATCAATATTGAGAAGGATATGATGAACTCAGAAATCGGTTTCGGCCGTAAGGTTCTTCAGGCATTCGAGGAGAACGGTATTTCCTTCGAGCATGTTCCCTCCGGTATCGATACCATGACTGTTTTCGTACATCAGGATGAGTTCATGCACAAGGAGCAGCAGGTAGTAGCAGGCATCCACAGACTTGCTGAGCCCGATTCCATTGAAATCGAGTCCGATCTTGCTCTGATTGCAGTTGTAGGACGCGGCATGAAGAATGCAAGAGGTACTGCAGGCAGAATCTTCTCCGCATTGGCACATGCAAA
>JAZLKR010000045.1:0-62181 GCA_045597705.1 Acetatifactor sp.
GCAGAGATAACTACCTTCTTAGCACCAGCCTCGATGTGAGCCATAGACTTCTCTTTTGAGCAGTAGAAACCGGTACACTCAAGAACAACGTCTACACCGATCTCGCCCCAAGGAAGCTCCCTAGCCTTAGCCATAGCGTAAATCTTAAGGGTCTTACCATCTACAGTGATGGTACCAGCCTCGTCGTCAGCCTCAACAGTGTGAAGGCCTTCGCCGATCTTTCCACAATATCCGCCCTGAGCGGGGTCATACTTCAAAAGCTGAGCAAGCATAGAAGGCTTTGTCAGATCGTTGGTTGCAACAACCTCATATCCTTCTGCGGCAAACATCTGTCTGAATGCCAGACGTCCAATACGACCAAAACCATTAATCGCAACTTTAACTGCCATTTTAGTTTCCTCCTAAAATATAAAATATTATAATCTGACTTACGGGCATGGCTTGTCCATAGTCATAACTATTTCAGCAATCATTTTACAAAATTTCACCGAATAATTCAAGATGAAATTGAAAAATAATTATCTTTTCCGGCAGAAAATATCTTTTTCCCTTTATTTATGCTATACTACTCCCAGAACAATATCTATAAAGGAGAAAACCATGCCGATTTTATCAGATTGTCATCTGCACTCTTCCAATTCCGGAGACTCCAAGACTCCCATGGAAGATATGATTTTAAGAGGAATTGAAATGGGTCTGCACACCATGTGCTTTACCGAGCATATGGATTTGGATTACCCGGATGCTCCCGACGAGCCCGGCGCCAAATTCATTGTGAACACAGACTCCTACCTCTATGAGCTTGCTACCTTAAAAGAAAAATATCAGGATAAGATCCGTCTTCTCTTCGGCATTGAGCTGGGCTTACAGCCGCATCTCATGCGTGAGAATTCCGTCTATGCCAAATCCTATGAGTTCGATTTCATCATCGGCTCCTCTCATATCTGTAATCAGAAGGATCCCTACTGGCCCGCTTTTTACGAGGGTCGTTCCGAGGAAGCTGCTTACCGCGAATACTTTGAATCCATCCTGACCAATGCAAAGAAGTTCTCCAACTTCGATGTCTACGGTCATCTTGATTATGTGGTTCGCTACGGTCCCAATAAGGATGTCAACTATTCCTATGAAAAATATGCTGACATCTTCGAGGCAATCCTGGAAGTCCTTCTCGACAAGGGCAAGGGTATCGAAATCAATACCGGAGGCATCGTAAAGGGCATGCGTGATTTCCATCCCTGCATGGATGTCATCAAACGCTACCGCGAAATGGGCGGTGAAATCATCACCGTCGGCAGCGACTCTCACAATGTCGCCAACATCGGTTCCGCCTTCGACCGCGCCTGCGAGGTACTGAAAACCTGCGGCTTTAAGTACTACACAGTCTTCGAAAAGAGAAGCCCAGAATTCATCAAACTGTAAACAATAAAAGACACCCGATCGGGTGTCTTTTTTCACACATTTTATCGGATGGTTCCGCCGCCGACCACATATTCGCCGTCGTAAAACACTGCCGCCTGGCCGGGTGTCGCCGCTCTCACGGGCTTCTCAAAGGTACACTTGACAATGCCGTTCTCCTGCTTCTCCAGAATGCAGTACTCTCCGCCGTGATTGTAGCGAATCTTCGCCTTCACTCTTACGGGTCCTTCAATATCTGCAACGGACATGAAATTCACTCTGTCACAGTACACCTCCGTCACCATAATATCTTCATTCTTACCTACAACCACTTCGTTGGTTTCCGGTCTGATCCCCGTTACAAATACTCTCTCTCCCATGGGCAGGTCCAGGCCTCTTCTCTGGCCGATGGTATAATGAGTGATTCCCTTGTGTCTGCCAAGAATCTTTCCTTCTTTGTCCACGAAATTACCGGGGCCTGGCACCTTTCTTCCGGATTCCCGCTCTATAAAGCCCGCATAATCATTGTCCGGCACAAAGCAGATATCCTGGCTGTCGGGCTTGTGCGCCACGGGTAAATTCAGTTCTCCCGCCAGCTCGCGAATCTGTTCCTTGGTGTAAGCACCTACCGGCATCAGCGTCTTGGAGAGCTGGTCCTGGGTGAGATTATACAGCGCATAGGTCTGGTCCTTCGCCGCCGTCACGGAATTGCGGATGGCAAAGCGTCCGTTCGGCAGTCTGTCGATTCTGGCATAGTGACCGGTCGCAATGTAATCCGCACCGATTTCCAGACTTCTCTGCAAAAGTGATTCCCACTTCACATAACGGTTGCAGGCGATACAGGGGTTGGGAGTTCTGCCGCGAAGGTACTCCTCCACAAAATAGTCCATGACCTGTGCCTTGAACTCTCTTCTGAAATTCATTACATAATAAGGAATATCCAGAACCTCTGCCACTCGTCTGGCGTCATCCACGGCAGACAATCCGCAGCAGCCGCCGTTTGAGGATTTCTGTTCCTCCGCCTCATCCTGCCAGATCTGCATGGTCACACCGATGACATCATAGCCCTGTTCCTTCAAAAGATAGGCTGCCACAGAGGAATCCACTCCGCCGGACATTCCCACTACTACTTTTTTCTTCATCCTTCAGTCCTTTCAAAACTGCATGACACAGTTTCTTTCCACAACTAAAACTTATTATACGGTATCTTGCCTCCAAACACAACAAAAGGCTGCCCAAAGCAGCCTTTCCTGTCAAACTATTAATATTCCTCTTCCTCTTCTTCACCCTCGTGAATGTCACTCTTGGGCTTCTTCAGACCTTCTATCTGAATACCATTCTTCTCCGCATAATCCCAGAGAGCTGCATGAATAGCCTCCTCGGCAAGTAAGGAGCAATGTACCTTTACGGGAGGAAGTCCGTCCAGAGCTTCCATAACCGCCTTGTTGGTTACTTCCATTGCCTCCTGAATGGTCTTGCCCTTTACCAGCTCGGTTGCCATGGAACTGGTTGCCACAGCCGCGCCGCAGCCGAAGGTCTTAAACTTAACATCCTGAATAACGCCGTTCTCGTCGATATCCAGAAACATTCTCATAATATCGCCGCACTTTGCATTTCCCACGGTACCTACGCCGCTGGGATTCTCTATCTCTCCCATATTTCTGGGATTCTGAAAATGGTCCATTACTTTTTCACTGTACATATTTATCTTGCTCCATTCTTCTTGCAAAAATCCTCATACAGAGGTGACATGCTGCGAAGCTTATTCACAATCTCCTTCAAAGCCTCTACAACGGTATCCATTTCTTCCCTGGTATTCTCCTCATTCAGAGTCAGTCTCAAGGAACCGTGTGCCTCCTCATGCTTCAGACCGATTGCCAGCATTACATGGGAAGGGTCCAGAGAACCGGAGGTACATGCGGAGCCGCTGGAACCGCAGATGCCCTTCATATCCAACATAATCAATACAGACTCACCCTCGATAAACCGGAAGGAAAAATTCACATTGCCGGGAAGTCTCTTGGTGCGATGACCATTCAGCCAACAATAAGGAATCTCGTTTTCAATTCTTCCAATCAGATAATCACGAAGCTCCAGCTCCTTTGCTGTCTTTTCCTCCATGATTCGAAGTGCTCTCCTGGTAGCTGCCTCCAGGCCTGCAATACCCGGAACATTCTCGGTACCCGCTCTTCTGTTTCTCTCCTGAGCACCGCCGTGGATGAAGGACTTTAACTTCAAACCGCTTCTGATGTAAAGGAAGCCGATGCCCTTAGGTCCGTTTACCTTGTGGCCGCTGGCACTGAGCATATCAATATTCATTTCATCCACATTGATGGGAACCTGTCCGTAGGCCTGTACCGCATCGGTGTGGAAAATAACGCCGTGCTTCTTTGCAATGGCACCGATTTCCGCGATAGGCTCAATGGTACCGATTTCATTGTTTGCAAACATCACACTGATCAGGATGGTATCAGGTCTGATGGCTGCCTCTACTGCCGCAGGGTCTACCAGACCGTCCCTGTCTACCTCCAGATAGGTAATCTCAAAACCGCGCTTTTCCAGATACTCTGCAGTGTGCAGGATGGCGTGATGCTCAATCTTGGTGGTAATAATGTGCTTACCCTTCTGCTCATAAGCCTCTGCAGTTGCCTTCAGAGCCCAGTTGTCAGACTCTGTTCCGCCGTTGGTAAAATAAATCTCCTCAGGCTTAGCACCAAGGGCCTCAGCGATAGTACGCTTCGCCTGATTTACTTCCTTCTTGGCTGCACTGCCCAGGGAATAAATGGCGCTGGCGTTGCCGTAATTCTCTCTCAAAAAAGGAAGCATTGCTTCGATAACTTCCTCTGCGGGCTTTGTGGTTGCCGCATTATCCAAATAGATCATATCTGACCTCCTATTATTTCATACCTTTTTACTAGGAATTGCTTTCAAGTAGAATATATCATTCCCGCACAGGGATGTCAACAGAAAAATAAAAACCATTTTCCGCAAGGGAAAATGGTTTTATGATACACACTATGTTTCTTACTTTAACATCTTCTTCAGCTCATCCATGAAAGTATTAACATCCTTAAATTCACGATACACGGATGCAAAACGAACATAGGCAACCGGATCCAGATCCTTAAGCTTCTCCATCAGAAGTTCACCGATTACCTGGCTCTCAATTTCCTTCTCTTCACGGTTGGTGATTTCATTCTCGATTTCATCAACCAGATCGGTAATCTGCTTGGCACTGACGGGTCTCTTATGGCAGGCACGAAGTACACCGCCCTCAATCTTGGATCGATCGTAGGTCTCACGATTGTTGTCCTTCTTGATGATAATCAAGGGAATTGTTTCAACCTTCTCATAGGTGGTAAATCTCTTACCGCACTCATCGCACACACGACGGCGGCGAATGGAATTATTATCCTCTGCGGGTCTGGAATCGATTACTCTGGTATCTGCATGATTACAAAAAGGACATTTCATAGGAGTTGTTTCCTTTCTTCTGAAATCGAGCAAAAATACGCTCTAATTTGTATACAATTTAGCATGATTAACAGTGAATGTCAACCAGCACAATATCCGGCCCGATTTGTCTGATATCCTGAAAGGCAATCGCCATATTGGATTCACAATTCCAGAAGCCAAACCATTTGCTGCAGCCCGGCACATAGATTTTACAGATACACCCCGTGCAGGGGTCCAGCTCCAGGTCACACACCTTACCCAGCTTTTTGCAATCTCTGATATTAATGACATCCTTGCAGCGAAGGTCAGAAAACAGCATAAGCATTCTCCACCTCTTTTTCTTATAGTATGAAGAAAACAATTCTTTCAAAACTTGTCCCAGACAAGTATATTTGCTTTCCTTCGGTCAATACTGATTGCATCAGAGAAAAGGAAGCGAGGTTCTTACTATGATAGGAAAAGTGGAAATCTGCGGTGTCAACACCTCAAAACTCCCCTTACTGACATCGGAGGAAAAGGAAATTCTGTTCTGCCATCTTGCCGAAGGGGATACCGATGCCCGAGAAGTCATCATTGAAGGAAATCTGCGTCTGGTCTTAAGCATTATCAAACGATTCTCTTCCTCCAATGAAAATGTGGACGACCTCTTCCAGATTGGCTGCATCGGGCTGATTAAAGCCATCGACAATTTCGATACTACGCTGCATGTCAAATTTTCTACCTACGCCGTCCCCATGATTATCGGAGAAATCCGTCGATTTCTGAGAGACAACAGCAGCCTGAGGGTTTCCAGATCACTGAAGGATACTGCATACAAGGCCATTTATGCCAAGGAAGCTCTTACGCGGCAATTATCCCGTGACCCTTCCGTAGAAGAAATCTCGGAAGCAATCGGCATTCCCAAGGAAGATATCGTCTATGCACTGGATGCCATCCAGAGTCCCATGAGTCTGTATGAGCCGGTGTTCACAGACGGCGGCGATACTCTCTATGTCATGGACCAGATCAGCGACAAAAAAGAGCAGGAGGAAAACTGGGTGGAACAATTCTCCCTGCGGGAAGCAATCCAAAAATTAAACCCCAGAGAAAAAGAAATCATTTCTCTGAGGTTCTTTGAAGGCAAAACACAAATGGAGGTCGCCGGTTCCATCGGCATTTCTCAGGCCCAGGTTTCAAGACTTGAAAAAAGTGCTCTCCGCGTAATGCGTAATTATTTAACTGACTGACGCTGCTTTATTTTGCGTCCATGAGCGGCAAAAATCCGATACAAGATACAGCCCAACAGCATTCCCAATGTATTGGTCCAGATATCATCCACCTGAAATACTCCCCTGCCGGTAAACAACTGGGTTGTTTCAATAAAAAGACTGGTACACAGACCAATCAATGTGCAGGAAATGAACTTCCGCATCCCCTTAAAATTCCATCCCCCCAGATAAGCATAGGGAACGAACAAGAGAATATTTTCAGCCACATAGGCTGTATTTCTGGTATTGATGTTCAGCGTGGAGAACAGCACCAGATCAATCTTTTCCGGGCTGCCGCCCTCTCTCGAGAACAGTGTCAGTACCAGCATAAACATCAGATAAATCCAGAAGCAGAAAAAAGAAATAACCCGAAGTTTTTCTTCTCCTCTTCGCTTCCTTCTGCTGTTTATCAGGCCGACAAAAACAGCGGCAACCGGAATACCAATTGCCATGCCGATGGTGAGATACTGTGCTACAGACGCAATATCCTTGTATATATAGTGAAGCATGAAAGGGTCCTCTCTATTTGTAACTGTCCCAATTTCTTCCGGCGTTGTCCCATCTGTCCTTCTGTTCGAACAGTTTGTTGTTCATCCAGTCTACCGCATCATGAACACCGTCTGAGTCGAAGCTGAAGTCACAGGACTCCTTCTCCTCCTCGGGAGTCACAAAGAAATTGAAAAGATCCGGCCAGATGGTACAGCGCAGAAGCTTCTTGTCATCAGGACCCTTCACGCCTTCCAAACGATAGCGCATGCCCTGATTGCAGCCCGTGTACTCTGTTTTCTTCAAATATTCCATAGACAAAATATCTTCATATCGAATCATAGCCAAACCTCTTTTCTCTTCACAGTATATAACATCGACCATCACGGCACAAGTCAAATATGACTGCTGACCTCTTTTTTTAACTGGCGCATAATTTTCTTCTCCAGCCTTGAAATATAAGACTGTGATATTCCTAACAGCAGTGCCACTTCCTTTTGCGTCATCTCCTTGCCGTCCTCCGTATTCAGCCCGAACCGAAGCCCTATAATCAGTTTTTCACGCTCGGAAAGTTTGCTCACCGCTGCCCGCAAAACCTTTCGTTCCGCCTCGTCCTCCATATCACGGTAAATGACATCCTCATCCGTGCCCAGAATATCCGACAACAGCAGTTCATTGCCGTCCCAGTCCACATTCAGAGGTTCATCCAATGAGACCTCCTGTCTGGTTCTGTTGTTTCGGCGCAAATACATCAGAATTTCATTTTCAATACATCTGGAGGCATAGGTGGCAAGCTTAATATTACGCTCCGGGTTATAAGTATTAATGGACTTAATCAGTCCGATTGTTCCGATGGAAATCAGATCCTCCACTCCCACTCCTGTATTATCAAACCTTTTTGCAATATACACAACCAACCGCAGGTTGTGTTCAATCAACAGCGCCCGTGCCTCGCCGTCCTCTTCTGTGCCCAGCTCTTCAATGGCTTTGCGTTCCCGCTCTCCTTCCAGTGGAGGCGGCAATATTTCCGCTCCCCCAATATAATGAATCTCTCCCTTTTGGGGAAGCAATGCTCTGTTTTTACGAAATACCCGAATCTGCATTCTGCCGGGTATTGCCACCTTAAATATCATACCTTTAACCAAGCCTTTCTTCTGGGAATCCGGTCCTATGTAAAGACCTTATTGTAAGATACGAGGCTGCAGCAAAAGACCAATCTTTTCTTTGCCGTCTGCCTTTTCTCCTTTGTACTTCCCGGGAAGGCTGATTCCCTCCGGTGCTGCCGCCGCATACACCTGCGGCACTTTTTTCGTCCCCCCATCAACACTGATTCGAAGTTCCTCAATGCAATAGCCCTTCAACAAGCCGTGCTCCTTGCCGATGCTGTGATATGGGATTACCCGAAAACCAGCCTCAGTTCCCTGCAGCAGCTGCTCCATCAATCCCGCATCCAAAATGATTACCGGTTTTCCGCTGATTGGTTCTGTCAGCGTATTTCCGGTATCCACAAAGCCGATGGTCTCTACGCTTCTCCCCTGATGCTTTAAAATAACAGGATAACTGTTTTTCCTGCTTCCCGTGACCGGTGCCGCCAACAGCAAGCCTATCCCCACCGGCAGCATACCGACACACAACATCCCCCGCGGAATTTTCAACCACAAACACACTTGCCGTATCGCCAGAAATCCCCCGCCGAGATAAAATGACCAGACGAGTGCCTCTTTTGCAAAACGCGAAAAAGAATCTCGGCAAGCTCCCGGGAAGGATACCTCAAACATGCATAGAGTTCCCACCAAGGAAATTGTTTTCGACAAAAGGAACGGCACTATCTGCAGTGCGTCAAGGGTGGTGCAAAGCGCCCCTGCTCCCGCAGCGAACAGCAATCTTCCCCATGTGGCAGTGTGGGAAAAACGCCGGTTCAGGCATCCTAACAGCATCATATTCAAACCAAAATACTGCAGAAACAATAAATCCGCATAGACTTCATATTGCATTGCCTCTCCTCTTCCTCTGTTATTATAGGGCAGTGCTTTGCCGGATTTATGTCAAATTCTGGTTGCATCGCAGCAATAATTTTCAACAAAAAAAGCGCAGCCGATTCGGCTGCGCCTGATGTACTGTTGTGAAATTACTTTCTCTGAAGGAAAGAAGGAATGGTGAGTGACTTCTCTTCTACAGAACTTCTGATATCTACGGGCTTCTGGATAGGTCTTACGGTAGGCTGAGGTACTGTAGGCTGTGCACTTGCAGTAGGAGCTGCGTAACCCTTCATAGGTCCGGGTGTTACCATAGGCTGTCTGAATCCGCCGGGAACTGCAATCTGCTTTGCAGTTTGAACGGGAACAGGATTGTTCATATCTACAATGCCGGTAGCAATAACGGTTACGGTACAGCTATCGGACTTGCTTGCATCATACATAGCACCGAAGATGATGTTTACTTCATCACCGGTCAGGCCCTGAACATAACCTGCAGCATCACTTGCATCAGCAAGAGTGATATCACCGGATACATTGATGATAACATGAGAAGCTCCGGTAATGGTTGTCTCAAGCAGAGGAGACTCAACTGCCATCTTAACTGCCTCGAGAGCCTTGTCATCGCCCTTACCTTCACCGATACCGATGTGAGCGATGCCCTTGTCCTTCATAACGGTCTGAACATCAGCGAAGTCAAGGTTAATTACTGCGGGAACATTGATCAGGTCTGTGATTCCCTGAACTGCCTGCTGGAGAACCTCGTCAGCCTTCTTCAATGCCTCGGGCATTGTAGTGCGTCTGTCAACAATCTCAAGAAGCTTGTCATTAGGGATAACAATCAAAGTATCAACATTCTCTTTAATATGATCAATACCGTTCAGAGCATTTACCATACGAGCCTTAGCTTCGAAGCGGAAAGGCTTGGTAACAACACCAACGGTAAGGATTCCCATTTCCTTAGCAAGTCTTGCAACAACGGGAGCTGCACCGGTACCGGTTCCGCCGCCCATACCACAGGTAACAAATACCATATCTGCACCCTTGATAGCTGCTGCCAGTTCCTCTGCGCTCTCTTCAGCTGCCTTCTCACCAACCTCAGGCTTAGCACCTGCGCCAAGACCCTTTGTCAGCTTCTCGCCAATCTGAATCAGCTTGGGAGCCTTACAATTCTGAAGAGCCTGCTTATCAGTATTCACACCGATAAACTCTACTCCGTCAATCTGTTCATCTACCATTCTATTAACAGCATTATTGCCTGCGCCGCCTACACCAACTACGATGATTTTTGCAGCAGACTCAGCATCATTTGTTCTAATCTCAAGCAAAGGTATGTCCTCCTTTTAATCAAATAAACTCATATAGACTATCATATAATGATTTTTTTTATTTCGCAACAGTTTTCTTTATAAAATTTCAAAGAATTTAATCGGGTTTAAAGGTATATGTTCCCTTGTCATCGTAGCTTTCCATGCGAAGGGTTCCTTCTCTTCCCTCAAGGCTGGGCAAAAGCTCCGGAAGACGCATTAATTTGTCCTCCAGCGTTGCATAATCCTGTCCCAGTGAAACCTTTACATGTTCGAAATAAAGTGTGACTTCCTCCGATCTGGAAAAGTAAATTTTATTGGCATCCAGTTGATATTTATTCATCAGCTTTGTGATGGTCAGAATTGCATTGAAAATCTCCGGATTTCTGACAGGCAAAGGTTCTCCGATGACTACACGGTCAAATTCAAGTCCGGAAACCTGCGGTACTCCTGCAGTAATCTCGCTTGAGCTTTCCACCACATAGCCATCCTTATCGAAATACATGTAGGTATCCAGGAATCTTACATATCCGGTCAGCATTTTCTCAATGACACTGATTTTAATGGTGTCAGCAGAAACGATATCTACATCAATGACATCCACAAAGGGAATGTCCTGTATACCCTTGTTGCGGTATTTTAAGGACAGAAACAGGGAATTGTCTCCCAGCGGACCTTCCATGACAATCTCTTTGATCTGGTCCTGGGTATAATGAATATTGCCCTCCACATAGACCTTATTGATTGTATATGTCTTTTTCACATAAGCCACGGCTGCGACAATGACTGCTGTCAGAATCACCAGAATAATCACCAGCCGTATGATTCTTTTCTTCCTACTCACAAGTAATACTAGCTCCCAATTCTCTGAAATCTCTGCAGATATTTTCATACCCGCGTTCAATGTATTCACAATTCGTAATAACGGTCGTCCCGCGTGCCATCAGGCCCGCAATTACCAGGGCAGCACCGCCCCGCAGTTCTCTGGCGCGAACTAACGCCCCATGCAGACCGGCCACACCGTCCGCGAGAACCGTTTCCGCATCGGCCTGCGTCAATTCAGCCCCCATGCGGCACAGATCTTCCGTCACCCGAAATCTGTTTTCAAAAATCGTTTCCTCTATTCTGCTCTGTCCTCTCCCCAGCGTTGCCACGGCAAGCGCAGCAGACTGCAGGTCCGTGGGAAATGCGGGATAAACTCCCGTTCTGACCCGAACAGGGCAAATGACCTCCGGTCCCTGACAATAAATCCCCTCATCCGTACAGCAGAGGGTTGCGCCAAAATGCTGTGCCAGCTCCAGAACCGACTGCATTTCCCGCCAGGGTGCTTCCTCCAGAAAAACACTGCCGCCCGTTCCCACACAGGCAAGCAGATAAGTCCCCGCCACAATCCGGTCCGCGGGAATCCGAAACACACAGCCATGAAGACTGCTTCCGCCGCGAATGACAAGCGTACCGGTTCCGATGCCATCGATATTCGCTCCACAGGCTGTCAGAAAACGACACAGCGCTGCGACCTCAGGTTCTTTGGCTGCATTTTGAATAACAACCGTTCCCTGCACTCCCATGGATACAAGAATCAGATTCTCCGTCACACCTACACTGGCAAACGGCAGACGGACTGTTCCGCCGTGCAGTTCGTTTACCGATGCAATCAGGTGCTGCTCTGTCTCCTCAAACGAAACACCCAGCTGTTCCAGAGCATAAAGGTGCAAATCAATCGGTCTGCTTCCAATCACGCAGCCACCGGGATAAGCAATTTCCGCCCGCCCCCATTTGGCAAGCAATGTGCCCAGTAAAAGCAGGGAGGAACGCATGCTCCTCACTTCGCCGGAATTCATCATCCGGCAGGGTGCACCGCAGTTCTCCGGTTCCAGCGTGTAGGTATGTCCGTTTCTCCGAATCCTCATTCCCAATTCGGACAGCAGACTTATCATTGCCGATACATCTGAAATCCCGGGACAATTTCTCAGCACTGTCTTTTCAGGAATCAGCAGGCATGCCGCCAGAATTGGCAGTGCAGCGTTCTTGGAACCTTGTACTCTGACCTTCCCCTGAAGAGGAACTCTCCCGTGAATCTCAATTCTATTCATAAAATCACTGCCTTACAAAAATGATTACTTTATTTTATGTAAGGCAGTGAAACTGTGTACTATAAATCTTTTAATCGAATACCTCTCGCCACACTGAAGACGATGCCGATTTCAGCCAGCAGGAACATTACCGAAGAACCGCCGTAACTGATGAAGGGCAATGAAATACCGGTGTTGGGAATGGTATTGGTTACTACCGCGATATTCAGAACCGCCTGCACTGCGATCTGTGCCATAACGCCGGTTACCAGCATGGCTCCCAGCAAATCCTGTGCATTGTTGGCAATAATCATCATACGCCACAACAAAACAATAAACATAAAGATGACGCAGCCTGCACCAAACAATCCCAGTTCCTCGCAGATAATGGAGAAAATCATATCGTTCTGTGACTCAGGCAGGAAGCTCAGCTTCTGCATGCTCTGTCCTAATCCCTTACCCCATACACCGCCGCTGGCAATTGCATAAAGTGCCTGCAGAGTCTGGAAACCCACACCCTGCGCCTGACTCTCGGGATCCAGCCAGGCAATAATTCTTTCGCCTCGGAATCCACCGTCAACACCGGAAGAAACAATGTAATAAACCACGCCGGCAACCGCTGCGGCACCGACACCGCCGATAATCAAAAACGGTTTGTAATCCGGATTTGCCACGAAAACCATTACACAGGCGATGGCAACCACAATGATTGCCGAGCTCATGTTTCTGGTAATCAGCAATATTTCTGCCGCCAGAGGAAAGGATATTGCCACCGTCATAATCATTCCTGTCCATGTGCGAATCTTGCTGCCGATTTTGCAGACAAAAACCGCTACCGCCAGGATAACTGCCACCTTTGCAACCTCCGCAGGCTGCAGATTCAGACCGATTCCGGGAATTTTAATCCATCGTCTCGCACCGTGAGAAGATACACCCAGCGAGGTTCTAACCAGGAAAATCAGTACCACCGACACACCGTAAGCCAGATAGACAAATTTACCCCAAATCTGGTAGGGAATAAACGACACTATCGCCATCAGGACAAGACCGATAATCGCTGCAATCAACTGCTTATTCAGATAATAAGCCTCATTTCCGAAGTCCTGAAACGCTTCATAGGAACTGGCGGAATAAATCATAATCAAACCAAAACCAAGAAGAAAGATTACCGCAAAAAGCAGTGTGTAATCAAAGAAATTCTCGCCCTCCGCTCTCTTCTTTCGGCTTTTTCTCTTACTATTTGCCATAAATGCTCCTTACAGTCCTCTTACATATTCTTTGAACAGCTGGCCTCTGACCTCATAGTTCGGGAACATGCCCCAGCTTGCGCAGGCAGGGGACAGAAGAACGGCATCTCCGCTTTCTGCAAGCTCTGTGCAAAGTTTCAGACATTCCTCATAGGTGTCGGCATATTTGATTTTGTCAAAGCCGTGAGCTCTTGCACACTCAGCAATCTTCTCTCTGGTCTGACCGATCAGCACCAGCCACTTTACCTTGCCGTCAAAGGCTTCAATCCACTCGTCATACTCGCTGCCCTTATCATAGCCGCCGCCAATCAGAATGGTAGGCTTGCTCATCGCCTTAATACCCTGAATTGCAGCATCGGGATTGGTTCCCTTGGAATCGTTGTAATAGTCAACGCCGAACTTGGTTTCAACGAACTCAATTCTGTGTTCTACCGCATGGAAGCCCTTGATTACCGCAAGAATGGTCTCCATGGGAACACCCATGCCCTCTGCGATGGCAATCGCTGCCATAACATTCTCAACATTACATGTACCAACCAGATTCATATCCCTGTGGATATTCATCAGCTCGGTTTCCACACCGTTTACACTCTTCACAATGGTCTCGCCCTTTAAGAAATAACCGTTCTCCAAAGCGCGTGCGGAAGAGAAAAAGACTGCCTTTGCGGGACATCTGTCACCGAAGTCACGAGTGTATTCATTCTCATAATTCAGGACACACACATCATCCTTTGTCTGATTCAGTGTGATATTTTCCTTGGCTGCCACATAAGCCTCCATGGTATGATGGCGGTTTAAGTGGTCGGGCGTAACATTCAAAATAGCAGAAACCTTGGGATGGAACTCCTCTATGGTCTCTAACTGGAAGGAACTGATTTCTCCTACCGTGATGGTATTTTCATTGGTCTTCAGACACTCGGAGGTGTAAGGATTTCCGATGTTGCCGACAACGAAGGTGTTCTCCTCACCGCGGAAAGCCTTCATAATCTCACCCATCAGGGTGGTGGTTGTTGTCTTACCGTTGGTTCCGGTGATGGCAACCACACTGCCCTTCTCCAGCTTGTAGCCCAGCTCAATTTCTCCGATGATGGAGGCGCCGTTGTCACGGAGCGCATTCACAAGAGGAATATCAACCGGTACTCCGGGACTTAAAACAACGGTCTCCGTTGCCTTCAAAACAGCCTCGGGAAGTTCTCCGAGAATACAGTCAACCTTGCTGCCTGCGGGAAGCTTTGCCAGTATGTCTTCCTGCTTCAGCTGTTCATTGCTGTCGTACAGAGTTACTGCTGCTCCCATATGTTCTAAAAGAATTGCGGAACCGATACCGCTGATACCGGTACCGATTACAAGACACTTTTCTCCTGCTTTCATTTTCAAAAGTTCCTTCTTTCATAAAATGTATGCGGACACAGAAAGTCCATCATTTATTATACTCCATTATTCCTAAATACGGAAGAATATTTTCAAAAAGCTGTCGCACAATCGGCGCCGCTACCGTTCCCCCGTAATAGATGCCCTGCGGATTGTTTACAATCGCAATTGCGATTACCTCCGGATCCTCCGCCGGTGCAAATCCGATAAAGGAAGCAATGTATTTATGGCTGCTTCTGGGCAGTGTCTGACTGGTAGCCGTCTTACCACCCACAGAGAATCCCTCCACCTTGCCGTTCTTGCCTGAGCCCTCGGAAACCACCTTTTCCAAAATCATCCGCAGCGTCTCCGAAGTTTCTGCCGAAAGGATTCCTTCCTGCACCGGAAATTCATACGCTTCCACGGTGGCATCCTCGGAATCAATCTTCGCTTTGGCAAAATGCGGTGTGATTCGGATGCCGCCGTTAATCAGAGAAGAAACCGTTGTCAGCATCTGCACCGGTGTCACCTGAAACGACTGACCGAAGGCTACAGTGGCCAGTTCCACATTGCCCATATTCTCCTTGCTGTGCATGATGGTCCGTGCTTCTCCGGGCAAATCGATGCCGGTCTTCTGCAGCAGTCCAAACTGTTCAAAATACTGATAGTAGCTGTCCACGCCAAGCTTCAGTCCCACCGTAATCAACGCCGGATTACAGGAATTCATCATACAATGGACAAAATCCTGCGCGCCGTGTCCGGTTCGTTTGTGACAGTGAATGATCCGGTCGTCCACGGTGATTGCTCCCGAACAGAAGTAAGGTGTTTCCGTGGTAATTGCCCCCGATTCCAGTCCTGCCGCAGCCGTGATGATTTTGAAGGTTGAACCCGGCTCATAGGTATCGTTAATACAGTGATTTCGCCACATTTTGTTGAGCAGGTCCTGCTTTTCCTCCCCATAGGCCTCCTCATCGTCCGGCAAAGAAAACGGAGCATTCAGATCAAACTCCGGCACATTTACGCAGGCATAAATCTCTCCGTTTTTGGGGTTCATTACCAGAATCATTACACCGTCCGCCTGTTTGGAAAGCATAGCCTGGGAGGCCAGCTGTGTGGCATAGCTTTGTATATTGATATCGAGCGTAGTCAGCAGATCATCTCCCGGGACCGGTTCCTCACGCCTTTCTCCAATGCGTTCCACTTCCACACCTCTGGCATCGGTTGCCGCATAAATAATTCCGGATTTTCCCTTCAGCACACTCTCATAATAACTTTCCAGTCCGATAATTCCCTGATTATCCGCGCCTGCAAACCCCAACACCTTGCTGGCCAGCATGCCGTAGGGATAATACCGCACACAATCCTCATCCACCTTGACTCCATCCAGATGATACGCCCTGATGCGGTCTCCCACTTCCTTTTCCACATTGCTCCGAATGCGTTCCATGGAAGTATATTTCTTTACCTTCTTCCGCACCGCAGCTTCATCCAGACCCAGTTCTTTCGCCAGAACCACAGTTACCCTCTCCTCATCGGTAATCTGATTGTGAATCACAGATACCGTACAGACGGATTTGTTGTCTGCCAGGATTTTGCCGTTTCGGTCCAGAATCAGTCCGCGGGAGGCCTTGATACTCCGCTCCCTCTCATGCAGTTCCTCCGCCTTCTCGGCATAATACCCCGCCTCAAATCTTTCAAACACGACAATGCGCATAAACAGTGCCACCAGAAGAAATATCATTAAAAAGCCGCAGCAAAGTATCTTTTTCCGCACGCCGATGGACAAAAACCTTTTTAACATACAAAACCTCACAGAAAGGATTAGTACACTATATTCCTTAACTGTGAGGTTATGAATTTACTGTTGCTGTGTATAGAGGTTCGGGTTGACGGGCTCGTCCAGACCAATATTGGTCGTATCACCCTCTACCAGGAAGCCCGCCTGCGCATCGTACTTATATCCGGTGGTCGGATCCACTCGATAGCCTGTGTTTGGATCGATGGGGAAGCTCATCCAGTTGGGATTTACACCGTCCGGTCCAATGATGGGCTCATAGTTGTAAACAGGAGTTTCTGTCTTATGGGAAGCATACTGAGTGGTAATTTCCAGCTTCAGTTCCTCCAGTTCCTTCTTCTCCTTGTCGGAAAGTTCTTCTGTCATGAAAATCTGCAGATAAGGAAGTGTTTCCGTCAAAACACCTCTCACAATTCTGGTTGCATACTTTGCATCTGCCTGTCTTGTGGCATTTGCTCTGTCTACTACAACATAAACTGCAATCTGAGGATCATCTGCGGGAGCAAAGCTCATGAAGGAAACTACATGTTCGAACAGGGATCTCTTGTGAGTATTCTGGTCAATTGTCTCCGCTGTACCTGTCTTTCCGCCAATCATGTAGCCGGCAGGTCTTGCCGTCTTACCGGTACCGTACTGAACAACTGCGGTACAGTACTGTCTGATTAATGCTGAAGTCTCCTCGGATACTGTCTGCTTTAATACTCTGGGCTCGATATTCTTGATAACCGAACCGTTGGAATTGGTAATCTTGTTTACGAGATGAGGCTCGTAATAGTAGCCGCCGTTAATCAGAGAAACAAAACCTGTAATTCCCTGAATCATGGTAATATTAAAGTTCTGACCGAAGCTGTTGGTTGCCAGATCGGTAGGTCCCATGGAGTCAGACTTATAAACCAGAGTATCTGTTCTCGCCTCACCGGCCAGATCCACATTTGTCTTCAGACCAAAGTTGAAAATCTGCTGATACTCGGTGAACTGATTGCTTCCAAGGCTGGCCGCAATCTTCATCATGGTTACATTGCAAGACTTTGCAACCGCGTTCTCCAGTGTCATGGTTCCCTCTGCACCGTTATGGCACTTAATGTCGAAGCCACCCACATTCAGCACACCGCCGCATTCGAAGGTGGAAGAAGGAGCAATTGTGCCCTTCTCAAGCGCTGCCGCAACGGTAAAGGGCTTCGCAACGGAACCGGGTTCATAGGTGTTGGAAATACAATAGTTCTTCCAAAGATTGTTCAAATTCAGGTAAATCTCGTCATCTGTCATCTCGTCCAGAAGAGCCTGATTGATGACCTTGCCGTTCTTCTTAATCTCATAATAGCCATTGGCATTGGTAACCTGTTCTACCATCTTCATGCCAATCAGCGCATCCGTATTTCTGGTGTCGTTCAGATCATAGCCGGGGGCGCTTACCATTGCAAGAATCTCACCGGTGTGAACATCCATAACAATACAACCGATATTCTCGGCACCGTCGCCCTCGTATGCAAGATTTTCATGCTCTGCCATAAACGCATTTACATACTTCTCAGCGATTGCCTGAATGTTGGAATCGATTGTGGTATGAATATTGTAACCGTCTCTGGCAGCCTTTACGGTTCTTTCCAGATTCAGATCCTCATTAAGATAACCATATTCACGACCGTTGACACCGCTTAGGATATCATTGTAATACTCCTCCAGACCGTAGCTTCCGATACCGTCCGTTGTTGTAAAGCCGATAACATCAGCTGCCATGGAGCCGTTGGGATAGCTTCTCTTGTACTCCTCCTCAAACCAGACACCCTTAATGTTGGAGTCATTAATCTGCGCTTCCTTAAAATCCTTAATCTGATCATAGGTCAGGCGCTTCAGAGGCACATAATATGCGGAATTTTTGTTGGTAGCAACATGATTGCGAATTGCAGTCATATCCAGGTCAAAACACTGTGCAAGTGCGGTAAGTGTGGGCTCCAGATAGGGAGTCTCATCCTTTACGGTGCTGTTCATAACCTTCGCATCGATAACCAGATTGTAAACCTTTTCACTGGTTGCCAGTTTCAAGCCCTTGGAATCCAGAATGTCTCCTCTTCTATATGGAATGGAAGTGGAATCATACTGCTGCTGAGACAGAATCTGCTTCTGATATTTGCTCTCATTATTACGAATTAAATGAATTAATACCCCGGTTAACCCGATGAAAGCCAGTAGTATAATTGAGAAAAATACTACCAGCTTCGCCTGCATTTCACTTGTGAACTTTTTTTCTTTTCTACGTCTCGGTGTTCTTCTTTCTTCGCTCAAAATAGACCTCTCTAGTTGTTCTGGGAAATCTGGCGCATGTAATCATTGCTCTCATTTGTGTAAAGAACAATCTGTCCCTCTGCCGCATAGGTCATTCCCAGCTCGCCGATTGCAATGCTCTTGATCATTTCCAGATCAATGCTGCTGGCGATTCTATTATAATTCTCATCATTGGCAATTTTCAAGTTGTTCAGAATACTTTCCTTCTTAGCCACGGTTCTGGTGGTATTGGTCAGTTCTGCCTGAAGCTGAATGTAGTTAATCAGAATAATTGCGGAAGCAGCCATAGCCACTACAAGGAATGCAACATAGCCGAGGCTCATGTGCTTTGCCTTTTCACGATTTTTTCTGACGGTATTGGCCTGAACGGAATGTACGGGCTTCTGGCGACGCTCGGTATTCAGTTTTCTTGCAGTATTATCATAAACATAAGCGTTTCTGCCTGCCTGTGTATTTCTTGCCGTTCTCTGTCTGTTACCATTTCTGTTCTGAGCCATTTCAATAAATCCTGCCTTCTAAATCTTATACTCGGATCCTCCTGCCTCAAAGACTCTAAGCTTTGCGCTCTTGGATCTGCTGTTCTCTTCCAGCTCCTTTTCGCTCGGAAGAATTGCTTTCTTTGTAACAACCGTACCCTTGGAAACATTGCCGCACACACAAACCGGGAAGTTTGGCGGGCACACACAAGGATTTTCATTCTTCTTAAAGATCGTTTTCACGATTCTGTCTTCCAATGAGTGGAAGGTGATAATGCAAAGCCTTCCGCCGGGATTTAACAGTTCGATGAACTCATCCAGGGAGTTTCTCAGGACATCCAGTTCTCTGTTGCACTCAATTCGGATTGCCTGAAAGGTTTGCTTGGAGGGGTGTCCGTTCTGTCTCATCTTTGCGGGAATCGCTGCCTTGATGACCTCGTTCAGTTCGAAGGTTGTCTCGATAGGCTTCTGTGCTCTTCTCGCCACAATGTGCTTTGCTATATTCTTAGCGAATTTATCTTCGCCGTAGTCTCTGATAATTCTGAAGAGGTCGCTCTCTGAATAGTTGTTGACGATGTCTCTGGCTGTCTGTGTCTGACGCCTGTCCATTCTCATATCTAACGGAGCATCAAATCTGTAGGAGAAGCCTCTCTCTTCTGTATCCAGCTGATAGGAAGAAACTCCTAAGTCAAGGACAATTCCGTCTACCTTTGTCACTCCCTCTGCCGCCAACGCCGCTTTCATGTTGCAGTAGTTGTTTCGAAGGATTGTGACCTTGTCACCGAACTCGGAAAGTCTCTCACCGGCCGCTGCGATTGCCGCGTCATCCTGGTCAATTCCGTAGAAATGACCGGTGGTCAGCTGCTTGCATACCTGATAGGCATGTCCGCCTCCACCGAGTGTTCCGTCTACATATATTCCGTCAGGCTTTACATGAAGTTGTTCGATTGTCTCCGTAAGCAAAACGGAATAATGATTGAATTCCATATCCTCTTCCTTAAATCGTAAGTCCCAGATTAATCATTCCCTCTGAGATTGTATTGATATCTACCTGTTCACTGTTGCCTTCCCAGTTCTCCAGGCTCCAGATTTCGATTCGTCCGCCCATTCCGGCGAGAACCACATCCTTTTCCAGCTTTGCAAATTCTCTCAAATCTGACGGCATCAGGATACGACCCTGCTTGTCCACCGTCACATACTGTGCACCGGATAAGAAAAATCTTGCGAACTGTCGGGCTTCTTTGTTAATCAGCGGCAGCGATGCAAGCTTTGCTTCAAAGACTTTCCAATCATCAATTGCGTACACAAACAGGCAGCCATCCATTCCCTTTGAAACAACAAATTCATCACCAAGAATCTCTCGATACTTTGAAGGAATGCTCAACCTGCCTTTCGGATCAATTGTATGATTGTATCTGCCCATAAACATCGCAATCACCACCAGTCTGTAAGAAGCACTGCCACGGGATTTGGCCTCAAAAACCACCTGATTTTTGGTTTTTCATCCCACTTTATGGGATTTGATGCCATATCCATACCACTTACACTATGATTCTATACGATTTTTAACAATTACGCAATACTTTCTCAAAACTTAATTCCGTGATTTTTTAACAAAATATTGACATCCGTTTTGTGCGAAAGGCACAAAAAAAGACGCCCTGTGAAATTGCTTCACAAAGCGTCATTTTTCCTTTATTTTCAAGGTTTTTACTTGTTTTTCTGTTTGATTTTTACTCTTACGACGATGTCCGTAACCACTGCTGCCACAACCATTACGGCAGCCAGAACCTGTGACACGGGAAGTGTGGTACCGGGGATGAACAAGGTATCGGTTCTGATACCCTCGATGATAAATCTTCCCAGACCATATCCACCCAGATACAGGAGACAAAGCTCACCGTCAAACTTCTTATATTTTCTGTAAATCAGCAAAAGGGCAAAGATGAACAGGTTCCACAGGCTCTCATAGAGGAATGTGGGATGTACCTGAATATAGTTTGCACCCTCCGGCACATGCGCCAGAATGTTCTCGGTGATGTCACTCTTATCTCTTACCGCTTCCATGGGAATCTGCATGGCCAACAGTCCATTGCTGTACTCACCGAATACCTCACGGTTCATAAAGTTGCCCCAACGGCCGATTGCCTGTCCCAGAATCAGACCAGGCATTGCGGTATCGCCCATGAGCAGAGGCTTAATCTTCTTAATCTTACAGAAGATGAACAAGGTTGTGAATCCGGCGATGACACCTCCGTAAATGGCAAGTCCGCCGTTACGAAGCTTGAACATCTCTATCAGATTGTCCTTGTAATCATCCCAGGAAAAAATAATATAGTAGATTCTTGCTCCGATGATGGAGAAGAATACGGCATACAATCCGAAATCCCAATAGTCATCGGCTTTCTGACCTGTTTTCTTGGCGATGGCTGCTGCCGTCATGATACCTGCCATGGCAGCCAGACCGATGAACAGGCCGTAAAATGCAACCTGGAATCCAAACACACTGAAGGAACGGGGTACATTATGCAGCCAGATTCCCAGATTCGGGAATGCAATATCACCTGCGTTCATAAATCTCCTCCCTATTATACATTAAATAAGAATTCAATAATGTCGCCGTCTTTAACGACATATTCCTTACCCTCTGTTCTCTGTTTTCCCTTAGCCTTAACAGCCTGGTAGTCGAAGCCGGCCTCTACGAGATCATCGTAAGCGATAACCTGCGCACGAATGAAGCCTCTCTCGAAGTCAGAGTGAATCTTTCCTGCTGCCTGAGGAGCCTTGGTACCGTTCTTGATGGTCCATGCGCGGCACTCCTTCTTACCATCTGTCAGGTAAGAAATGAGGCCCAGCAGCTTATAGCTTGCCTTAATCAGTCTGTCCAGACCGGACTCACTGATGCCAAGTTCTTCCATGAACATAGCCTTTTCTTCCTCATCCAGCTCAGACAGTTCTTCCTCAGTCTTTGCACAGATGGCAAGTACGGAAGCATCCTCGCTTGCTGCCTTCTTTGCAACGGTATTATAGTAATCGGAAGACTCGGGATCCATCACGCCGTCGTCATCCATGTTGCATGCGTAAATAATAGGCTTTGCGGAAAGAAGTCCCATCTCCTTCATAGCCTTTGCATAAATATCATTGGACTCGTCATACTCGAAGGTACGCGCATTGTTGCCTGCCTCCAGATGAGCCTTTACCTGCTCCAGGAACTCTGCCTCTTCCTTAGCATCCTTGTTGCCGCTCTTGCCAAGCTTTGCAACCTTAGCCAGCCTGTTCTCAATCATATCCAGATCGGCGAAAATCAGCTCCATGTCGATACATTCCATATCGCCTGCAGGGTCTACTGCTACAGCCTTGGTAGCGTCCTCAACAACATGCATGATTTCGTCATTGTCAAAGCATCTTACCACATGAATGATTGCATCACACTCTCTGATGTGTCCCAGGAACTTGTTTCCCAGACCGGCGCCCTTGGAAGCACCCTTAACCAGACCTGCGATATCAGTGAACTCAACCACTGCGGGAGTCTTCTTATCGGTATTCCAGTACTCAGCCAGCTTATCCAGTCTCTCATCAGGCACCGCTACAATACCGGTGTTAGGCTCGATGGTACAGAAAGGATAGTTTGCTGCCTGCGCATTTGCAGTACCTGTGATTGCATTAAATAATGTGGACTTGCCCACATTGGGCAGACCGACGATTCCAAGCTTCATAATAACTTACCTCGTTTCTATATACTCAATTCATTAAAATAGCCCTAATACAGCAACTTATAGGTTACCACATCAGGGCTTGTTTGTAAAGTTTGTTCAGTTTTGGGCGAGCACCGCTATTGTCCTGCGTTTTCTGCTTATCCCTGCAGTCCGTCAGCCTGACGAATCATATCCTCTACGACAATATCATAGATTTCGCCAACGGTGTTGCAATATTCCAGAATCTTCCAAGGCTCGTTGGTATGGAAATGAATTTTAATCAGGTCCTCATCTCCTGCAGCAATCAGACTGTTGCCTTCAAAATGCTCTGTAATATAATCGGAAATTTCATCCTCATCAAGGTCCTTATCACGTCTGTCAATCAACAGCTGTGTATCATAGCGGTATGCGAACTGATCGTCTTCCGCATCAATTGACTGAATTGCCATA
Source organism: Acetatifactor sp. (assembly GCA_045597705.1). Classification (GTDB taxonomy): domain Bacteria; phylum Bacillota; class Clostridia; order Lachnospirales; family Lachnospiraceae; genus Acetatifactor. The sequence continues at coordinate 23,236 of JAZLKR010000045.1, forward strand.
TCAATATCCTCCGTACTAGAAAGTTTTGTTATCAAAGTAATTTTATACCCGCTGCATCGGGAAGTCAATCACTGCGTATTTTTGCAGTAAAATCATTTTACTTTTCAAAGTTTTGCATGTTATACTACTGCTATCAAAAACAAAAGAAAGAGAGATTCGAAAATGAGCAGCAAAATGGACCTCAACTCCAAAGCTTACGAATTCGAAGCAAAGATGCCCTTGAAGCAGGCCATTCCCCTTGGTATGCAGCACGTCCTTGCCATGTTCGTAGGTAATCTCACCCCCATCCTGATTCTCACCGGTGCCTGTGGACTGGCCGGCGGAGAATTTGCAGAACTGCAGGTTACACTCTTGCAGAACGCAATGTTGATTGCCGGTATTGTTACCCTGATTCAGCTCTATAGCGTAGGCCCCATCGGCGGAAAGGTTCCCATCATCATGGGTACATCCTCCGGCTTCATCGGAGTCTTCAACTCCGTAGCAGCTACCATGGGCGGCGGCGTAATCGCATACGGTGCCATCATGGGTGCCTCCATCATCGGCGGTATCTTCGAGGCAATCCTTGGTTTCTTCTTAAAGCCTCTGCGTAAGTTCTTCCCTTCCATCGTAACCGGTACCGTTGTTCTTGCCATCGGCTTAAGCCTCATTGCTGTAGGCGTTAACTCCTTCGGCGGCGGCAACAATGCAAAGGATTTCGGCTCCATGGAAAACCTTTGCCTGGCAATCTTCGTTCTTGTTATCATCCTGGCACTGAAGCATTGCAACAAGGGAATTTTAAGCTCCTCTTCCATCCTGATCGGTATCATCTGCGGTTATGTGGCAGCCTTCATCATGGGCTTTGTACTTCCCAAAACCGGTGTTACCGCTGACGGTGTAGAGTACACCAAGGCATGGGTGCTCAACTGGAGCAAGGTAGCAAACGCTAAATGGTTTGAAATTCCTGCTCTGCTTCCCGTAAAGCCTGTATTCGACATGAAGGCAATCGCTCCCGTTCTCGTAATGTTCATCGTTACCGCTGTGGAAACAGTCGGCGATATCTCCGGCGTTATCATGGGCGGTATGGATCGTGAAGCTACCGACAAGGAGCTCTCCGGCGGCGTTATCTGTGACGGTGTAGGTTCCAGTATTGCAGCAGTTTTCGGTGTTCTGCCCAATACTTCCTTCAGCCAGAATGTAGGTCTTGTATCAATGACTAAGGTAGTTAACCGCTTTGCTCTTGCTACCGGCGCCATCTTCCTGATCCTCTGCGGCCTGATCCCTAAGCTTGGTGCTCTGGTTTCCATCATGCCTCAGGCAGTTCTCGGCGGCGCAGCTGTTATGATGTTCTCTTCTATCGTAGTCAGCGGTATTCAGCTGATTACCAAGGAGCCCTTAACTCCCAGAAACTTAAGCATCGTTTCCGTTGCTTTAGGTCTTGGCTATGGTATCGGCTGCAACTCAGCTATCCTGGCAAAAGCTCCTCAGATGGTATCCCTGATCTTCGGCGGTTCCGGTATCGTTCCCGCTGCACTGGTTGCCATCGTGCTGAACATTGTTCTTCCCAAGGAAAAGAAGAACTAACTCAGGTTTGCTCACAACAAAGGGCGGTCACTATGACCGCCCTTTTAATCTGTCCAAATCTTTTTTGTAATCAATATCTTCCAGTTCTTCCGGACTTTGTACCTGTAGGGTATGCACCTTGCACGGATACTTCTTTACCACTGCTCCGCCGCCTTTTCCCTCCGGCAAATCCAGTAGTTCTTCGAAGCTCCATACAGGAAATATCACAGGCGCACCGTTCGTAGCGCCATCCGTCAATCGCCAGATATATTTCTTTTCATTGGCCGCACACAACAGCAGGCTCATCACGGTTTCTTTGCGAAGCAGTGGCTGATCGGAAGGAATAAACATCACTGTCTCACAATTCTGCATGCCCTCTGTCTCCATACCCAGTCTCACCATATCACTTCGCAGCGGATAATCATGCAAAACCGTCTGAATGCCGGCCTTTCCGCACAAATCACTGACATCCTTATGTCTGGTCACCACAACCCTTTTCTCAAACAAATCTTCCGTCACCGTGAGTACTGACTGTATCAACGGACTCCCGTTAAAGTCCGCCATCAGCTTGTTTCCGCCAAAGCGCTTCCCCATACCGGAGGCCATTACGACACAGCCTGCCTTGCCAAAGGGTTCATCCAAATCAAGAACAAAAGCATCTGCTCGCTGCACCAGCTGCATCAGAAAAGGAAGCTCCTGCTTGCGAATCACAGCCAGTACCTGCTTTCTGTCCATCAGATGAACCAGAGCGTCGCAATAGGCTTTATCAACTGTTTCCAGGTATCCGATTTCATCGATTGCAGCCCACTCTGTGCTGTCGTCAGCCATCTGTACGATCTTCTCGCAAACCTTTTTCAATCCCTCACCGCAGGGTTTCATCCTGTTATCAACACTTTGACTTGTGGGGTCAAATTCTCCGATTTGTATCGGGCTTTCCGTGTTTTTCCGCGCAAATACGGCAGTTTTCGGCACTGACCGGCTAGTAATGACATCTGCCTTCGGAATATGGACCTTCAATTTTTCAAACAGCGTACTCTTCCCGCTGCCTCTTCCTCCGGTCAGGAAGATATGACGATAGCCGAACTGTGCCTCCAGCTCACGAAAAGAATTCCAGATACAGTTTTCTGTTAGCTGCGATGCAGGCTTCCCGATATTTGCCATAGCGTTCTACCCATTCCTTTCCCTGAGGCGTCAATTTGCTGCCGCCGCCGGCATGACCGCCGGTCTGCTTCACCGTCAATTCATAGCCCAGCACTTCCTCTGCGCGATTCATTATCTTCAAAGCCTTCGTATAGGCCATGCCCATTTTCAGCGCTGCAGCTCTCAAAGATCCTGTCTCCTCGATTAACAGCATCAGTCTGTAGGGCCCCTCGCCGAAAAACTTCTCTCCCTCTTCATCTACCATCGTGATTTTGGTTCGTACTTCCATCCGCCTATTCCTTTATCATCACAAGCTGTGTTTCCCCGCTCGCTTTCTTCACCGCGTGCAGGCTGACGGTTCCGTAAATCTCACTGAGTTTACCGGTCATATCCACTAGTTCATCACTACCCGGCTGTAAGATACCGCTCACGGTACCGTCCTTAACTAATACTATCCTATCACAGCAGTTTAATGCAAGCTGAGGATCATGCAAAGTGATTAAGGCAAGGCCCTTTTTCTCCGCAGACCAATTCTGCAGCAATTCCATCATCTGATAGCGATGTTCGAAATCCAAAGCACTCTCCGGCTCATCCAGCAGCAATACCCTGCTGTCCGTCACCAGAGTTCTTGCCAGAATACACAGCTGCTTCTGGCCTTCGCTTAAGGTCTGGAAGCCACACTGTTCCATGCCGTCCAATCCTACCAGTTTAAGTGCTTCCGATGCTTTTTGCCGCATGACCGCCCCCGGCTGTTCCAAAAGCTTAAGACGCGCATAAAAGCCCATCAGGACTACCTCCTCCAGCGTGATATCCACAGAGATACCGCTCTTCTGAGGAATATATCCCAAAAGCTGTCCTTTTTCCTTTTCGGACAGTTTCTCTAATCTAGCTTCGTCAAGCAAGCACTCCCCCTTATGGGGCAAAATGCCGCAAATTGACTTTAGCAAAGTGGTTTTGCCGCAGCCGTTGGCACCAAGCAGTCCAACCAGCTGTCCCCCTTCCAGTGAAAAAGAAATATCCTTTAAAACTTCCTTTTTGCCGTAGCCGGCAGATAAATGTTTAACCTCCAGCATATTACTAATCCCCCTTTCTTCCGGCAATTGCCAGATAAAGTAAGAAGGGAGCCCCCAGCAAACTGGTAAATATGCTCACCGGCAGTTCTGCCTGTGCCACACACCTTGCCAGAATATCCGCCCCGAGCAGGAGGCAACCGCCCACCAGACCGCTCATCGCAAAGATACCTCTTTGCTGATTGCCGTGGAGCTTGCGTGAAATATGAGGCGAAAGCAGTCCAATGAAGCTGACCAATCCGGTCATACTGATAACCGCAGCCACGCCGCAGGTAGAAATAATCAGGATCAACAGCCTTACCTTTCCTACATTCATACCCAGCATCTTTGCCTCATCCTCTCTGTTGGAAAGCATGATAACCTGGCGCAGCAGTAAAAAAAGCAATATGACGATGCCGACGCACATCCGGAGATTCCAGACCACACGATTCAGAGTCACACCGTTCAGGCTTCCCATAATCCAGTATTCAATGGAAGCCAGCTGCTTCTCAGGGTCTGCAGCCAGCTTTAAGAACATCAAAAGTGTCTGCGCCAACGCATGAACCGCAATACCGCAGAGGACAATGGTCCCGCTCTGTCTGCCCTTGTCAAGCGCCGCCAGAAAAAGTGCCAGGCAGACCGCAGCCAGCGCACCTGCAAAGGCACTTACCGTAATCGCACCCCAGGCACTTCCCAGAAACAGAATACCGAAGGCCGCTCCTGCACTTGCGCCGGAAGACACGCCCACAATGTCGGGAGATGCCAGAGGATTGTGAAAAATTGTCTGATACACATAGCCGGTAATGCCAAGCACGACACCACCGCAAAGTGCAACCAGTGTTCTGGGCACACGCAGTGTCTGAAAGACACGGATCTGCATGGCATCTCCGGAAAGCACTCCCTGCAATGTCAGGGGATATTTTCCGGCAAATAAGCTGACAACAGCCAGGATGCTAAGCATTAGCACCCCGGCTGCCAAATAAATTCTAGTTTTCGCTGTAGGTGAAACCGTAGAATGTCTCATAATACTCCTTCGCAGCTGCTTCATACTGCTCTGCGCTGAACTTGTCGCCGTGAATTCTACTTGCCAGCCATACAGTACCAAGCACACTCGCGGGTACGGGGCTGTCCCAGCTCTCTGCGGCACTGGGAAGCTTCACAACATTGCCGTTCTGCACTGCAGTTAAGGAAGCAAGGTTCTCATCGTTTAATACATCCTCTACAGTATAACTCGCATCGGAGGCAAGTACAATATAATCAGGATTCCAAACCAGCAACTGCTCGTAGCTGATTTCTGCCCAGTAGGTATCTTCCAGTTCTGCTGCCACATTGGTACCGAAGGCCTTTTCAATCATAACGCTCTGGAACATTGCGCTGCCAGCGGTGCTGAGCAAAGCGGAATTGCCTGCCAGATAAACAGTGGGAACTTCCTCACCGGAAACGGCATCTGCAATCATCTTCTCCTGCTTCTCACCGAAGGCAATCATTTCCTCCGCTCTCTCGGGAACGCCTGCCATCTGTCCAAGCAGGATAATCATGCCGTTTAAGTCTTCCTTGGTCTCGGGATTTACTACCAGAACAGGAATGCCAAGCTCTTCAAGTGCTGCCACATTGCCCTTCTGCTTTACAGAGAGAACTACCAGTTCAGGATTCTGTGCAACGGTAGTCTCCAGATCAAATTCCTTCAGGGTACCTACACTGGGAAGGTCCAGCAATCCGGGAGCACCCAATTTGTAAAGGGGTCTCTTATCTGCCTTTGCCTCAACGCCTACCATCTTGTCTTCCAGACCAAGTCCGACCAGGGTGCTGGTGGAAATGTAGTAGCCGCTGACAATTCTTTCGGGTGCCTTCTCAAAGGTTACCTCTCTGCCCATCTGATCGGTTACGGTAACAGGGAACAGAGCAGCTTCCTCACTGCTCTCTGCAGCAGACTCTGCTTCAGAACTTTCTTCGCTCTGTACGGTCTCGCTCTCTGCTGCCTGTGACTCTGCGGAACTCTCTACCGTCACACTGCTTTCTACTACCGGCTCCTGTGTATTTCCACATGCCGCTGTCATGATAGCCAAAGCTACTGACAGGGATATTGCTGCAATTCTTTTCATTTCAAAATCTCCTCTTTCTGATTTCGTTGTAGTTTTGAAACAACAACGATGAGTATACCATTCTCTCTAGGCAATTGCAAGATTTACTGTTATACTTATGTTAGGTTTTTATGTTCTGTTTTCAATACACTGAAGGAGGATGCATAAGTGCAAACCATTCGTAATTATGTCCGTGCAAAGAGTCTGGAAGAAGCCTGGGAGCTGAACCAGAAAAAGGGCAACGAAATACTTGGCGGCATGCTTTGGCTGAAGATGAGCAGTACTACTGTCCAGACCGCCATTGACCTGTCCGACTTAGGGTTAAATACAATCGAGGAGGATGATACCTGCTTTACCATCGGTGCAATGGTTACCCTGCGCCAGTTGGAGCAGCATGCAGCCTTTAACGCATACTGTGACGGTGCCTTTGCCAAGGCTGTCGGCGATATCGTCGGCGTACAGTTCCGTAATCTGGCTACTGTCGGCGGCTCCGTCTGGGGACGCTTCGGCTTCTCCGATGTCTGCTCCGTTCTGCTGTCCATGGACTGTGAGGTAGAGCTTTTCAAAGCCGGCCGCATTCCTCTGGCAGCCTTTATGACAATGAAATATGACCGTGACCTGCTGGTCCGTCTCCACATTCGCAAGACACCCGGTCACTTCACCTATCTAGCCATGCGTGCACAGCGTACCGATTTCCCGGTACTGACCTGCGCTCTCTCCAAAGTAGACGGCGAGATTCGCTGCAGTATCGGTGCCCGCCCTTCCAAGGCAGTGCTTCTCACCGATAAGAAAGGTCTCCTTGCAGGCGGTATCACTCCCGAGACTGCTGAAGCCTTCGGAGAATATGTGTCCAAGCATATCTATACCGGCAGCAACCTTCGCGGCAGCGCTGCTTATCGTAAGCATCTGGCAAAGGTTCTGGTCTCCAGAGCTGCCCTGGAATTAGGAGGACTTGACTGATGGAAATGAAACTTACCCTGAACAACAAGCTTATAACCGCCGATGTAGCCGCAGACTCTCTGCTGATTGATTTTCTGCGTGACCACGGCTGCTACAGCGTAAAACGCGGCTGTGAAACCGCCAACTGCGGTCTCTGTACCGTGCTGATGGACGGCACTCCCATTCTCTCCTGCTCCATGCTGACCCTCCGTGCTAACGGACATCAGATTCAGACCCTGGAGGGACTTCAGGAGGAAGCGCAGGAATTCATCGGCTTCATCGCTGACCAGGGCGCCGACCAGTGTGGCTTCTGCAATCCCGGCTTTGTCATGAACACCATTGCACTGCTGCGTGAAAATCCGGATCCCACAGATGACGAAATCCGTGCCTTCCTGGCAGGCAACCTTTGCCGTTGTACCGGCTACGAGGGCCAGCTTCGAGGCATTCGCACCTTCTTAGACAGCAGAAAGGCGAAATAAGTTATGGAAAAGAAAACTCACGGAAATTATACAGCAATCAACAAGCCGGTCCGCAAAAAGGACTCCCAGCAGCTTCTGCTGGGCAAACCGGTTTATACCGAGGACCTGGTGCAGAACAACCCTCTTGTGGTAAAGCTTCTGCGCAGCCCTCATGCCAATGCAATCGTTGATACCATCGACACTGCCATTGCGAAGAAGGTACCCGGTGTCGTAGATATTTACACCTGGGAGGATGTGCCTAAGCAGCGTTTCGCCATCGCAGGCCAGACCTACCCCGAGCCCTCTCCCTATGACAGACTGATTATCGATCGTCATGTGCGCTTTGTAGGCGATGTAGTGGCCATTATCGCCGCCGAAACCGAAGCAGCCGCATGTAAGGCCATGAAACTGATTAAAGTGAAATATGAGGTCCTGGAGGCTGTTCTGGACCCCCGTACCGCAAAGGACAACCCTATTCTTGTTCATCCTGAAGAGGACTGGTTCCCTCCCTGCCCGGTGGGCGGCGACAACAAGCGCAATCTGGTTGCCAGCGAGACGGATGTTCACGGTGATGTTGACGCTGTTATGGCAGACTGTGATATCATCATCGACCATGTCTACCATACCAAGGCCTTCAACCAGACCATGATGGAAACCTTCCGTACCTACACTGAACTGGACCGCTACGGAAGACTTCATGTTATGTCCTCCACTCAGATTGTATTCCATGTTCGCCGAATTCTCTCTACCGCTCTTGGCATCCCCAAGAGTAAAATTCGTGTAGAGAAGCCCAGAATCGGCGGCGGCTTCGGTGCAAAGCAGACAGCTGTCTGCGAGGTATATCCCGCATTTGTCACCCTGAAGACCGGTCGTCCGGCAATGGTTATCTACACTCGTGAGGAATCTCAGATTGCAGGTTCTCCCCGACATGAGATGGAAATTCGCGTAAAGCTGGGTGCCAGCAAGGAAGGTAAAATCAGAGCACTTGACCTCTATACTCTCTCCAACTCCGGTGCTTACGGTGAGCACGGCCCTACTACAGTAGGTCTTTCCGGACATAAATCCATTCCCATGTACACCGGTTCTCTGGAGGCTCACCGCTTCGCTTATGATGTTGTTTACACCAATGTGCAGGCTGCAGGTGCTTACCGCGGCTACGGTGCGACTCAGGGTATCTTTGCAGTAGAATCCGCAGTCAATGAACTGGCAGACAAGCTGGGCGTAGATCCTACCGTTCTCCGCGACCGCAACATGGTCAGGGAAGGCATGGTAATGGATGCTTACTACGGTGAAACCGCCAACGCCTGTGCTCTGGATAAATGTATGGCCCGCTGCCGTGAAATCTTCAACTGGGAGGAGAAATATCCTGTCAGAGACATGGGCAACGGCAAGGTTCGTGCAGCCGGCGTTGCCATGGCAATGCAGGGCTCCTGTATCTCCAATGTGGATGTCGGTTCCGCTACCGTAAAGCTTTCCGATGACGGTACCTACAACCTGATGATCGGTGCAGCCGATATGGGTACCGGCTGTGATACCATCCTCGCTCAGATGGTTGCTGAATGTATGGAGTGCTCCGTGGACCAGGTTGCAGTATTTGGTGCCGACACCGACTCTTCCCCTTACGACTCCGGTTCCTACGCTTCCTCCACTACCTACATCACCGGTAAGGCCGTTGAGATGGCCTGTATGGATCTCCGCAAGCGCATTTGCTCCATCGCTGCCGAGATGCTGAACTGCACTGCTGATGAAGTTGTATTCAAGGGCTCCGAGGTATGCCGTGCAGACGGCACTGCCTCCGTCAACATAAAAGATATTTCCTACAAGGCTCAGGTCAACAACAATCAGGCAGCCGAAGCCACAGCCACTCACTCCTCTCCCGTTTCACCGCCTCCTTACATGGTTGGTATGGTTGAGATTGAGCTGGACAAGTTCACCGGTCTGGTAACCATCCTGGATTACAAGGCTGTTGTAGACTGCGGTATCCCCATCAACCCTGCTCTGGCAAGAATTCAGGCAGAGGGCGGTATTGTACAGGGTATCGGCCACACCTTAATGGAAAATGTCACCTACACCAAAACCGGCAAGATTGCAGAGAATTCCTTCATGCAGTACAAGATTCCCACCCGTCTCGACATGGGACACCTGCAGGTAGAATTCGAGACAAGCTATGAGCCCACCGGCCCCTTCGGTGCGAAGTCCATCGGTGAGATTGTTATCAACACTCCCGCCCCCGCTCTGGCACACGCCATCTACCGCGCAACCGGCCTATGGCACAGAGAGCTTCCCATCACACCGGAAGCCATCGCCATGAGCAAGCCTGAATCCTAAATTACTTGTACAAAATTGTCCTTGTACACAACTGTTCTGATTCGAATCTTTCTTATGCAGAGCTATTTTCTATTCAAAGCTATTTTCTATTCAAAAAGCGCATCTCCGGATGCGCTTTTTTATCGTTTATCAACTCTTTTGTCCCCTTGCAATGTACGCCGGCATAGGATACTTAAGTATTAGGGCTCTACTATGCCATTTTGACTCTTCCCCTCGAACATTTAGCATAGAAATACCATGAAACCAACCTTTCCTATGCCTTTACGTCGCCTCCGAGCCGAAAAATGGCATGGGGACATAGAAAAATGTGCGTTTCCTATGCCGTTAGCCCATGCATTAGTATAATAATGGCATAGGAAATGAATGGTCCAGAATATCTCTATGCTTCCATTCCCACTGCGACCGGAATCTGCCATGTTTATGAAGGAAAAGCAGTAAATAAGTTCGCAATTGGTAATCATATAACGACAAAACGCCCGGCAAAAAGCCGGGCGTAAAGAAAACCATCATTCATAATCAGAATCACACTGGCAGGCAAAAGAATATTTCGCTAAAAATTATTCGATTACCTTCATACCGCCGTACTTGCGAATCTTCAGAACGCTGCAGGAGCCTGTTCCGAACAGGTTGTCCATCGCCTGTCTGTAGGCAGGTACCGTTTCATTCTTTACAAAGGCCTGGATGGTGCCGGCAAAACCGCCGCCGTGAACACGGCATACACCGTTCTCCTCGCCCAGAACCATCTCACTGACAGCCAGTGCCAGGGACACATTCTGATGCTTTACATCAGCATTGGTATAAACATTCTGGAGGAACTTGTAGGAAGAATCTCCGCTGGCCTTCACAGTCTTTAAGAAGCAGTCGATCTTCTCTTCCTTCAGGGCAGCCACTTCCTTCTGCACGCGAACATTTTCATTGATGAAATGAATGGCGCGAAGCAATGCTCTGTCACCGCACTTTTCACGCACCTCTCCGGCCTTCGCAAGAAGCTGCTCCATAGTAATACCAAGCAACACCTCCTGACCGAAGCAGGCAGCGACGGCCTTCATCTCAGCGGGCACAGCCGCATAATCGGGAGTCAGGTCGGAATGCGAACCCTTGGTATCGGTAATGCAGAGGCTGTAGCCGTACCTGTTCATGTCGAACACAACGCCCTCTACTACAGGCTTCTTCGAATCTGCAAAGTTGATATGCACCAGATTTCCTACGGAGCAGGCCATCTGATCCATCAGACCGCAGGGTTTTCCGAAGTAAACATTTTCTGCATACTGTCCGATGATGGCATTGGTCACCGCATCCAGCTTGCCGTCATTGTAGAAATAAGAAATCAGAACACCAATCAATGTCTCGAATGCCGCAGAGGAAGAAAGTCCTGCGCCAATCAGCACATCACTGGTGATATAAGCACGAAAACCGCCAACCTTGTAGCCGCGGTCGGCAGCACCTGCAAGTACGCCCTTGATGAGGGACAGGGTTGTTCCCTTCTCCTCCTCGATGCAGGCAAGGTTGTTCACATCTACGGTAATCTCGGGGTAATCCCCGGAGACAATCTTTACAACGGGTTCAGCAAGCTTCTCTGCAACCGCAATGGCATCCAGATTGATGGAAGCCGCCAGCACTTCACCGTGCTGATGGTCGGTATGATTGCCGCCGATTTCGCTTCTGCCGGGTGCGCTGAAAACGGAAACCTCAGCCTCTCCGTACAGTTTCTCATACTGCTCAACCGCAGCTGCATAACGCTCCGCCTGCGCGGAAACTCTTGCTTCATCCGCATAAATATCAAGGAATAAATCATGATAAGAGCCTTTCTTTAAGGCCTCCTTCAAAGCTGTGCTGTTCATTCCCAAACCTCCTGAAAATTGCGATTTAAATCAATCCCTGATGATGTCTTTCCTTAACCTCATACAGGTTCTTGTCAGCCCTCTGTACGCATTCTTTAATGTGGAAGGTCTGACCCACCTTCATGATGGTGCCTCCGATACTGACGGTAACATCAAAGGGCAATTTTTCCTGCTCAACCAGTTCGTCCAGTCTTTGGTAAATCTTACGGCTCATATCGGAAGGAGAATTCTCGCCGTCGTACACACCGGCAACCAGGAATTCGTCGCCGCCGAATCTGGCAATCATATAGTCCTCAGGCAGTGACTCAAGCAGCGCCTGTGAAACCATCTGCAGGGCCTTGTCGCCGCAATCGTGTCCATAGGTATCGTTAATTATCTTCAGGCGGTCCAAATCCGCCAGCATAATAACGCCCTGTCTGCCGCTCTCCTGAATCATCTCCATTTTAGGATAAATGATTTGCTCACAGCCGGTTCTGTTATAGACACCGGTGAGCATATCGGTAACGGAAAGCTTCTGCAGTCTCTGGTTCAATGCTTCAATCTGAATATTGGAATAAACCTGCTCCAGATACTGTCTCATATGTCTGGTCCAGATGTACAAAATATTGTCTGCCGAAATCTCAAAATCTCTGGACAGTGCTGCGTATCCATATGTCTGATCCTCACTGTGAATCGGCACGAAGAGATACACACCTGCTTCGGTTTTGTTGGCAGCATGCATGAAAATAGTCTCTTTGGTGGGCATCATGCGGTACTCTTCCGCTACGCCGTTGTTCAGAGAACAGATGACATTCATCTGCTCCGGATATCCGATACGCTTCAATGCGTCCGTCTTCTCCTCCAGGGAGAAGTAATCGGGATGCAAGCAAAGCATGAAATCTCTGCCCTCCATCCAACCTTCTTTTTTGTAAAACTGTGAAAGGCTCCTGTTGAAGTCATTCTCTGTATGATTCTTACGAACCGCCATGTAGAGATGTCTGAAGTGACGGTCTGTAACCAGTCCGTCTGCTTTTGCACCGGCATAAATTCTGGAGAAGCTTGCATTACCGTAACCTGCCTTGCATCCGCAGCTTTCTCTGTAGACGGTCTTGGTCTTAACACGAAGATGATCGGGAACTTCCTTTCCCTCGAGGGCCTGATGCAGAACCTGTGCTGCATCGTAACCCATCTGTTCCCATTCCTGACTGATGGAGGTAAGCGCAGGCCAGTTCTCCATACCCTGACGCAGGTTATCATAGCCTGTTACCTTGACATCTCCCGGCACATCATAACCATGTTCCATAAACCACTGACAGGTACCGATTGCCATCAGATCATTTGCGCAGATAACCGCATCGGGACACTCTCCGTGCGTATCCATCCACTGTCCGATGCATCGGATTGAGGAATCCAATGACCAATCACCGTAAAGGATATTTTCCTCAGGAATGCGAACACCGTTTTCCAGGGCTGTCTCCAGCACTGCTGCCAGACGCTCTTCATTCTCCTTATGTCCTTTATAACCGCCCAGGTAAACAATATTATCCACATTGTGAGACTTGATCAGATGTCTGGTCAGCTCCGTGATACCGGAACGATTATCGGTCTCTATAAAGTATGCATCTTCAAGCGGACATTCCAGACTGACAGCCGGAATCTTTGCACGGCTGATCTCTGCCTGCAGATAGTCAATTTCAGACTGTAGATTAATGGAGTTTGTCAGCATGATAACGCCGTCAAAGTCTTCCATCTTCGGCAGGAAGAAAATGTCGGTCTCACCCTTGTTTTCATTGCTGGTATCGGAGTAAGCAGAAAAATTAATGAAGGCGTATACATCGGTATCCGTCTCCTTGGCCTTTTTCACAATGCCTCGTCCGACCTGCTGCAGATATTCGGTTCCCCAACCGTTTGCAAATACTGCGATTCTCTTTCTCATAGATTTCCCCAATTTTGAAATACCTAAAACTTTTTCCTGTCCTTCAGTTCCTGATACAACAAACAGTAATTCTCATATCGAAGTGCTGATATCTCTCCTGCTTCCACCGCATCCTTCACGCCGCAAACCGGCTCCGTGATGTGAGAACAGCCGCCGAATTTGCAGTATTTTTCGTGCTCTGCAAACTCTGGGAAATACCAGGCAAGCTCTTCCTTCTCCAGATCGAACAGCCCCAGCGAACTGAATCCGGGCGTGTCCATAATATATGTGTCCTCTCCAATGGCAATCAGTTCGGAATGTCTGGTGGTATGCTTACCACGCTCAATTTTCACACTGATTTGTCCTGTCTCCATGATTCGATTATCCTGCAGACAGTTGACAATGGAGGATTTACCGACGCCGCTGGGACCGGCTACTGTGGTAGTCTTCCCCGCAAGCAGGGCTTTCAATTCCTCAATGCCTGCACCTTCCGTGGCGCTGACTGCTACGGTTCTGTACCCGCAGGCCTCGTAGATGGCTCTGTAATTCACTCCGTCTCCCGCTTCGTCAATGTCCTGCTTGTTAAAGCAGATAATGCAGGGGACCTTCTGCTGTTCCATCATAATGAGGAAGCGGTCCAGCAGATTAAAATTCGGTTTTGGTTTGACAATGGAAAAAATGACGAGAGCCTGATCTACATTCGCAACCGCAGGGCGAATCAATTCACTGCTTCTGGGAAGAAGCTCTACAATACTGCCCAGAGCCTTTTCCTCATCCAACACTTCCAGTTCTACGTCATCTCCAACCAAGGGCTTTCTGTTATCCTTTCGGAACACACCCTTTGCCTTACATTCATAAATGCGGGATTTACCATAAACATAGTAAAATCCCGCAATTCCTTTAATTATCTTCCCGTGCATTCGACTACTCCGCTGTAAACTCTACCTTTCTGGTAATGGTCTTGCTCTCGGAGGTGCCGGGAACAGTATTTCCATCCTCATCTGTTGTAGGATCTGTTGTCACCGTGTATGTCAATGTCAAAGTACCGCTGCCGGATGACAGACCGAAGTAATTCGCAGAATAAGGGAAATTGGAAACACTTGTCTCCAGCAGTACCTTTCCGTCGTCGGTTGTCAGCTTCACGTCTACGGGTGAACCCTGCTTGTAAGCAGGATCCTCATCTGCAGGTGATGTGATGCTTGCATTGCACTTATAGGTGGATGCCTTAGGTTCTTCGCCCTGGCTGACCTTGATATCAATGGTAGTTCCCTGCTCGAGCCAGGTATTGAAAGCATAGCTCTGGCCGCAGATTAAGCCCTGACCGTAATCTGAGCTGTAAACATAAGTGGTGCTGCCAATCTGGAAACCATGTTCGATGATCAGGAATGTTCCGTCCATCTCGCTGATTCCCAACAGATTAGGAACCTGTTTCTTAATAATTTCCTTACCAAGGCTTACGGTAATGGTGATTGTAGTACCCTTTGCCACGCGAGTGTTGCTGGGGCTCTGCGCTACTACAGTGCCTGCATCGTAGGTGTCTGAATATGCCTCCAGCCTGGTTACCGAGAAGCCATTGCTGATCAAGGAACTGTTTGCCTCCTCGAAGGTCATGCCGACCACTCCGGGAACCTGCACGCCCTCAGGACCAGCACTTGCTGTCAGAATGACAGTGCTTCCCTTCTCCACATCTGAGCCTGCAGTCACATTCATGCTGATAATCTCACCGGCTGCAACTGAATCAGACTCCTGATATTCCACCTCGGAACGAATACCCATCTCTGTAAGCGTGTTGCGGGCAACTTCAACCGTCTTGCCTCTCAAATCGGGTAAAGTAACTCTGTCAATTGTAATATTTTCAGATTCGTTGGATACCTCTGTCCGAATCGGGCCGGACTCCTCTGTCTGAATCGGGCTGCTGGATTCGGAAATACCATCTCCCAGTTTCTGGAAGAACATGATACCGATAATCAGGACAATTGCAATAATCACAATACCGGCAACAATTGCCAGAATGGTTGTTACCTTCTCAAACCTGGGATCGTAATCATATTCATCCCCGTCTCCATCCTCATCGGAAGGATCCTCCACCTCCTCGCGAAGGCGCATGGTATCGGGCTTGACGGGTGATTCTTCCCGATAAGCGGTCTCCTTCTTAATCTGGTTGACCTCGCTCTCGGAAATCATGCGTGTATCGCCGTCCATATCAGGATCGTTGGTAACGACAAAATCCTGGTCGGGATTCATCAGCGACTGCTTTAAATCCGCAATCAGTTCAGCCATGTTTTGGTATCTTCTGTCAGGAGATTTCTGACAGCACTTCAGCACGATTGCCTCCACGCATACCGGAATCTCGGGAACAAACTCTCTGGGAGAAGCAATCTCCTCCTGAATATGTTTGATTGCAATGGCAACCGTGGTCTCCCCGTTAAAGGGAACCTTGCCGGTGAGCATTTCAAACAGGGAAATACCCATCGAATAAATATCACTCTTCTCATCGCTGAAACCGCCTCTCGCCTGCTCGGGGGAGGTGTAATGTACGGAACCCATTACATTGGAGGTGATGGTGTTGCTGGTAGCCGCCTTTGCAATGCCGAAGTCTGTTACCTTAACCTTACCATCCTTGGAAATAATGATGTTCTGGGGCTTGATATCACGATGAATAATATGGTTGTTATGAGCAACCTGAATACCCATACAAACCTGAATGGCAATGCTGACAGCTTCCTTGTAGCCCAGTCTCGCCTTCTTCTCGATATATTTCTTGAGGGTGATACCCTCAACCAGCTCCATCACGATAAAATAGATGCCGTTTTCTTCACCAACATCGTAAACGTTTACAATATTGGGATGCATCAAGCCTGCTGCCGCCTGGGCCTCAATTCGGAATTTGGAAACGAAATTTGCATTCTCGCTGAATTCCTGCTTCAGAACCTTCATGGCCACAAAACGGTTCAGTTTATGACATTTTGCTTTATATACATCAGACATGCCGCCGGTACCGATTTTCTCAATGATTTCGTACCGATTGCCTATCATCATACCAATCTTAATCATACATGCTCTCCATTCTTAAAGAAATGAAATCTGGTTTAAGGCTCAATCAGGATTACACTGATATTGTCCTTACCGCCGTTATCATTTGCTTTGCGGATCAATTCCTCCGCTCTCTCCGCAACTCCTGCGTCCTGCGCCAGTATATCGCGGATCTGCTCATCACTCAGCATGTTAGTAAGTCCATCTGTACACATGAGAATTTTCTCACCGTCTTTTAAGGTATAGTCGAAGAAATCAATTCTTACACCGCTTTCTACGCCTACCGCACGGGTAATAATATTTTTATCCGGATGATTGCGCGCTTCCTCTCTGTCGAGACCGCCGCGCTTTACCATTTCCTCCACCCAGGAGTGGTCTCTGGTAATCTGCTTCATCTCCGTATCGTTTGCAACATACAGTCTGCTGTCGCCTACATTTGCCACATATAAATGGTCGCCGTCCACAACCGCGGCTACCACCGTGGTGCCCATTCCCGCTAATTCCGGGGAGCCCTCGGCGCTTCGCCATACAACTGCATTGGCAACGGAAATGGCTAAATCAAGCACTCTGGCAGGATCTGTTTCATCCGCATCCGCAGCCTGTTCGATAATGGTGGAAACCGCAAGCTTGGATGCATAGTCTCCTGCATTATGTCCTCCCATTCCGTCTGCTACGAGGAAAAGATTGGGAAGATTACCGATTGGCTGTTCCGTGGAATATACATAATCCTGATTCAATTTTCTCATCTTACCGATATTGGTTACGGAATAAGAATTCATCAAGTTTTGTTGTCCTCCAAAGTCCGCAGAGTCTCTGTATGCTTGCGTCTCAACTGTCCGCAGGCACCGTCAATATCTCTGCCCATTTCCCTTCTAATAGTAACATTTATTCTGTTTTTTTCAAGTTTATTTTTGAACGCCTGAATGCGTCCGGCCTCACTTTGAACGAAGTCCCGCTCCTTAATCGGGTTCACGGGAATCAAGTTCACATGGCAGCACAGAGGGCTTGCAAGAGCAATTAATTCCCGTGCATCCTCCTCCGTATCGTTCACACCGCCCACCAGACTGTACTCAAAGGTAATACGGCGCCCGGTGCAGTCAAAGTAATACTTGCAGACCTCCATCAGTTCTGAGATGGAGTAGCTGTTTGCCACAGGCATCAGTTTCTTTCTCTTCTCGTCTGTGGTTGCATGAAGGGAAAGCGCCAGCGTAATCTGCAGCTTTTCCTCTGCCAGCATTCGCATTTTAGGCACCAGTCCGCAGGTGGAAACGGTCACATTTCGCTGACTGATGTTTAAGCCGTTCTCGTCCGTAAGGATACGAATGAACTGCAGCAGATTGTCATAATTGTCCATGGGCTCGCCGGTTCCCATGACAACGACATTGGAAACACGCTCGCCGGTCTCTCTCTGGATGGCATAAATCTGATCCAGCATCTCGGAGGGAAGTAAGTTTCTCTCCAGTCCGTCCAGTGTGGACGCGCAGAATTTACAGCCCATACGGCAGCCTACCTGAGAGGAAATACAAACGCTGTTGCCGTGCTTATATTTCATCCAGACACTCTCCACCACATTGCCGTCGGAGAGTCCGAACAGGTACTTTCTGGTGCCGTCAATTTTGGACTCCTGCACCTGCACTACCTCCAGGCTGGTGTAGGTATACAATTCACTGCATTTCTCCCGAAGTGCCTTCGAGAGATTTGTCATATCCTCAAAGCCTCTCGCCAGCTTCACATGCATCCACTCATACATCTGCTTTGCGCGAAAAGCCTTCTCCCCGATGGAGGCAAGCTCCTCCGTCAGCTCGGAAAGGGTCAATGACTTAATATCCTTCTGGTTGTTCATATCACACTTATGTCCTTATTTCATAGGTTTCTGAAGCACTGCAAAGAAGAATCCGTCCGTCTGCATCACGCCGGGGAACAGCTGAATGCAGGTGTTTGCCTGTGCTTCGGTTAATCCGGTCTTTTTTCGCAGGTCTTCTGCCTGCGCTTTCTCCGCAAGCAGTCTCTCCGGCACTCTGCCCTCCAAAGGCAGAGGAATCATACCGAGTTCTTCCGTCAGGTACGCAACCATCTTCTCATTTTCCTCAGGGTTAATGGTACAGGTACTGTACACCAGAGTTCCGCCGGGTTTTAAGCACCCAAGGGTACTGTCTACAATCTGCTTCTGCAGTTCGGCCAGGCTCTTCAGTCCTTCCGGTTCGATATGATATTTTATGTCGCGCTTTTTGCCCAGTATTCCAAGTCCGGAACAAGGCACATCCAATAACAGCACGGAGACACTCTCCCGCCTGGAGACATCCTCCACGGTAGCGTCCCACTCTTCAACGGTAATATTGTCCACCTGCATGCGTTCCGCATTCTCGCGAATCAACTCTGTCTTTTCCTCGGACACATCCCTGCTGATGACACGCAGGGCTCTCTCGGAAGCTAAGATACTCTTTCCTCCGGGTGCCGCACAGGCATCCAGCACGATATCTTCCGGTCCGATTTTCGCAGCCTCTACCGCCAATGCACTGCTCACATCCTGCACGGTCCATTTGCCTTCCGCAAAACCTGGAAGCTCTGTAATATTGTCACAATGCTCCAGGCAGAAGGCTTCCTTCAGATAGGGGCTTTCCGTTACCGTCGCACCCGTCGCCGCAATCTGCTGTTTCAATGCCTCTCGTTCTTCCGGAGACAGACGCACATCAAATCTGGCAGACACGGGATGAACTGCCAGAAGTCCTGTCAGGAAGCGTTCCGTCAATTCTTTGCCATACTGTGCAAACCAGCGTTCCACCAGCCATTCCGGCATAGAGTAACGCACGGAGAAATATTTCACCGGTTCCTTCACCGCATCCGGCTTCGGCAGATTTTCCTTGTTTCTGGAGATATTGCGAAGCACGCCGTTTACAAAGCCCTTCAGGTTGGTAAACTTGCGCTTCATTGCCAGCTTGCAGGCCTCGTTCACCACTGCGCTGTCGGGGACATTGTCCATAAACAGCAGCTGGTATACGCTCATGCGCATCAGACAGCGAATCAGAGGCTTCATCTTATTCACGGGCACGGAAGAATAGGCATTCAGGTAATAATCCAGCTCAATTCTTCTCTCGACACAGCCTTCCGTCACGCGTTTGATAAATGCCTTGTCCCTGGTCTCCAGATAATCATATTTGTCCAGAACCGCCTTGATCAGCCGGTTGGAGAACTGCTTTTCCTTCTCCATGGTCACCAGCATGTCCAGAACGATTTCTCTGATATTTTCAGCCATACTTCAAATCCTTATTTTCCGAGAACCTCGCCGGGCTCCATCTTTACGCCCAGCAGGAAATCATGGGCAGTCATTCTCTTCTTGCCTTCCAGCTGCAGCTCTAAGATTTCCAGCGCGCCCTCGCCTGCGGCAACGGTTACGCTGTTCTTGCTCACTGCAATGACCTGTCCGGGTGTCTGCCCGGGCTTACCTTCCACGGGAAGGGCCTTCCATACCTTCAGCTGCTTGCCCTTGTAAGAGGTATATGCGCTGGGCCAGGGATTCAGGCCGCGAATCAGTCTGTCAATCTTTGCGGCAGAATCCGCAAAGTTGATCTCGCCCATAGTCTTTTGAATCATGGGTGCATGACAGCTCAGATTATTGTCCTGTTTCACAGGAACGAGCTTGCCTTCTTCCAGCAGGGGCAGAGCCTCCACGATTGCCTCGCCGCCCAGATACATCAGCTTGTCATGGAGGGTCTCAAAGGTATCCTCCGCCTCAATCTTCACTTCCTTCTTGTACAGCATATCACCGGTATCGATACCTGCGTCCATCTGCATAATGGTAACGCCGGTCTTCTCCTCACCGTCCAGAATGACATACTGAATCGGTGCAGAGCCTCTGTACTTAGGCAACAGAGATGCATGAATGTTGATGCTTCCCAATCTTGGAATGTCCAGAATCTCCTGAGAGAGAATCTGTCCGAAGGCCGCTACCACATATACATCCGCCTCATAGGTCTTAAGCTCCGCAATGGCCTCAGGATTCTTAATTCTCCTGGGCTGCATTACGGGAATATTGTGCTCCAGCGCACACTCCTTTACAGGGGGTGGCTGCAGCTGGCCGCTTCTGCCCTTGGGCTTGTCAGGCTGTGTCACAACCGCAGTGATTTCATGGCCGGCCGCAATCAGTGCACGCAATGCCTCAGCCGCGAAATCAGGGGTTCCCATAAAAACTATTTTCATAGATATTCTCTCTACTTTCTTATTTTTCGTTGATGTCGGGGAAGGAATCCTCTGTGATTTCCTCATCCTCGTCATAGTTCACATCCAACAGACCGCCCTCAACCTTCTCCACATAGAGATGGCCGTCCAGATGGTCCAGCTCATGGCAGATGGCGCGTGCCAGAAGCTCGGTGCCCTCCAGCTCGAAGGGATTCATGTTGACATCCAGGGCAACCGCCTTAACATAGTTGGGTCTGGTTACCACGCCTGCCTTGCCGGGTACACTTAAGCAGCCTTCCTGACCGGTCTGCTCTCCGCTCATTTCCACGATGCGGGGATTAATCAGTACATAAGGGTCCTCTCCGGTACAGTCGATTACTACAATTCTCTTCAGAATACCAACCTGAGGAGCGGCAAGACCTACGCCGTTTGCCTCATACATGGTCTCCAGCATATCCTCAATCAGTTCCTTGGTTCTGGGAGTCATTTCCCTGACTTCCTTACAGGTCTTGGTCAGTACCTCATCACCGATTTCACGAATGTTTCTAATTGCCATTTTCTTTCTCCTTATCCTTTCATCTACAGAGTGTTCATGGGAT
Source organism: Acetatifactor sp. (assembly GCA_045597705.1). GTDB lineage: Bacteria > Bacillota > Clostridia > Lachnospirales > Lachnospiraceae > Acetatifactor. The sequence goes on from JAZLKR010000045.1 coordinate 44,313, forward strand.
CAAAGTCAAACTGCACGATTTCATTTCGCAGCTGCAGTCCCGAAACAGTTTCCTCCAGCAGATCCTTAATTTGAATTAATGTATCATACCTCTCAGACTTCGCGTAGAACACGAAGCGATAAATATCATTGATTTTGCCGATGGAGGCAGGTGCCGGTCCAAGCAGCAGCAAGGGACGTTCGCCCTTCTTTAACAGTTCCCTGATTTCCTCCGGTTTCGGAAGAAAACGCTCTCTCACAAGCTTTGCCAGGTCCTCCGCCAGTGCCGCGCCGGACTGCTCGTCCTTGGCGAAAATCTGCACTGCCATCAGGTGGGATGCGGGAGGATAGCCTCCCATTTCACGGAAGGTGATTTCCTTCTCGTAAAAGGCCTCGTAGTTCTGCTCTGCCGCGCGAACCACTGCGTAATGCTCCGGCTGATAGGTCTGGATTACCGCTTCTCCCGGAAGAGTTCCGCGGCCTGCACGCCCAACCGCCTGCGTCAGCAGCTGGAAGGTTCTCTCGCCTGCGCGGTACTCCCCTGCGGAAAGCGACATATCCGCCGCAATCACGCCAACTAATGTTACGCCCGGGAAATCATGTCCCTTTACAATCATCTGGGTTCCGATAAGCACATCGGCCTCCCTGTTTGCAAAAGCAGAAAGAATCTGCTCATAGCTCTCCTTTTGCTTCGTGGTATCGCCGTCCATACGCAAAGTGCGGACACCCGGGAACATCTCCCGAAGCTTCTTTTCAATCTGCTGGGTTCCGGCGCGGAATCCAAAGATGTACTTGGAACCGCACTCAGGACAGGTCTCTGGCTTTCGCTCCTCGTGGCCGCAATAATGACAATGCAAGGTGCCGTCATCATGCTCTGAGAGGGAAACGTCACAGTGGGGACATTTCATGACATGTCCGCAGGCTCTGCAGGAAATAAACCCGGCGTAGCCTCGTCTGTTCAAGAACAGAATACTCTGTTCGCCTTTTGTAAGTCTGTCTGCCAGAAGCTCCTGCAGTTTTCGGCTGAAAATGGAACGATTGCCCTCCTTCAGCTCCTGTCTTAAATCCACGATATAGGTCTGCGGCAGCTGCCCGCCCGTCAGTCGTTCGGTCAGTCTGCACAATGTATATTCACCCTGCTTTGCCCGGTAGTAGGACTCCATGGAAGGAGTTGCCGAGCCAAGCACCAGACTTGCGCCGTGAAGTCTTGCGACCTGCTCCGCGGTCTCTCTGGCATGGTATTTGGGAGTGCTTTCACTCTTATAGCTGCTCTCGTGCTCCTCGTCGATTACAATGACGCCCAGATTGGGAAAGGGCGTAAACAAGGCGGATCTTGGGCCGATAATCACATCAATTTCGCCGTTCTTGGCTCTCTGACACTGGTCGTACTTTTCACCGGCGGAAAGCGTTGAATTCATGACGCTCACTCTGTCGCCGAACCTGGAGTAAAACCGCATCAGTGTCTGGTAGGTCAGGGCAATCTCGGGAATCAGTACAATGGCCTGCTTTCCCTTCTGTATCATGCCTTCGATAATGCGGATATATACCTCCGTCTTACCGCTTCCGGTAATGCCGTGAATCAGATAGGTTCCCGGTGTTCCGGCAGTGTACTCGTCCAGTACCCTGTCAACAATCGCCTGCTGCTTTTCTGAGAGATTCTTCGCACTCTCCCTGCTCTCCTTTTCCTTGACCGGATTGCGGAAGGACAGGGAACTCTCAATGCGGATGACGCCGTTCCTTTCCAGACTCTTGATGGTCTGAGGAGAAACTCCAAGCTTTCCGGTGAGCCACTCGTAAGGAATTTCCTCCCTGACACTCAGCTCCTGCAGCAGTCTCTGTTTTGCCACCTGGCGCTTATCGCGAAGGCTCTGTCCCAGCAGAGCAATCACTTCCTCCCTGCCGAAAAGGCGTTTCACCGTCTTGTGCTCCAGCTGTTTTACGGACTGTTTTGCCGGCAGTACGGTCTTCAAGGACTGAATCATGGTGGAGCCGTAATTCTTTCGAATCCAGCCGGCCAGGGCTATCATCTTGTCCTCCACCTCCACACCGTTCTTCACGATGCTTCTTATATCCTTTATTCTGGCGGGGTCAAAATTGCATTTTTCGCCTATTCCCACCACATAGCCCTTGATCAGCTTGTTGCCGTTGCCAAAGGGCACCATAACGCACATACCTGTCTCCAGAGATTCCTGCATATCTTCGGGAATTCTGTATTGGAACGGCCTATCCAGTTTTTCATGTGAAATATCAACTATGATATCGGCATATAAATCTGTCATGGCCCCTCCTTCTTCCTAAATGTGCCTGAGTCCTCCCTCGAGAAGTTCTCTGATGATGACTCTCTCATCCATAGGGTATTTCACACCCTTGATTTCCTGATAATCCTCGTGACCCTTGCCGGCGAGAACGATGATATCGCCCTCTTCTGCATTTTCAATCGCATAGGCAATTGCCTCGCGGCGGTCAGGGATTTCGATATAGTTTCCGGCAGTTTTTGAAATGCCGGTCTTAATGTCTGCAATAATATCCAGCGGCTCCTCAAAACGGGGATTGTCGGATGTGATAATCGTGAAATCCGCCAGGTTTCCGCTGACCTCTCCCATCTGGAAACGACGGTCTCTGCTTCGATTGCCGCCGCAGCCGAACAGGCAAACCAGACGGCCCGAGCTGTACTCCTTTAATGTAGTCAGCAGACTGTTCAGTGCCATGGCATTGTGTGCGTAATCAATCAGCACGGTGAACTTATCGGAGATGTCGACCTTCTCCACACGTCCCTTTACTCTTGCAGCAAACAGTGCCTTCTGCAGCTTCTCTGCAGGGACATGAAAGTGTCTGCAGATTGCCACTGCACAGAGTGCATTATACACGCTGAATGCACCGGGTGTGGTTACCTCCACGGGAAGATTTACCAGTCCGCAGGCATCGAATCTTACGCCCAGCTTTCCGGGCCCTTCCACCAGCTCCACATTTTTCGCCTGCAGCATTGCGCCGTCCTTCATGCCGAAGGTTTCAATCTCGCAGGTGTGTCCCTGGATAACTGCCTCCGCATGGGCATCGTCACAGTTGATAATGCCTACCTTACACTGCCTGAACAGCAGTCCCTTGCAGGCCATATATTCTTCAAAGCTTGCATGCTCGTCGGGTCCGATGTGATCCGGCTCCAGATTGGTAAAAATACCGTAGTCAAACTCAAAGCCCTGGGTTCTGTGCTGCATCAGTGCCTGGGAGGAAACCTCCATTACCACTGCCTTTAATCCTGCTTCTGCCATCTTTGCAAAGGTCTCCTGCAGTACATAATTTTCAGGTGTTGTATTCTTTGCGGGAATCTTTGTCTCCCCGATTATCGTCTCGATGGTACCAACCAGTCCGCAGGGGATACCTGCCTCCTCCAGAATGGCCTTCACCAGATAAGTGGTGGTTGTCTTGCCCTTGGTACCTGTGATGCCGATAACAGTCAGCTTCTCCGCCGGATGTCCGAACCAGGCTGCAGAGATAAATGCCATGGCATATCTGGTATTCTCCACCAGCAGAACCGTCACATCCATATCCTTAACCGCCTCGGAAACATCCTTGGAAACGATCAGTACAGTTGCCCCCTGCTTCACTACATCAGCAGCAAAATCATGTCCGTCGAACTTCGCCCCGGGCACGCAGATGAACAGGCTGTCCTTGCAAACCTTTCTGGAATCATTTACGACGGCACTGACCTCCCGGTCCATAGTGCCCTGTATACACTGATAGGAAATTCTATCCACCAAATCAAGTAATTTCATAGAAAAACACCAAGCCTTTCTCCGATTTTCATGTTCGAAAACCCGTGCTCATAGTTAATAACATTTTACTCCATTTCACCTCGTAATACCACCTTTTTTTGCACAAGAAAAGAGCTGCCCGCAGGCAGCCCTTTGTATTATCTTACTCCAACTCCACAGGCAGGTTCTCCTGCAGATAGGTTCGGAAATTTTCTATTGTCTCAGCAGCAGTCTCAGGGAGGAGTCTCCGTTCCTCTCCTGCCATACACTCGGTCATGTAATCATTTACAGCCTTGTCATAGTGATAATAGTCGCTGTAACGGTTCCAGTCCGTAATAACCTCATACTCATCCCGGAAATAGTAGACCTTTACATTGGGATAGGCCATCAGCTTCTCAATCAGGTACTCCTCTGCCGTCAGGTAAGCATCCAGATTTCCCTCTGCCATCGCCGTGTTCCAATACAGCGTACTGTAAGGCGGGAAGAAGAAGACAAACTCCGTATCCGGCATGCCTTCTACATAGGGAAGAACATACTCCTGCAGATTCGCATCAATGTTGTCCAGATAAGCATCTGCCGCCTTCGCGTCCTGCTCTGTGGGCAAAGCGTAATGCTTCAGCGCCTCCTCCCTGGAGAACACGGTGGTATTCCAGAAAATGTACGCATCCTTCATGGCCGTGTTTTCATGAGGAGCAAGAATATAACGTATGATCACTTCCTTGTTCAGCAGATACGGCAAGTCATTCAGCACATTGTCATCATAGAGATGCTCCGGCAATTCATCGTATGCCGCTGCCTGCGCACCACCCGCAAAGGTGTGAATATCCGCACACCAGTATACCCGTTTCGTATCGGGCCTGTGTTTCTTCACGATTTCCATGATTCTGGAACAGTCCTTCGGACAGGAAGCATTTAAACTTAATTTTACGGTTTTCTCTCCCGTCAGGCTCTCGAACAGGTCCGTATCAAAATTGATGGTCATGGAGGATCCGATGATGACATCGTCATAGGCATAGTTCTTTGCAATGCCGGGATTCTGGTTCATCTGATTATCAATGACATAATTCACGCCGGACAAAGGGGCATGATACTGGAAAAAGGGATCCACCGCGATGACCAGTCCTCCCGCGCAGGTAAGCCCCGCCAGAAGAATTGCAAAAAACAGAATTAATAGGTTTCTCGTTCGTTTCAAAAGGAAATACCGATCCTTTCTTGCTTAGAAATTAAAGTACAGGAAGCTGCTGACACCTGCCATGGATACAACGGACCAGATTGCCAGTATCGCCAAGCCGGCCATCAGCCAGCCTGCTCTCTTACTCTCGAACCACTTCGGCAGATAGTTCTTTTCCAGTTCGGCCGCATTGGGCATCAGCCAGATGATAACGGCCCCGATTACAACGGTAACTCCTGCGTAGAGGTAAGAAATATAATGCACATTGTAAAGATGCAGCAGTTTAAGAGCGGCCTTCCATTCAATGGTCTCAAACATGGAGGTGATCTCCAGCATGATTGTTCCGCCTCTGAAATCGGTGATGCTCTTTACAATTTCCAGAAACTGTGTCAGGGAATCTGCTCGGAAAATGCCGAAGGCAAAGGCTACAAACAGGAAGGTCAATGCCTGGCGCAGCCACTTACCGCGGCCGGGCTTCGCAATCTTCTTACACATTCTTGTCAGCACGGAAAGAATACCGTGCAGAATTCCCCAGACAATGAAGGTCCAGTTGGCACCGTGCCACAGTCCGCTCAGTGCAAAGACAATCAGTACATTCAAATAGGTTCTGGCAGTCCCCTTTCGGTTGCCTCCCAAAGGTATATACACATAGCGGGTAAAGAATCTGGTCAGTGTCATGTGCCATCTGTCCCAGAAATCCATGATATCCTCCGCCCGGAAGGGAGAATTGAAATTCACCGGAAGTTCAATATTGAACATCTTTCCGATACCGCGGGCCATGTCGCAGTAGCCGCTGAAATCGAAATAAAGCTGGAAGGAGTACAGCAGGATAACCAGCCCCCCGTTAATGCCATACAGGTAGGTATGGTAGGAATACCCCCAGTCCACTGCTTTTCCGATTGTATCAGCCAGCAAAACCTTCTTCGTCAGACCAAATACAAACAAAGTGATGCCCATCAAAAAGGAATCCGGCCGAAACTGTTTATTCTCTTTTGCTTCAAACTGCGGCAGCATTTCTTCGCTGCTGACAATGGGACCTGCCACCAGCTGCGGGAAGAATACTACGAACAACGCATAGTCAATGGGACTCTTTTGCTCCAGCTCTCCTCTGGCGGTATCCACCAGAAAACCAATCTGCTGGAAGGTGAAGAAACTGATGCCCAACGGGAACAGAAGCTTCAGCAGAGACAGGTTGGTATGTGCAATGGCATTGATGTTCTCCACCACGAAATCAAAATACTTGAAGTAAAACAAAATGCCCAGGTTGCCGAGTATACCAATCCACTCTGCAGGGCGGGCGCATTTTCTGTTTTTAACAATCAGCAAGTGTATGCAGTAATTCCAAACAATGCTGGCCAGAATAATCCACAGATACGACAGTTCAAAGTAAGCGTAGAACCACAATGACATGCCAATCAGGAAACTCTTCGCCGGCTTGTCCTGCCCGAACCGGTTTAGCAGGAAGTACCCTGCCAAAGCCATCGGCAGAAACAGAAAAATAAAAATGTAAGAGTTAAAAAGCATAGGTTACCTCGTAAAAGGAAAGGCAGGTATTGCTACCTGCCTTTGCCCGAGTTGTCAATTAATTATTCTTCTTACCGGTAAACTTGGTTCTGAATACATACCACATGCTTCCTGCCAGGCAGATAGATGAGTAAGTACCGCAGATGATACCAACCATAAGAGGAAGTGCGAAATCACGGATGCTTGTTACACCCAGGATGTAAAGCACTGCAACCATTACGAAGGTTGTCAGGGAAGTAAAGATACTTCTTGACATGGTCTGAGTGATACTGCTGTTAACAACATCCTTCAGATCGTCCTTGCTGCCCATAATTGCCATATTCTCACGGATACGGTCAAAGATAACGATGGTTGCATTGATGGAGTAACCTACGATGGTCAGCATACAAGCAACGAAGGTGTTGCTTACGGTAACTCTTGCTACTGCGTAGAATGCCAGTACAACCAGTACGTCATGCATCAGAGCAATGATACTGCTGATACCGAAACGGATGTCGGTAAATCTGATTCTGATGTAAATCAGCATGCAGATGATTGCTACGATAACTGCGATAATGGTATCTCTCTTCATCTCGGAAGAAATGGTGGAGCTGATGGTCTCAGAGTTGATCATCTTCTCTTCGATGCCAAACTGATTCTTGAACATGTCGTTCAGCTCTTCTCTCTGCGCTACATTCAGAGTGGAGGTCTTGAAGATAACCTCTGTGGAATCCTGTACGGTCTGAACCTGAACAGGTCCTGCAATCTTCTCGATGTAAGGAACAACCTCATCGGTTGCCTTCTGGAGGTCATATGCCTCGTTGAAGGTTACTGTGGTAGCGGTACCACCCTTGAACTCAAGGCTGTAATTCAGTGCATCGCCAACCTCGGGATTTGCCTTGTAAATACCCATGGTAACGAAGCCTGCGATAATCAGTGCAATAGAGATAACGAAGAATGCATTCTTCTTAGCAAGAATATCAAGTGCCTTGCGCTCCTTACCGATACCGTAGAGCTTCTCGCTCTTCAGTCCAAGTGCATAGAATGCAAGCAGCAGATATCTTACAATAACCAGGGATGTGAACATGGAAAGAACAATACCGAGAGCAAGTGTCTGAGCAAAGCCCTTTACAGATCCGGGTCCCAATGCAAGCAGTACAATCGCTGCAATCAGAGTGGTGATGTTACCGTCAATGATTGCGGACAAAGCCTTGTCGAAACCAATCTTGATAGCGTTGCGAACGGTCTTGCCGGTTGCAAGCTCTTCTCTGATACGAGCGAAAATAATAACATTTGCGTCAACCGCCATACCGATGGAAAGGATGATACCTGCAATACCTGACAGAGTCAGAGTCATTGCAAAACCATTTAACAGCAGTACTACCAGTGCGGTATATGCAAGAAGTCCGATTGCGGAAGCTACACCGGGAAGGTAGTAAACTGCAATCATGAATACGATAACGATAGCCAAACCGATGACAGCTGCCTTTAAGCTTGTCTCGATTGCGTCAACACCGAGCTGTGCGCCGACTACCTTAGAGTGGAGTTCCTCCAGCTCAAGCTTCAAGCCACCGATACGGATGGTAGAAGCAAGGTTCTCAGCCTCTTCAAAGGAACCCTGGCCGCTGATCTGTGCCTTACCGTCAGTCAGAATTGCCTTAACATTGGGTGCGCTGACAATTCCGCCATCATAGTAGATAGCAAGTGTCTGGCCCTGTGTATAAGCTCTTCTGGTTGCCTCTGCGAACTTGTCCTTACCTTCGTCTGTCATGGTCAGGTCAACGATGTAATCGATGTTGCCCATGGACTGGTCCTTCTGAGAAGCTGCTCTCGCGTCAGCTACATCAGTACCCTGAACCAGAATGGAACCGTCTGCAAGCAGTTCATCGATGGACTTGTTCAGCACATATCCGGTACCTGTCCAGCTGTAGTTCTGGTTGCCCTCTGTATCGGTCTGGTTGATGAAGTACAAAGCACCGGGCTTACCAAGATCCTGGAGAATAGCGTTAGCGTCGCTTACGCCGGGAATTTCAATGTTGATACGATCCAAACCTTCCTGGTAAACGATCGCTTCTGTGCTGTAGTTCAATACACGCTTCTGCAGCTTTGCAATAGTGTCGCTCATATCGGTAGCGCTGGGAGCTTCCTCTCCCACTACCTGATAGGTAATGCTGACACCGCCTGCAAGGTCAAGTCCCAGATTGATATCTGAAGCACTACCTGTGCCGGCTGCATCCAGGCCGAAGAAATCAATGTAGGTCACTCCGGCAAGCAGCAAAAGAATACACAGCAGAATTACTAATGCCTTATTCTTTTTCATAATGATTTTCCTTTCATCTTGTATCTTTCAAGCATCTTCACAATGCTCTGATGATTAATTTTCCTCTTCCTCATCTTCCATCTCGGCAACCTTCAGCATGATTGCGCACTCGATACGCTTGCGCTGCAGTTCACAGCCAACGTCGTAGGCATCATTGATATTACCGTGGAAATTGTAGGAATTTGCTGCACAACCGCCGCTGCAGTAGAACTTGGCGAAGCACTTTCTGCACTTCTCCTTTGCATAGACATTACAGCACTTAAACTCATCGCGGATGTCATCTCTGGTGATACCCTCGTCCACATTACCCATAAGGAACTTCTCGTTTCCTACGAACTGGTGACAGGGATACAAATCACCCCAAGGGGTAACTGCCAGATACTCGGTTCCCGAACCGCAGCCTGACAAACGCTTTGCTACACAGGGACCGCCCTCCAGATCAATCATGAAGTGGAAGAAGTTGAATGCATTGCCCTCGCGGCGACGCTTAATCATCTCCACAGCCAGATTGTCGTACTCTTCCTTCAGCTGAGGAAGGTCGGTCTCTCTGATTGCGTAATCATCGGTAGGCTGAGCCACAACAGGCTCTACGGAAATCTGCTTGAAGCCAAGGTCTGCAAGATGAAGCACATCCTTGGAGAAGTCGAGATTGTTGTGTGTGAAGGTTCCTCTCACATAATATCTCATCTGTTCTCTGCTCTCCGCAACCTTCTGGAACTTGGGAACGATAATATCGTAGCTTCCCTGTCCGCCGCGGAAAGGTCTCATCTTGTCGTTGATTTCCTTACGACCGTCAATACTTAAAACTACATTTGCCATCTCTTTGTTGGCAAATTCCATGATGTCGTCATTTAAGAGGACACCGTTGGTGGTAAGTGTAAAACGGAACTTCTTATTATGAGGCTCCTCAAGGCTTCTGCCGTATTCTACCAGGTCCTTTACAACCTGCCAGTTCATCAGAGGCTCACCGCCGAAGAAGTCTACCTCCAGATTTACTCTGTTGCCGGAATTGGCAACCAGGAAGTCTAACGCCTTCTTGCCGACCTCAAAGCTCATCAGAGCTCGTCTGCCGTGATATTCGCCCTCTTCCGCGAAGCAATACTGACATGCCAGATTACAGTCATGTGCAATATGCAGGCAAAGTGCCTTGACTACGGTAGAACGCTTCTTGAAATCGAAGACATAATTTTCATAAATGTCGGGAGCAAAGAGCTGACCCTCTGCCTCCAGTGCAAGTACCTCATCCACTGCTTCGGTAATCTCAGACTCAGGATAAGGAATGTTGGACAGATTTAAGACTGCCGCCTTGATGGTATCGGCATCCTTAATTCCCTCTGTCACAAGGGGTTCCACAAGCGGAATCATATCGTATACAATGTCATCAACCACATGAATGGAGCCGCTGTTGACATCCATTACAATGTTGTAGCCATTGTTTTTATACTGATGTATCACCGTTTATATTCCTTTCAAACTAATTCATCTGCTGCAACATAGAATAAGCAGCGACGAAAAATCGCTGCTTGCTCCAGTGTTCTCATTCAATTAACGAAGTATAACTTATTTAATCTTCTCGCAGCTCTGGTTGCCTACAGTACAAGAAGTCTTGCATGCAGACTGGCAAGAAGTCTGGCACTCACCACAGCCGCCCTTCTTCATGGACTCTTTAAGATTTCTTGTGGTTAAAGTTTTAATATGCTTCATTATAATAGCCTCCTTATGTGTTTCGCCCACTATGGACTAATAACATAGGTAGTATAACAAAAAACTTGTGTTTTGTAAAATACTTTTTCGCAAAATACACTGTTTTGTGAGAATCAGCTGAGCATTCCGCCGAGCATTCCGCCCGCCGCACACAAAAACAACGCCGAAAAAGCGTTATGGCCTGCCGCTCCGGTCTCCTTTCCAAAGAGAATGGAAAGGATGGCCAGAATCAGGAAATAGGCGCAGCCTTCCAGACAGCCCCAGAGATACCTCTGTTTTTTGATTTTCCTCCCGCACAGAAAGCCTGCCGCCATGGTGGACAGAACATAGACTGCACTGATTCCCACCGAGACTGCCCCCTCCTTCAGTCCAAATTTATACTGCAGTACAGACAGCAGCAAAAGACACAGCGCCGTGCACAGATATCCTGCCAAAAGCCCAACGGCAAAGGCCAATCCCTTCCCCTGTTCCTTCATAATAGTAACTCCAAATCACCCTTCTCTTACCAAAGGATATGCGAAAACACAGGGAAACTTGACAATCAGCCCATGTATCTTGTATATTTATGAATTAAATAAATTGAAAAGGAGTGACTTTTTTTGGATCCCTCGGGTGTCATACAACTTATTATTCTAATCATATTACTTTTGCTGTCAGGTTTCTTCTCTTCCGCCGAAACTGCTCTTACAACAGTGAATCGTGTGAAGATGCGCGGTCTGGAGGATGACGGAAACAAACGCGCTGCAATCGTAAACAAAATTCTTGAAAAAAATGCAAAAATGCTCAGTGCCATATTAATCGGCAACAATGTGGTAAACCTGTCCGCTTCAGCGCTTGCAACTACTCTCGCGCTGCGAATCAGTCTTCCCGTCGGCATTGCTACCGGTATCTTGACACTGGCTGTCCTTATATTCGGCGAAATCGTTCCGAAAACCTGGGCCATGATTCATGCCGACCGCGTTGCTCTCGCTTATGCAAGGCTGATTTACGGCATGATGATGGTGCTGACTCCGGTTATCTTCATTATTGAAGGTGTCTCAAACATCATCCTGAAGCTGATCGGCACAGACCCTGCCAAGCGTCTGGACGCCATCACCGAGGAAGAACTGAAGACCTATGTGGATGTAAGCCATGAAGACGGTGTCATCGAGACTGAGGAACGCGAAATGATTTACAATGTGTTCGACTTCTCCGATGCGCTGGCCAAGGATATCATGATTCCCCGTATCGACATGATTACGGTTGATGAAAATGATTCCTATGAAACCGTTCTCTCCATTTTCAGAGAATGCATGTACACTCGTCTTCCCGTGTATCGTGAGGACAAGGATTATCTGGTAGGCTTCATCAACATCAAGGACTTCATTCTGGTAGACCGCAGCAACTTTGACATTAAGAAGCTTCTCCGCGAAGCGCACTACACCTACGAATTCAAGCGTGTGGCCGATCTTCTCATGGAGATGCGTAAGAAATCCACCGGTGTTACCTTCGTTCTCAACGAGTACGGCACCGCAGTCGGTATGATTACCTTGGAAGACCTGCTGGAGGAAATCGTCGGCGAGATTCGTGATGAATATGACGCAGACGAAGCAAAGCGTATCCAGAAAAAGGGGGAACGCATCTTCTTAGTGGAAGGCAGCATGAAGCTTGACGATATCAACGATGAGCTTGGAACCGAGCTTCACAGCGATGACTTCGATTCCATCAGCGGTATTCTCATTCAGAGTCTTGACAGACTGCCTGAGGATAACGAGGAGGTCACCCTGGAGAACGGCATCAAGCTGAAGGTACAGGGTCTGGAGCAGAACCGTATCCTGAAGGTTTTGATGACTCTCCCCGAGCAGCCTGTTCAGGCCGATGAAGAAGCAGCTCCCGAAAATGAATAAATTGCAATTTAAAAGGCACCCCGCAGGGTGCCTTTTTTAGTTATAAACCGTATAGAGGATACCGTCCGCAATGGCCTGTGCGATTGTCTGAAAGGAGGAATCAAACAATTCATTGTCCTTGTCCGTATTGATGAATCCCACCTCCACCAACACTGCCGGCATCTTCGTCTTCCGCAGCACAATCAGATTTGGCCTTTCACTGATGCCCAGATTGATAAACCCTGCCTTCTCCAGCTGTTCGTTGATATTCTCTGCCAGTTTTTCCGCCTGCCCGTATCGGTTGTACACCAGCGTCTCCACGCCGCTGTACCGATTTGCCTCCGGGCTGGAATTCCTGTGGATGGACACAAACCAGTCGGCATTCACTTCATTTGCCTCCAGGGCCTTTTCGCCCGGTGCTTCATACACATCCGTGGTTCTGGTGTAGTAGACATCCACACCGTTCCGTTCCAGAATCTCTCCCACTGCCAGCGTAAGCGCCAGCACATCATCCTTCTCTTTTCTCTCACCGTATACCGCGCCGGGATTGCTGGCCCCATGACCGGGATCCAATGCCACCAAAATCATAAAAATAGTCCTTCGCATATGTTTTCACATTATCATATGCGAAGGACTTTCTTGTTTTTCCGGAATTTATACAACCGCGAACTGGCTGTTGTAAAGGTTTGCGTAGAAGCCGCCCTTTGCCAGCAGTTCCTCATGGCTGCCCTGCTCGATGATGTTGCCTTCCTTCATAACCAGAATGGTATCCGCCTCCTGAATGGTGGAAAGTCTGTGAGCTACGATGAAGCTTGTTCTGCCCTGCATCATGGTAGCAAATGCATTCTGAATACGAAGTTCGGTTCTGGTATCGATGGAGGAGGTTGCCTCATCCAGAATCAGCATGGGAGGCAGGCAAAGCATCACTCTCGCGATGCACAGCAGCTGCTTCTGACCCTGGGAAAGGCTGCCGCCGTCCTCGGTAATCACAGTGTTGTAGCCGTCGGGAAGTCGCTTGATGAAGCTGTGGGCATGTGCTGCCTTTGCTGCCGCAATGACCTCTTCCTCTGTCGCGTCAGGCTTACCCATGCAGATATTGTCTCTGATGGTACCGGCGCGAAGCCAGGTCTCCTGAAGCACCATACCATAGTTGGTACGAAGGCTTCCTCTTGTCATGTTTCTGATATCGGTGCCGTCCACCTTAATGCTTCCGCTGTTCACATCGTAGAAGCGCATCAGCAGATTGATAACGGTAGTCTTACCGCAGCCGGTGGGTCCTACAATCGCTACTCTCTGTCCGGGCTTTACGCTTAAGTTAAAGTCGGTAATCAGCTGCTTCTCGGGAACGTAGCTGAAGTAAACATTTTCCAGGCTCACATTGCCCTCTACATCGGAAAGCACCTTTGCGTTCTCCACCTCGGGAACCTGAGGCTCCTCGTCGATGAGTTCAAAGATTCTTGCCGCACAGGCAATTGCGTTCTGCAGCTCGGTGATAACGCCAGAAATCTCGTTGAAGGGCTTTGTGTACTGGTTTGCGTAGCTTAAGAAGCAAGAGAGACGACCTACGGAAATGCCGCCCTTAATGGCTACCAGTGCACCGAAAATACCTACGCCCGCATATACCAGGGAGTTTACGAATCTGGTACAGGGATTGGTCAGGGAGGAGAAGAAAATTGCCTTCTGTGAGCAATCCTTCAATCTTCCGTTAATCTCTGCGAACTGCTCCTTCACTGCCTCTTCTCTGGAGAAGGTCTTGACAATCTTCTGATTGCCGATCATCTCCTCAATCAGGGAGGTCTGCTCTCCTCTGGTCTCGGACTGCAGCTTGAACATGGAGTAGGTTCTGGTTGCGATGAATCTCGCTACCAGGAAGGAAACAGGAGTGATACATACCACTACCAGTGTGATGGGCACATTGGTAATCAGCATGAAAATCAAAGTGCCGCCGATGGTCAGCACACCGGTAAACAACTGGGTGAAGCCCATCAGGAGTCCGTCTGCGAAGGTATCTACATCTGCGATGACACGGCTCACGATATCACCGTAGGCATGTACATCCAGATACTTCAGGGGTAAAATCTCTAACTTTTCAAAGGCATCCTCACGTATGTCCTTTACCACATGGTAGGTAATGTGGTTATTGCAGGAGTTCATCACCCACTGCGCAAAGGCGGTAACCAGCATCGCAATACCAATCTTTTTCATGACTGCGAATACGCCGTCAAAGCTGACACTGTCGGGTCCCAGCAGATAGTCCACCGCATCACCGATCAGGATGGGAATATACAGTGTCAATACCACGGTAACTGCCGCCAGAATCAAGGAAAAGATAACCAGTGCCCAGTACTTTCTGATATATTTCAGAATCTGTTTGATAGTGGCCTTCTGTCCGGCTCTGTCCAATTTCTTTGCTGTCATTACTGTACCCCTCCTTTCTTCGCTGCTGCCAGTCTCTCTTCGGGATACTGGGAGAAGTAAATCTCACGATATACATCGCAGTTTGCCATCAGCTCGTCATGCTTGCCGATGCCTGCAACCTCACCGTCATCCAGAACCACGATTTTATCTGCGTGGCGGATGGTGGATGCTCTCTGGGAAACAATAAAGGTGGTCATGGAGCCTTCCAGACTGCGAAGTGCGGCACGAAGCTTTGCGTCTGTCGCATAGTCCAATGCGGAAGCACTGTCGTCCAGAATCAGGATTTCGGGCTTTCTCACCAACGCTCTCGCAATGGTAAGTCGCTGTCTCTGACCGCCGGATAAGTTCTTACCGTTCTGGGCAACCTCTGCATCCAGCATACCTTCCTTGCCCTCAACCACTTCTCTGGCCTGTGCAAGGTCAATTGCCTTCCACATCTCTTCTTCTGTCGCATCAGGCTTACCCCAGCTTAAGTTGCTGCGGATGGTACCCTTGAAGAGCACTGCCTTCTGGGGCACAATACCGATGCGGTTGCGAAGCTCGTCCTCGGGGATCTCGCGAAGGTCCTTGCCCTCCAGTCGGATGGCGCCCTCTGATACGGGATAGAACGCAGGAATCAGGTTTACCAATGAGGACTTACCGGAACCGGTACCGCCGATGACACCGATGGTCTCGCCCTTATTTACGGTAAAGGTCATATTATGCAGAGTCTCCGCACCTGCACCTGTATAGGTCAGGGAGACATGATCGAATGCCAGGAAAGGAACCTCACCCTCGTTTACGGGCTTGATGACGCCGTCCATGGTAATCTCTGCATTCTGAATATCAAATACATTTGCCACACGGTCTGCGCAGGCAAGTGCCTTGGTAATGGTCACAATCAGGTTCGCCAGTTTTACCAGTTCTACCAGAATCTGGGACATGTAGTTGATAATCGCGATAACCTCACCCTGGGTCAGGATGCCGTAATTTACCTGCAGTGCGCCTGTATAAATCAGTACAATGATAGCGCCGTTTACAATCACATAGGTCACGGGATTCATAACTGCGCTGATTCTTGCCACATAGGTCTGGCTGTCTGCCAGTGTCTTGGTATAGCTGTGGAAGCGCTCGCGCTCCTCATCCTCCTTGTTGAAGGCTCTGATGACACGCACACCGGTCAGGTTTTCTCTGGTAATTCCCAGTACCTTATCCAGGTTGGTCTGTACCTTCTTATACAGAGGCATGGTCCACATCATGATACCGAATACCACAATAGCCAGCAAAGGAATTGCAACTACAAATACCAGTGCACTCTTCACATCAATGGTAAACGCCATAATCATGGCACCGAATACAATAATCGGCGAACGCAGGAACAGTCTCAGTACCATATTCACGCCGGACTGTACCTGGTTGATATCACTGGTCATTCTGGTAATCATGGTGCTGGTGCCGACTTTATCAATATTGGTAAAGTTCAGTCCCTGGATATGATCAAACAGTGCCTGTCTGAGTTTTGTCGAGAAGCCGACTGCTGCTCTCGCCGCAAAGAACTGCGCGGTCACTGCAGACACCAGTCCGATGATAGCCAGCGCCAGCAGGCACAGGCCCATCTTCCAGATATAGGCCGCATCGCCGTCAGCGATACCTTTGTCGATGATGCTTGCCATTACAAGTGGCACCATCAGTTCGAAGAAGGCCTCCAGGAGCTTGAAGAGGGGCGCCAGGATGGATTCCTTCTTGTAATCCTTTAAGTATTTGAGTAATCTTCCCATGTTTTTTTCCTTTTTTCTATGACCGATTTGAGAGGTAATTTTCTGCTTCCCACGGGATGTTCCACCCCGGACACGCTCTCGCTCTGAACTCACCAGTAGCGGACACTAAGCTCACAGTGTCGCTGCGCTCGCTGTTCGCTAAGTGCCGACGGCGAGTAAGGTCCGGAATTGGAACACCCCCGTGTTTGCAGAATCACCTCTTCAAATCGGGCGTTAGGTTGTTGAATAACAAACAACAGCAGAATAATTCTCTACTGCTTTTAGTTCTAAGAATAATACATCCTTTACAGACTCAATATCGTCTGCAAGATGTTCGCCGAGGACATCGCCGAGAAGTTTGGTGCAGGCTTCTTTGGCAGTCCAGAGGTGGTAGAAGTAATCTTGCTGTCCCTCTGGCTTGAGAGTCTCCATATACTGTGCTTCCTCGGGTGCGAAGAAACGGTTGGCGAGTTTGACGACATCCTTGGGTTGTTTTTCCTGGATGTCCGCGCCGATTTCCCGATCTGACACCGCCAGCAGGATGTAGTCACCGGAGTGGGACAGGCTGAAGTGAACAGTGCTGTCCGTCAGGTAGGGTTTCCCGTTTTCTCCAAAGGTAAACTGTATCGGGACAGGTTCTTCGATTTCCAACAGCAGTTCTTCCATGGTAAGTCGAACCGGTTTTTCATCGCATTTTGTAGGCATGCCGTCCCGAAGCATCTTCTGCAGCAGCAGTCCCGCTGCCAGGCTGGTCAGTTTAGCCTTGGGTGTTTTGATACGGTCCGCTTTGGTGCGTCTGCTCTCGTCCACTCTCTCATACAGGGTCTGTATCAGTTCCTCGCGAGAGTTTTCCGGCACATCGGGTTCAAGATGCAGCAAATAAATTCTGAGGTTCATTGCTTAATCCTCTTCAAACTTAAGGCTGTCTCGCAAAACGGGACAGCCTTCATGTAATTACGATATTAATCTTGCTTTTCTGCGGTAATGGCAATGTGCAGTTCCTTTAACTGCTTGTCCTCTACCTCGCTGGGTGCACCCATCATAATATCCATAGCATTCTTGTTCATAGGGAAAGGAATGATTTCACGGATGCTTTCCTCACCGCAGATGAGCATTACCATACGGTCTACGCCGGGAGCGATACCTGCATGAGGGGGTGCTCCATAGCAGAATGCATTGTACATTGCGGGGAACTTAGCCTTTACATCTTCCTCACCAAGACCAACCAGCTTGAATGCCTCGATCATGATCTCAGGATCATGGTTACGAACTGCACCGGAGGAAAGCTCTACGCCGTTACATACCAGGTCGTACTGATATGCCAGGATATCCAAAGGATCCATGGTCTTCAGTGCTTCCTTGCCGCCCTGAGGCATTGAGAAAGGATTATGACAGAACTCAAGCTCGCCTGACTCCTCGCCG
>JAZLKR010000046.1:0-35708 GCA_045597705.1 Acetatifactor sp.
AGAGGTTGATGAACTGGAATATGAGGACGGACTCAAATTTCTTTATTTCTACACAGGTGGGACGAAAGGTGGGAATGAGGATATATCTCAAATGCTTCAGTTTATGCAAGAAAGTACTTCTGAAAATGCTGGGAATTCGAAAACAAAGGAACTTTTGGACTATGTGAGCAGGGTTAAGGTACAACCGGAAGTGAGGAGGTCCTATATGAGAATTGATGAGATTATGAATCACATAAGAGCAGAAGGAAGAGAGGAAGGAAGAGAGGAAGGAAGAGAGGAAGGAAGAGAGGAAGGAAGAGAGGAAGGAATAAAATATACCCCATAAAGTGGACATGATAAGAAGAAGGGAACCTTAAAAATGGACACAAAAAGAAGGGATAAAATCCCCAATTGTGGACAGTAAATAAAGGGAGATTTCTTCTGGTAGATGATATATAATAAAAACATCTCTAGGAGGAATCATGAAAGAATACACACCTAAACAGATTAAAGAATTAGAAAAGAATCCTTATGTACATCATATGACAAAACATATGATTTATTATACTGCAAAGTTCAAAGAAGATTTTTGGATTAGTTATCAAGCTGGAAATACACCTAGAAAAATTTTGTCGGATTTTGGTTTTGATTTAACTATATTTGGACAAAAGCAGATTGATTCATTAACTCAACATATAAAAGAACAAGCACTTTCTGAAAATGGTTTTTCTGAAGGAAGCAATAGGAAACGAAGAGTTTCAATAAAGGCGACTAAAGAGGAAGAACTTGCATCGCCGCAGTCAATAGAACGGGATGCAGAATGAACTTTTATATTTGCGTCAGGAAGTTGAATTTCTAAAAAAAATTATTATAGCGGACAGTTCAGAGAAGAGAAAATAATCATGGAGAGATCAAATAATAAGTTTGAAATTATCCATGAAACAATAAATAAAACAAATAATAAATTATCAGTAGCCATGTTGTGTGAGATAGCCGGGGTATCTAGATCGGGCTATTATAACTGGGTAGCATCAGAAGAAAAAAGAAAAGAAAAAGAAATACAGGATAGAGTTGATTTTGAATTAATATTAGCAGCATATACCCATAGAGGATATGATAAAGGCGCACAGGGTATATATATGCGACTTATACATATGGAACCTCCAGTGGTTATGAACATAAAAAAGATTCGAAGGTTGATGAAAAAATATGGATTGATTTGTGAAATCAGAAAAGCTAATCCATATCGAAGAATGGCAAAAGCTATAAAGACAAATAATGTAGCAGACAACCTGGTGAACCGTCAGTTTGAAGCATATGGTCCTAGAATGGTGTTGCTCACAGATATAACATATATTCCGTATAATGGTATATTTGCCTATCTATCGACTATTATAGATGCGTTTACAAAACAGATATTGTCTTACGTATTAAGTGAATCATTAGAAGTGGATTTTGTATTGGAAACAGTAAATCTGATGATTGAAAAACATGGTGTATCACTAACTACTGAAACCATAATCCATAGTGATCAAGGCTGCCATTATACAAGCTGTAGTTTTATTCAGCTTGTTAAAGATAAAGGACTTCGACAATCTATGTCTAGGAGAGGCAATTGCTGGGATAATGCTCCACAAGAAAGTTTCTTTGGCAGAATGAAGGATCACATTAAAAGCAAATTGAAAACATGCGAAACTTTTGATGAAGTAAAGATAATTATCGATGATTGGATGGATTACTACAACAATGATAGATATCAATGGAGATTAGCTAAGCTATCGCCCAATGAATATTATGATTATATAACTACAGGAATATATCCATTAAAGGATGTACTTCCTTCGGCTTTTGTGGATAAAAATGAAGAAGGAACTAAATAAATGGTATAGCTATCTGCTGGTAGATATTTAGAAATCCCTTCTTCTTAAAATGTCCTTGACAAGGGGTATACTTTAAATCTCTTGGCGAGTTTGATGGAGAAATTGCTGGAGTTAAACCGTATAACAGACGCCATGGGTGCAGCGCAGAATGCGGAGACCAGGCAGCAATTGTACAGAGAATTTGGAATGGTGTAGAGAAGTGTGAGGGAGTCGCGAAAAGCGGCTCTCTTTTTGGGTAGGAGGTATTCCTATGCCAATAATGTCTGCAGTAAAGCGGTTGGAGCATAGGAAGACATGAATTCGGAATGCTTCTATGCCATTTTGGGAACGAGAACGAATAAAAAGGCATAGGAAATGAGTTGCTGACTTGCCTCCTATGCCGCAGATGGAGTTTTGGGGACTAAATTGGCGTAGGACGATAGGCAACAATAGAATTCCTATGCCAGACGGCAATTTCAGGGGACATTGGAGAGGAATTTCAAAGGGAAGTATTGGGAAGAGTAAGGAAAAGTTGCAGAAAGGTGTTCAATGTGCGTTTACTTCTGCAATTAACCCTTTGCTCCTTTTTGAAAAAAATCACCAGTTTTGGGGACAGACAAATGCAAGATGTTGCGATATGATTAGTACAGTATAAGGGAAAACTCTGTAGCGGCAGTGAAGTAACCAGTAATGCGGCAACCCTGACCGTAAGTACCGCGGCAACAGGACCTGCAATTACAAGCCAGCCTGCAAATGTAACCGCAGCAGTAAACGATAAGGTAACCTTCTCCGTGATTGCAACCGGTGACGGCCTGACCTATCAGTGGCAGTACAAGAACGCAAGCGCAGCCAACTGGAGCAATTCCGGCGCAGCAGTTGCGAAGACCGCAAACATGACCTTCACTGTCGGAACCGACAAGACCTTAAACGGTCGTCAGTACAGATGTATCGTGAAGGACAAGAACGGCAATGAGGTAATCAGTGAGGCAGCGACTCTGACCGTTAGTTCCGGACCTGCCATCACTAGTCAGCCTGCAAACCAGACCGCAGCTGTCGGCGAAAAGGTAAGCTTTACCGTCGCAGCAGTGGGCGAGGGCCTGACCTACCAGTGGCAGTACAAGAATGCAAGTGCAGCCAACTGGAGCAGCTCCGGCGTGGCAGCAGCGAAGACTGCAAATATGACCTTTACCGTAAGCACGGACAAGGCCCTGAACGGTCGTCAGTACAGATGTATCATTACCGATAAGAACGGCATCGAAGTGACCAGTAATGCCGCAACTTTGACTGTGAAGTAGATTATTGCGGAATGGTATAGATAAAAAAAGGGAGTCGCGAGACTCCCTTTTCTATTTAGTCTAAACCATACATTTTTTTCTGCTCATCGGATAGAGTGATATTACCTAATGCTTCGTGGGCATGTTCCATCAGTTCCTCAGTCGTGTAATGATGGAAGGAATTTAAACTGTAGTTTGAACCGGATGTCAGACTGAGCTGAACAATTTCGTCAAGGTTTTTGCTGTACAGGAGGACATTGTCTGCTTCCTGGCGAATCTGCAAGGATTCACTGTCTATGAAGAACAGCTGACGGGCGAAATATACTGCAATCTGTCCGTCCGGTGTGTAATCTACACGGAGTGCAGAATAATTGGACGAGCTTGCGAATATCTGCCGAAATGAATTTAAAAGCTTTCCTTCAGCGGTTTCATAAATCAGGAGAGTGCCGTCCGAAGTAACTGAGTACAGGTATTTTCCCTCGTCGAAGAAGGTTGTTTTTACCATTTTGCCGGAAACAGACGGCAGAGTATATTTTTGCTCTTTGCGGCGGCAATCCCAAAGATAAACGGTATTGTTAAGACTATAGCAGAGCATGGAATCATCATTGCTGAACTCCAAAGGAAACTCCAGATTGGTATCGAGGGTAGCAATGACAGACTCAAGTTCAACATCCTCTCCGTCGGAGGTATGCAGGTAAAGGGCATTGTTTTTTGTGAATACATATTCCGTGCCGGCATGGTTGAATATAAAATTGCCGGGGACGACATGATCACTCTCTTCAACTTCACCTGTCAACACATCACAGAGAAATGTTTTTTGGCCATCAGTCACCAGAACTTTGCCTGTGTCCAATAAGGCTATGCCGGAAGGATAACAAGGAGTTTCAAAGGGCTCTCCCTGTTCTCCGGTGGTTACATTAATAATGCCTACATAGTTTTGATATGTTGCTGAGTCATGATATGTATACAGGAAAAACCCATCCTTCGTGACACCCAATTCGTTCGTATAATTGGGAGCAGTTATTGCAGCCGATATTTTGTGATTAGCCAAATCTATAATGATATAGTTATCGTCGTACGAGTGTTGTACAGCATAATTCTTGTACAGAAACATTCTGGTTGAAATGTTGTGCAGGGTATCTTCCCACTTTGTGCTGCGAGGGTCGTCATAAAAGGCGTAGTGAATCAGGTTGTTTGATGTGCCGCTGCGCATATAAATGTTTTGCCGATCGGCAGAGACTGCATAACCGTAGCAATTCGCAGGAAAATAGCGGATAGCAAGAAAGTCTTTCTTTACCGGAGTGATTGAACCGGCCAAACCATCTTCCGTGATAAATCTGGAGGAAGCTGCAGAGAGATTTGCATAGGTTCCGCAAATGATTCCGGGTATCTCGCCGGAATGGATTTCCTCACCTGTCATGGCATCCAGCACGGCATACTTGTTGGCAATATAGCAGATTACTGTATCTCTGTCAGCAGCCTCGGAATCTGCCCTGGAGAGTGTGTCGGCAGTGAAGTTGCCTATCTGCTGAACAAACGGAAGGGTATAAGTCCAGCATTCTGAACCGGCTGCATCTATTTTCACCATGGTCATGTAAGCCTCGCCAATATCTGTAAACTGGTAAATGTAGCCGTCGGATTCACGGAACTCGACATTTCGATTCGTATAGTCTCCTCTGCCTCTGTCGGTTTTATATCCATATGCCAGAATACTTTGGTCGGGAAGCAGGGTGAGGTAAGTGGCGGAGTCATAGTCAGGCAGGGGCGTTTCGGTAATCTCCAGGGTCTGCAGATTTGTAATTTGCACAGACCGGTGAGAATAATCTACGGTTGCCAGATATTCGTCTTCAACCCACACTGCTTTTTTCGAAGTAAAGCTGGCGGCAGAGGTATAGGTATTGGTTTCATAGGTCTTTAAAATATCACCGGTGGTTACATCCAGAACACAAAGGGCAAAAGCTTCACGGGTATTTCGGAAACAAAGTGCCCGCAGACCGTCTTCGCTCAGTGAAAGGGGCTGGTAATCTTCCGTTTTACTCCACAGAAGAGAGCCGTCGGAGAGTGTGTAGCACGCAGTTGCCTGAGCGTCATCATTCAGAAAAGAACTGCCGCTGTTGACCAAAACACAGCCGCCGTTGTCGGAGACTTCAACCTGATTAATCGCGGAAGCAAATGTAATGGTTTTAAGTTGAACACCGGTCTCTGAGTCCATAAATGTGAGGCCATTGTTTTCGTAATAAAGATATCGATGATGCTCTTGACTGATTGCATTGCGGGACTTAAAGGGAAGAGTAACAATGGCTCTGGGTTCGTTCTTGATGCGATAGGTATACAGTGCCTGCTGCAATGCATACTCCGCCTCCGCCACATAGGGGCGATTCTTGTCCTTGTCAGGCAAAGCGGAGAGCGCCAGCTGCAGTGCAATGGTACGGTTGCCGCCTGCAAGCAGGTCTTCGGCATAGGATGCCAGCTGCAGAGATTGTTTGCGCTGAGATTCCCGCAGATTCTTTTGGGATTCGTCATAATTTCGCTGCGCTTCTTCGTAATTTTCCTGGGCAAGCTCGTAATTTCTTTGCGCAAGGTCATAGTTTTCTTTGATTTTTCCGGAGCTCCAAAGCACATAGCCGGAGAAGATCAGCATCGCTGAAAGAACCACAGAGAAGATGGCGGTCAGTCGGCGCATGCGATACTGATGCATTCGCTGCTTCAGGTCATCGAAGGGGCAGCCCAGAATGGAGGCAGCCAGACGGAGCAATTCCACGGATTTCGCCTTGCGGATGCCCATGCGGTAATCACAGGAAAGTGGTTCTCTGGGAATTACGGTCTTTACCTCGTTGCCGTCCTCATCTATGATGGTGATTTCCTCGGATAGCAGAAGCTCGGGAAGTACATCGCCGGGCTCGCCCTCCGCCAGTACGGTCAGCACGCTTTCGCGGCTGTGGGTCTTCAAGAAGGTCTCGATTTCCTTCTGCACCCAGATGGATTCCTTGGTTCTCGGTGAGCAGATAACAATCAGATGCTCGGAATTGGACAAGGCCAGGCCGATATTGTCATTTAAGTCACTGGTTACCGGCAGTTCTTCCTTGTCGCGGAAGATGTTGCCGATACGCTTTTTGCCGGTTTTCTTCTGCACGGCGCGCGGTATGGTGAAGTGCTCCAGCTGTTTCTGCACGGCGGAAGCGATAGCTGAATCTACAGGGTGGTGTCTGTAGGAGATAAAAGCGTCAAATTTTCTTTCCATTTTGATTTCCTCGGTTGTAAAATGGTTTAAAATCTATAAGCACATTATAATCCTTCGGGAGCGAAATTGTCCACGGAAATGCGGTTATTATTGAAGGCTCTGCGTTGTCATTTTTCACTTGTTTTGCTATAATAAATATTAACTTGGAGTCTTGGGGTTTTGCGTTGTTGACGATGCTGTAAAGTCAAACATAAAGGAGCCGATATGAAGAAGAGAAAACACTTATGTTTATTAACCTCCAATGCAAAGGAAATGAACTGCAGACGTATCGTGGAGGGTATCTTAATACAGTGCAAAAAATATGACTATGACCTGTCTGTTTTTTCTACGGCTACTACTCTGGAATATTTTAATCATCAGTATACAAACGGCGCAGCCAACATCTATAACTTAATCAATTTTGAACAGTTTGACGGTGTGATTGTCGACACACTTTCTCTGGCCAGGGCGTATACGGATATTTTGACCGGCGTGTTTGAGAATATCAAAAAGCATGCCAGAGGTCCCGTAGTGAACCTTGTCACCGCATATGCGGGATATCCCACGGTGACGAGTAAAAATGAAGAGGTCGTTCGCAGTATGTGCCGGCATATGCTGGAGTTGCACGGCTACCGGAAGTTCTGTGTTCTCACCGGACGCAGGGGTGAAGTGGAAGCGGAGCAGCGTCTGGAAATAATAAAGGATGAAATAGAGAAGCATGGTATCACCGTGGATGATGCCAACATTTTTTACGGAGATTACTGGTACCCTTCAGGAGAAGAACTGGCAGACCGAATTGCGGCCGGCGAGGTGGAGCAGCCGGAGGCAGTTATCTGTGCCAGCAACCACATGGGAATCGGCCTGATTAACAGACTGGTGAAGCACGGATACAGAGTGCCTGAGGATATCGCGGTCATCGCATTTGACACGGTAGAACTGGCAATGCTGAATGATATTCCGCTGACATCCTATGATTCCAATTCTGTCGGAACCTCAGCGGATGCCGTTGATTACATCAGAAGGATTATCGAACCGGACAAGGAACTGCTGCCATATTTCTGTGAGCCCGAGAAGTGTTTCAATCCCGGTAAAAGCTGCGGCTGTAATGTTGAAAATAAAAATATCATTCGGTTCCTGGGACCTTCCGTCTACAGAGCGGAGCGTAACTACGGCGCCGATGATCTGGTGGACAAAATCGATATCGGATATCTGCTGGAGGGCGATTGCTACGAGCGTCTCTGCGCTTCCAAAAATATTGAGGATTGTATCGTAAATATAGAGAGCAATGCTTATAATGTGTTCCCATTTGAGAACTTCTACCTGTGTCTGAGAGAGCATTGGGAGGATTTCAATGAAGACATCACTTCGGGATTTCCTGCGCAGATGAAGATGGTACTCAGACGAGATGAGCGCACGGGAAAGACCTTCCACTCCAACAAGGATGGAATATTGTTTGATACAAAGGAAATGCTGCCGGGGCTGTTTGATGAGCGAGAGGAGTCCAGCGTATTTTATTTCATGTCGGTGCATTTCAATGATACCATTTTTGGTTATTCGGTTCTGCAGCGTAAGCTGGACAGCAGGTTAATCGACATTGTTTATCGAAACTGGATGCGATTTATCAGCAGCACGCTGGAAATGATCCGAATTCGTGAGACTTATATTCATAATGCAGTCAAGGATGCCATGACAGGTCTGACCAACAAGCGAGGTATGTACGAAGCATTGGAGGAGATGCAGAGTCATATCAAGCCGGAGGAGAATATCTATGTGGCGGTCATTGATATGGACGGACTGAAGCACATCAACGATCACTTCGGACATGTGGAGGGTGACAACTGCCTGAAGAGACTGGCGCATGTGATTACACTGATTACAAAGAAAAATGAAATCAGCGTCAGGGCAGGCGGCGATGAATTCTACATTATCGGTACCGGCCGGTATACAGAGGAAATGCTGCAGAGCAAGATTCTGGAATTTGAGCAGGCAATTCGGGACAATGAAACATTTGAGGGAAGGGACTACAAGCTTTCCGCCAGCATCGGAAACGCTCTGTGGAGCCAAGGCAAATCCTTTGACATCGATGAGCTGATTCAGGTAGCCGACCAAAAGATGTACGATTATAAAAATGCACATAATAAGGCAAGGAAAGATTAAGAGTGAACAGAGATGTTCACTCTTTTTTGTGAATGAAATGTCGGGTGTTTTTTTAGTTTCAAAATGTTCTCGACAATCAAACAAAAACGCTTTATTATAAATATTATATCGATATAACATATCTTACTTGCTGTTTTGCACTGCTCCGGATGCAGGACGCGTTGATCGCAGCTGTTTTCTATATTTCTTATAGCAAGTCTTTTCTTGTTTTCCCTTTAGTTTTAGTTTCTGTTTTAGTTTCTGTTTTATTTTTAGTTACTGTTTTATTTTTAGTTTCTGTTTCTAGTTCTTGTTTTTGTTTTAGTTTTTGAAAATGAAGGTTTTGCTGTTTTCTGTGACTCAAACCGAGTTTGATGAGGTGCCGGCATAGGAGAATCCGATGCCAAGTAATTGCTATGTCATTCCGAGGCATGATTGAAGGCTCGCGGCATAGGAAGAGATGGCGCCATGTGATTGCTATGCCATTATTATGTGTTGGAGAGATAAAAAGGCATAGAAAGTTGTCTTGCATGGCAAGTTCCTATGCTGACGCAGTTCATTATGTTGGGGAAATGGCATAGGGCAGTGAAGAGGGACTGATTTCCTATGCTGTGGCCTTTTGCAGGGGGAGAAAATGGCATAGGAAGATAAGGGACCATGTTAATGCTATGCCGGAAGTGACATTATATGGGAAGCAAAGAAAATGAAAGCAGGAAAAATAAGAGGGAGAATGTAGAAGGACGAGTAGAAGGGAAATAAAGGAAGAAATTAACGAAAGAAAAGTAAAGGAAGAAAATAAAGAAAGGAAAATAAAGAAAGGAAAACAAAGAAATTAACGAAAGAAAATAGAGAAAGGAAAATAAAGAAAGGAACAAAGAAAAAATAAAGGAAAGAAAGTAACAAAGGATAATAAAAAGAAAGGTTATAAGAAAAGGTCGAATGAATATAAAAGAATCAGTCAACAAGAGAATCGATTATCTGCAACAAATTGTGAAGGAGAAAAGGCAGTCGCTGGCGAAAGCACCGGAAGGAATGGTCAGGGGAAACCGTCATGGTGCCGGTTGGCAATATTACTATCGAAAAAATTCAAACGAGAAAAATGGTATTTATATCAAAAAGAAGAATTTATCATTTGCCAGAGCATTGGGGCAGAAAGAATATGACAACAAAATCTTACAGGGAGTAGAAAAGGAATTGAAACTGTTGAATCAATTGGCAGCGGTCTACGAACAAGGAACGATAGAAGAGATATATCAACAATTGCCACCTTCGCATCGACAAATAGTCCGACCGATTGAAATACCCATAGAGGAATATGTGGAGCAGTGGCAGGATATATCATTTCAAACAAAAGCATTTTCTGAAGATGCACCGCTCTTTTATACAAACAAGGGAGAGAGGGTGCGTTCAAAGTCCGAGATGTTAATTGCAAATTTGCTTGCGTATCATAACATTCCGTATCATTATGAGAAGCCTTTATATTTGAAGGGATATGGAACGGTATATCCGGATTTCACTCTGCTGGATGTCCGAAAAAGAAAAGAAGTCTACTGGGAACATATGGGGATGTTAGATGACAGGGATTATCGTGAAAAGGCATTGGACAAACTTGCTACTTACTTTTTGAATAGTTTCATGCCCGGTGATCAATTGATTCTTTCATTTGAAACAGGAAGGCAGCCTCTGAACATGAAAGTGATTGAAAAAATAGTGGAGCAATATGCTCGGTAATCTCTGCTGAGGAGGCATAGGCGTAGAAAACATTGTTACTATTGAATGGCTATGCCATTTTGGAACTTGGAAGGGAGCTTGGGGCATAGGGAAAATAGGTTATATGATTTGCCTATGCCGATTTTTGAGATTGTGGAAGGGGGAAGGCATAGGAAATAAGGCTGGCAAACCAATTCCTATGCTGCTACATGGTAGTGAGAGAACGAATTGACATAGGAAATGTGTGGGGAGACGAATCCCTATGCCGTAACATGATTGTAGGGACATGAACTGGCGCAGGAATAGAATGGATGTAAGCAATAAGGTGTGTGTGGCATTGTTAAGATAATTGTGGTACGATTGCGATGTAGTATATAGTGCGACCCAAAAGGAAGTAACAATGAGCATTTTTGATTTGGAACATGGTTTGACCATTCGAAAAGTGAACAGGGACACTGCGAAGGCCCATAGGGAGCTGTTAAAGGTGAGCAAGACTCTGGCGGCGACAGAGGTGCGTATCAGGAAGGCTTCCGAGAAGCTGCGTGCGGAAATCTGTGACAGAAATCTGGCAGCAGTTTCGGTGGACGCTTTGAACCGCAACAAGGTGGGGATTCGCGGGGCGGCATTGAAGAAGGCCGGCTACGCGAGCATCAAGGACCTGCAGGGACTGAAGGCGGCTGAACTGAAGGCGATACCGGGAGTCGGCGAGGAAATGGCGGGGAAGATTCAGGAGAATCTGAAGCGTGTCATTGCGGAGGAGAAAGCCAGAGCGGTTCTGCGGCTGGATGAAAATAATCGAACTCTTGCCTCTGAGGAATTGCTGAAGGAGGTGTTCTGTTACCGGAAGTATCTGCCAATTCGTGAGAAACTGAAGGTGGCAGAGATTTACTACGACAAGACATTGGCGCCCGGAATTCAGCAGCTGAAAAAGGAAACCACCCTGATCAAGTGGCTTCTTACCGATGAGGTCAAGCGGGAATGGATTGGGCGAGACATCACGGAAATCGGCGTGGCAGCAGGGGAACAGTATCTGATTGCGGCGGACGAGATTCTTTCTCTGCAGAAGGCATTGCCGAAGAACCTGCAGAAGGAAGTGAGCGCGGTGGATTGCTGGCAGGATTTCAAGGAAAATTCTGCATCCTACTACAGTATTATCGAAGCGGTGAACTCCGAGGAAGAACTTGACGATTCGGAGAAGAAATACGACAGCGACCCCTGTCTGGATCCGAAGCAGGTGGTAGAGAAGGTGAACCGAATTTCCCTGCACACGGAGCTGCTGACGGCGGTGCTCCGTACCTATCAGAAGTTCGGCGCGAAATATATTATCAACCAGAAGCGCGTGCTCCTTGGCGATGAGATGGGTCTGGGCAAAACGGTACAGGCCATCGCAGCGATGGCGCATCTGTGTGCCATGGATGCCGAGAGAATTCTGGTGGTGTGCCCGCTGGGTATTATGCTCAACTGGGTCAGAGAGATTGAGAAGCACTCCAAGCTTCCGGTGGTGGCAATTCACGGCTACGGCAGAGATGAGGAGCTGGAGCAGTGGCTCGCCGGAAATATCATCGGCGTGACAACCTACGAGACTCTGGCGAAGCTTCCCTTTGACCGGGCAGAAAAGATCGACATGCTGGTGGTGGATGAAGCCCATCAGGTGAAGAACCCCGAGGCGAAACGAACCAAGGATGTTCTGAAGCTGGCAGAGCGTTCGGAATATTTGCTGTACATGACGGGAACTCCGCTGGAGAATCATGTGGACGAGATGAAATATCTGCTCAGATGCGTGAATCCCGGCGTCAACACAGATGTGGCTGGAGCGGATGATTACAGTCACGCCGGCAACTTCCGCAAGGCAGTTATGCCGGTTTATCTGCGCCGTATTCGCGAGGATGTAGCGCAGGAATTGCCGGAGAAGATTGAGAAGGAAGACTGGCTGATCTTAAATGAGAAGGAGAAGGAAGTCTACGAGGAGACACTGCAGAGTGACAACCTGATGGCAGTGCGGAGGCTTTCCTGGAATGTGCCCGTCGAGCATTCCTCCAAGGCAAAGCGCCTGCTGGAAATCTGCGAGGAGGCAAAGCAGGAGGAACGCAAGGTGCTTGTGTTCTCCTTTTTTCGTGAGACTCTCACAATGGTAAGGACCATGCTGGGCGAGTGCTGCGTGGGAGAGATTAACGGCAGTGTGAGCTCCGAGACGAGACAGGCGATACTGGATGACTTCTTTGCCGCAAAGCCCGGTTCCGTGCTGGTTTGTCAGGTGAGCGCCGGCGGCGTGGGCATGAATATTCAGGCCGCATCCGTGGTTGTATTCTGCGAGCCGCAGCTGAAGCCTTCCGCAGAGAATCAGGCAATTGCAAGAGCGTACCGCATGGGCCAGACCAGAAATGTCATCGTTCACAGACTGCTGATGGATGATACCATCGACGAGCTGCTGATGCAGATTCTGCATGAGAAGAAGCAGATATTTGAAGACTATGCTCAGAAATCTCTGACTGCGGCCGAGGGCATGCAGGTTGATGCGACAAGCGTGCAGGAGGAGAAACTGATGAATCAGATTGAGAAGGAGGAACTGTCCGGAGAGGATGTCGCCAACACGGCGAAGTTCCTGCGGCAGCTGATTCTGATGGAGCGAGACAGGTTAGGGTTAAAAAGTTTTTTTGAGAAAGATGTGCTATGATGGAGGAAGCGCATACAGTAAAGGTGAATTTCGATGAGGCAGAAGACCAACAACATAGATATTTTTGAAAACATGTCGGTGCCGAAGGCCGTCAGTACGATGGCAATACCGACAATCATCGGACAGTTAATTATTCTGTTCTACAATATGGCAGATACATTTTTCCTGGGACGCACCAACAATCCTCTGATGGTAGCGGGTGCTTCTCTGATTCTGCCTGTATATAACATTTCTCTCTCCCTGGCGGGACTTGCAGGCATCGGCGGCGGTGCGCTGGTATCCAGACTCCTGGGACAGAAGAGAAATGAGGAAGCCTCCAAGGTCAGCAGCTTCAGTATTTATCTGGGTGTACTGGCAGCGGGGCTTTTTGCGCTGGGTGTGCTGCTATTCATGCGCCCGTTAATGTACCTGTTGGGTGCAGATGCAGATACTTACGCCTACGCGCGAGGATATGCAATCTGTGTTATCGTGTTCGGCGGTATTCCGACGGTACTGTCCAACACTCTGGCGACATTGCTTCGAAGTGTGGGAGAGTCGAAAAAGTCAGGCTTCGGCGTGACTATGGGCGGACTGATTAACATCGCTCTGGATCCGCTCTTCATGTTTGTGCTGTTCCCCAGGGGGCAGGAAATCATCGGTGCCGGCGCGGCAACCTGTCTGTCTAACTGTATTTCCTGTGTCTATTTTGCCCTGGTAATCAAGGGGCTCGGCAAGGATTCAGTGCTGCGTCTGAGTTCTCCGATGAAGCTGCCGGAGAAGGCAAGCATTCTGGGAATCTTCGGTGTGGGTATCCCTTCCAGTGTGGCGACGCTGTTATTTGACTTGGACTATGTGGTGCTGGATCGCCTGATGTCAGCTTACAGCAGTGAAGCGCTGGCGGCAGTGGGCATTGTGTTGAAGGCGGAGAGACTTCCCCTGAATGTTGGAATCGGTCTCTGCCAGGGAATGATGCCGATTGTGGCATACAATTTCTCTGCAAAGAATTATGAGCGAATGAGGAAGGTGAAAAACTTCTCGCTGGCAGCAGGCCTGGCGGTAGCGGCCTTCAGTATTGCCATGTATCAGATTTTTGCGGGCGGTATCATGCGGTTCTTTATCGACGACCTGCAGACGGTGACTTTGGGAACGACCTTCCTGCGGATTCGCTGCCTGGCGACACCGTTGATGTTCTTAAGCTTCTTCCATGTGTACCTGTTCAATGGATTCGGCAAGGGAAGATATGCGCTGTTCCTGGGGGTGATGCGCTGGGCCGTGTTCAACATTCCCATGCTGTTTATCTTAAATTATTTCATCGGAATCTACGGCCTTGTCTGGTCTCAGACGGCGGCCGATGTCCTGACAGTAACATTGTCCATTGCGGTTTATGCATTTTACGAGAGAAAGATGGGGGGAAAATAAAATGAAAAAAGCGGGTAACACTTTTATTAGTATTGTGTTTCTGATTTGGTTTGTCGGCTCTATTGTGGGGATGATTTTCTGCAGTCAGAACGATATGCCTTATCTGGTCATTACGCTCTTTGGCCAGTATTTTCTGGTGTTTGGCCTGTTTGCAACGATTGGCGGAATCAGGGATAAACATTTTCAGCCGATGACACTGTTGCTCGTGCTGATTGGTATTGGCGCGATGGCCTGCGGACTGATTCTGCAGTTTGGCACGGCATCCATGGAAAACATTGTTGAGGATCTGGTGCCGTATCTGCTGCTCAGCATCTTCGTGATTGCGGGTGTGGGTATGCTCATGGGCGGTATTCTTTACTACCAGAAAAAGCAGACGACTTGTACCTATGCGGTGAATGCGAAGGTAATCGACCTGAAAAAACACAGAAGCGACGGTACAACTACCTACAGCCCTGTTTATGAGTACTATTACGGCGGCGAGTATGTGAAGTACGAGTCAAATACTTACTCCAACATTCATGTGCCCCAGATTGGAGATTATAAGGAATTGAGAATCAATCCTTCCAATCCGAGGGAGGTTATGGAGGGCAGTGCAGCGAAAGCATTGCTTATCTTCTTTGTGATCATGGGTTCCATGTTCGTGCTTGGCGGTATCGGCGGCATGATTGCGACCTACCTTTTCAGTTAAAAAGTGATTTGGAAAGAGAGCTCCTGAGGGGGGCTCTTTTTTGCTTGAAAAAATTTTTTAAAATGTATTGACACCATGACTGTTATGGGTGTATATATAACACATAAACAGTTAAAGCGCGCAATAATTGTCAGGAGGTTACAAACTTGAAAATATTACAAAGTTCAGGTACACCAATTTACCAACAGATCTTTGAACAGTTAAAGGAGGATATCCTTACAGGCAAGTACAAGGATGGCGAGTATCTCCCATCCATCAGAGGGCTGGCGCAGGATTTGAAGATCAGCGTCATCACCACCATGAAGGCCTATGAACAGCTGCAGAGCGAGGGCCTGGTCACTGCCGTACAGGGTAAAGGATATTATGTAAACGCACAGAACAGCGAAATGCTAAAGGAGCAGCACATGAGAAAAGTGGAAGAGTCTTTGCTGGAAGCGATTCGCGCCGCAAGGATAGCCGGTATGACCAGAGAGGAACTTCTGGAAACCTTATCGGCATTACAGATGATGGAGGAAGAATAATCTCTAAATTAGTTGGGGGTTTTAACGGAGGGAAAAGAAATGGATTTTGAGAAAGTAATCACAGGAAAGAACCTGGTAAAGAAATATAAGAATTTTGCATTGAACATTGAAAACTTAGAGGTGCCTAAGGGATTTGCCACCGCGCTGATCGGTGAGAACGGCGCAGGTAAGACCACACTGCTTAACATGATGGCAGGTATTCGACTGAATTTCGACGGTGAGTTCAAGTTTTTCGACGAGCAGGTGGACGGCAGCAATCCTGCGGCTAGAGAGCGCATCGGTTATACCGCTCCTTCCAATCTGTTCCTGCCGCAGTGGACCATCAATCAGGTTGCTGAGATGATGACAGTCCTCTTCGATAACTTCCACGAGGATAAGTTCAACAAGATTCTGGACGAACTGAATGTTCCTGTGGACGGCGGCAAGAAAAAGGTCAAGGAGCTGTCAGACGGTAACAAGATGAAGCTGATGCTGGCAAGTATGCTGGCAAGAGATACGGAGCTTTTGATTCTGGATGAGCCCGCATCTCCCATGGATCCTCTGATGAGAGATAAGCTCTGCGAGATGTTCCGTGAGTACCTGGCCGAGGGGGAAGGTCAGAGAAGTATTTTCTTCTCCACTCACAATGTGGCAGACATGGACAATGTTACCGATTACATCATTCTGATGGAAAAGGGCGCCGTTGTGGAAACCGGTTTCGCAGAGGAACTGAGAGAGAAGTACATCATGATCAAGGGCGAGCCCGATGATTATGATAAGGTCAAGAATGTTCTGATCGGCGGCAGCAAGACCAGATACGGTTTTGAGGGTCTTTGCTTAAGCACCGACCTGGACAAGCTTGCAGGTGTGGACATTGCGGCTGAGGCACCTACACTTTCACAGATTTGCGTTAATATCATGAAGCAGTACTCAGAACTGCATAAGTAAGAAAGAATCACTTGGGGGTTTATATACAATGACAAAGAGTTATAGAGCTTTCACGGCTCGCTGGTATCATATTTTGGTTTGGTTTTGCTATCCTGCTGCAGCAATTATCTGCTGCCTGGCCCTGCAGAACGGTGTGTTCGGACTGATTCCCCGCTTCAGTTACAGTTTTGAGGTACCTCAGTCCTTCCTGGGAACCGGACTCTGTGTGGCAGAGATATTCCTGGATGCATTTTGTCTGGGGGGCATTTGCTCAAAGGATTATGTACATTTTGAACTGTTTAAGGGCTCAAAGAACGGCAAGAAGATTTTCAAAGGAATTCTCGTGATGGATACCATCCGCAGAGCATTGCTTTTCCTCTTCCTGTATGTGACAAATGTAGCGATTTCTCTGATGCTTGGAAAAGAAGTAGTGTTTTTGGATTACATTTATGCCGCAGAGGGTGCGCTTTGGACCTATATGATCTGCACCGCAGCAGTTCTGCTGACAAGATTTACCATGCACCTGGCAATTAACCTTGCCACCGCTTACGCATTTATGATGCTTGGTATGTTATTGCAGGCAATTTTAACCTGGGTGACTGTCGGTGAGGCAATTCTGGCAACTGTGTTCGGTGTGGTAAGCATTGTGCTGACAGTACTGCTGCTCATGCTTCCCATGAAGAAATTGGAGGGTAGTTACTATGATCGTTAAGGATTTGAAACTGGCTTGTCAGTTAATGAAAAATGGACATGAAGTAAAGAAATTTTTGGGGATGACAGCCATTCTGATGATATTCGGGGCAGTAATGGCCTGCTTTCAGGATCTGACCCTGGGAATGTGCGGTGCCTTTGTCATGATGAGTGCTCCCATGATGCTGTTCCAGTCCTTTATGGGTGTTAACATGCTTCGTGTCGTACAGTCTTCTCCCAAAGCAAAATACCTGCAGACCTCAGTGATGAGCACTGTGCTGGTAGGACTGGAGCTGGTGGGATACCTGTTATCAACTCTGGTAATGATGATTCTGGTGGCAACCGGGGTGCTTCCGGTTCAGGGCATCGGACTGGTTTGCCTCCTGATGTGCGGATTCGCCGTATTCACCATGATTTACTATATTTTTTCCTACCGCTTTTTTGCTGCGTCAACCGTTTTCTTTTATGTAGGTTTCTTTGTAGGCTTTGCAAGCATTCAAAAAGGAATGGAAACACTGGCAAAGCTTCAAATCCCGGTACCTGCATCCTTTGGTATCGGCGTCGCAGTGATCGTGCTGATGTGGTTTGTGATTCGACTGATTGCAGAACTTCTTGTGAAGTATCCTATGGATACCAAGGCACTGGGTGCAGCAGGAAAGACAATTGTGGGATAAGTTCAGCGAAAAGGGGCGCTTCAGGCGTCCTTTTTTTGTGATATAATGAAAAAAATTCAAAATTATCTTGACATTCCCCCTTGTGGAAGGTGTAATTTGGCGCTATCAGTGATAGGCCGCGTGGCAAAAACGCGGCGGATTGGAGAAAAATATGCTGCAGATTAAGAACCTGACCAAACAATATAAGGGAGGCAAAAAGGCCGTGGATGATCTGACCATCACGGTAGAGCCCGGCGATATTTACGGTTTCATCGGACACAACGGTGCCGGCAAGACCACAACCATCAAATGCGTCGTCGGCATTCATGACTTTGATGCGGGAGAAATTCTGGTGAACGGAGTCTCCGTGGCGAAGGACCCTATCGCCTGCAAGAAAATGATTGCCTATGTGCCGGACAACCCGGACCTTTACGATTACCTGACCGGTATTCAGTACTTGAATTTCATCGCCGATGTCTTCGAACTGACCAAGGCGGAGAGAGAGGAGCGCATCCAGAAGGAGGCCGACCTGTTTGAATTGACTCCCGCGCTGGGCGACCTCATTTCTTCCTATTCTCATGGTATGAAGCAGAAGCTGGCGCTGATCGGCGCGCTGATTCATGAGCCCAAGCTGCTGATTCTGGATGAGCCCTTTGTAGGTCTGGACCCCAAGGCGGCACTGATGTTAAAGAACCGCATGCACGAACTCTGCGAGAACGGCACCGCAATTTTCTTCTCCACACATGTGCTGGATGTGGCAGAGAGACTTTGTACCAAGGTTGCCATTATTCGCGGCGGCAAGCTGATTGCGGCAGGTGCTACCGAGGAACTGACCGGCGGCGCTACGCTGGAGTCCGTTTTCATGGAGGTGATTGAAAATGCTGAAGCAAAGCTTTAGATTGTGGTCCCTCTCGGCAAAGAATCTGTTCGGAATCAATGAGTTTCGTTACGGCAAGGATCCCGACAAGAGAAAGCACAGCATCCAGATGGCCATTGTATGGTCCATCGTGGCAGTGGTTTTTGAAATGTATTTCCTGATTTCCATGATCGGATATGTAATGATTGGCATGCAGGACATCATTCCCGTTTACGGGTTCACACTGACAAGCGCCATGGTGCTGATGTTCACCCTGTTAAAAGCCGGCAGTGTTATTTTCCAAATGAATACCTATGAGAATCTGGTGGCTCTGCCGGTGCCGAAGAGTGCCATTGTGGTCAGCAGATTCATGACCATGTACACTTCAAATGTTCTGTTTGCGGCAGCCATTATGGTGCCCGGCATGATTGTTTACGGACTGACCGCAGGAAAAGGCTTAACTTTCATCCTGCAGTTCCTGATTGGAATTGTCTTCGCGCCCCTGCTTCCCATGACAGCAGCCACGGCAGTGTCCGCTGTCATCAAGGGTATCAGCTCCCGCATGAAGCACAGGAGCCTGGTGGAGGCAGCACTGATGATTGGTCTGACTGTGCTGCTGGTTGCGAAGAGTGCCAACCTTCAGGGTGTTGAAAATCCTTCCGTAGAGGCAATCAAGGACATTTCCAACCGTGTAGTGGAAGCAATCAGCAAGGCTTATCCTCTTGCGGGCTGGTTTGACAGTGCGGTAAAGGAGGGAAGCCTTCTGCCCATGGGCTATATCGCTCTGGTCTCTGCGGCAATTTTTGCTTTGATGATTTTCGTGCTGCAGTTTTTCTTCGGAAAGATCTGTGCGGCACTCAATGTTTTCCATACAAAGAATAATTACAAAAAGGTAGAGTGTGAGAACAACACTCTGCTCATGTCCCTGGTGAAGAGAGAATTCCGCTACTATTTCTCCCAGAGCACATACCTGATGAATACGATTATGGGACTGATTATGATGGTGGTGGCCGCCGTTGCAGTGACAGTTGTGGGACCGGAAACCATAGAAGCCCAGCTGCCTGTAAAGGGTGCGGTTGTGAAGGTGTTCCCGTTCCTGCTGGCGCTGACAGCCGGCATGATGTCACCCACCGCTGTCTCCGTTTCCTTAGAGGGCAAGACCAGATGGCTGACACTGTCCCTGCCCATCCCGACCAAGATGCAGTATGACAGCAAACTGCTGATGGCATTCATTCTGGATGCGCCCTTCTATGTGGCTGCGGTGATTGCAGCTGAAATCGGTCTGAAGGCAACAGGCTTTGACCTGCTGTGGCTGATTGTTATACCGGCAGTCTACATGATTTTCGCTGCTGTCTGGGGGCAGAGTGCGAACCTCTGGTTCCCCATCTTCAACTGGGAGAATGAAGTCTATGTCATCAAGCAGAGTTCCTCCGTGCTGGTTTCCATGCTGGGCGGCGTGTTCAGTGCACTGATCCCGCTGATGGCAGCCGTGGGCGTGCAGATTTTAGCTTCCAGGGGAATGATTTCCGGAGCAGTCTGGGGAAATGTTCTGAACGCAGTGATTGTGGCAGTGATTCTTGTGGCTTCCGAAATGTTGTATCGGGGAAATTGCAGGAAGAGAATTGATTGATAAGATAAAAATAAGCCCGGCGGCAACCGGTGTGCTGGTGAAGTGGAATGCAGTAGAATAAAGCAATTAGTTAAAGGGGCGCTCTTCGTGACAGAAGAAGCGTCCCTTTTGTTATCCTAACAATTTTGGGGATGTAACTGTAGCGAAATCCTGTACAATGATAGTACAATGGAAGAAACAGCAATACAGAAAGGAGCGGGAAATGACAGTAGAGAAAAGAACGGCAGCACATATTTTCAGTCTGACAGCAATCTTTGTACTGGGTGGACTGATTCATCGTGTCTTCTATGGTGTGGATTTTACAATTTGCATTACCCAGCTCTTTTTTACACAGGTGGTTTTGCTGTGGGGGCTCTCTGTCCGCAAGCGACTGATTGACAGAAGAGTGCGATTACTTTTGTCGGCAATAGTGGTGATGATTGTAATGTATTTTCTGCTGCAGCTTTGCAAGTATTCTCTGTTCCACGGGCAGATGACAGCGGAACGCTATCTTTGGTATGCATATTATATTCCCATGACAGTCATTCCGTTGCTTCTGCTTTACCTGGCGCTGTCTATCAACAAACAGGAGACCGATACTTTAGGACGGAACGGGGCTCTTTGGGGACTGCCGGGAGGACTTTTGCTTCTGGGGATCATGACAAACGATCTGCATTTCTTTGCCTTTCGTTTCCCCACGGGCATCCTGAGCGATGCGCAGGCTGTGCGAGGGCCGCTCATATGGGCGTTTTTTGTATATTTCGCAGGATATCTGGTGCTTGCGTTTGCAATCATTCTTCGTAAATGCAGATTGACTGCAGTTTGGAAACGGGCATGGATTCCCCTGCTTTTCCCGGGTGTGGCGTTTGTATATTTTGTGGTGCAGGGGACAGGCTGGAGCAACATTTTGACAGACTTCTGGAATGTGGGAGAGGTGTTTGCTTTTGCCATTGTCGGGTTCTGGGATATCTGTATTCAGATCGGATTGATTCCATCCAACACGGACTATGACAAACTGTTTCATCTCACGAGCATGCCGATGGTTATCTCAGACACCGCAGAGAGAATTGTATATACTTCTGCCGGTACGACAGGCCCGCTTGCTGAAACAGAGACCGTGCGCATAAGGACGGAAAAGCTGCATGGCGGCGCAGTAACCTGGGCGACCGATATGGAAGAGTTGTATGCCCTGAACCGGCAACTGAAAAATGCAACAGAGCAGATTAAAAGCAGAAACGAATATCTGCTGACCGAAAACAGTATTCAGGAAGAGCGTTCAACCATCGATGCGCAGAATCATTTGTATGACCGCATTTCGGAAATCGTGAGGCCGCAGTTGGAGAAGAGCCGAAGAATGCTGGACAGTACCACGGAGGAGGATTACAAACAGGTCCTCGCCCAGGTTACTGTCTTGAATGCTTATATCAAACGCCGCAGCAATATGGAACTGCTTCAGGCAGACAAGGGCGTGATTCCGGTCAAAGAACTGGTGACGGCCCTGCACGAATCGCTGGAGTATATGGAATCCTGTGGCGTCAACGGTGCACTGGTGCCAACCTGTGAGGGAGAACTGCCGGGGGAGATGCTGATTCTTGCCTATGAATATTTCGAGTATATTGTGGAATCCTGCCTGGATACCCTGACCGATATCATTGTTTCCGTAATGCTCCGCGGGGAGGAACTGGCCCTTCGCATGATGCTGAAAACAGACTTGTTTACCGTGGATGGCAACTGGCAGAGCGAGCGGCTTGCCGGATTTGGCGGTATGGTAACCGTCACCAAGGAGGATAATGACATTATTGCAGTCATCTCGCTGCAGAAAGGCGGTGATGAGGCATGATGAAATTTGCGGATGCCCCTTTGATGCTGCAGGGAATTGCAGGTATCTGGGCAGTAATCTTGCTTTTGGCCTTGGGACTGCTGGCTGTCATTGCCGTGCGCCAGAATCGTAAATATCGCCTGTTCCTGATTCTGCCGCTGTTCCTGTTCTGCTATATCGCATACCAGTGCACGGGCGGTATGCAAAAGGGAAATATCGATTACGCGTTCATACAAAGAGTGACCGATAGCTGGGCAGAGCTTCCTGCTTTGCTGATTGTTCTGCTGCAGGCAGCCTGCACCGGTTTGACGGCTATATTGTTTGTGGACAGTGTTCGTTGGAACAAAACCCACATCACAGCCGCCTCGGTAAAGGAGGCCATGGATTTCCTGCCGGCGGGCATTTGCTGGTACGACGGGTCAGGAAGAATTATTTTGAAAAATATCAAGATGGAAGCACTTTGCCGTATGTTGACGGGCGAAGCCCTCCTGGACGCCAATGCTTTTCTGGCGCAGTTGGAAACTGAAAAAATGACAGCCGGATGTCGAATTGAATCG
Organism: Acetatifactor sp.; assembly: GCA_045597705.1. Classification (GTDB taxonomy): domain Bacteria; phylum Bacillota; class Clostridia; order Lachnospirales; family Lachnospiraceae; genus Acetatifactor. The sequence continues at coordinate 22,550 of JAZLKR010000046.1, forward strand.
GTGGAGGAAAAGAAGATTTTACTGATGCCGGACGGATGTGTATACTCGCTGTCTGTTGAGAAAGCCGACACCGGGAAAGTGCCGCTGTTTCTGATGTTGGCCAGCGACATCACGGAAGAATATCGGAAAACGCAAAAACTTACCGAACAACAGCAGGAACTGCAGGAGCTGAACAAGAGTCTGGCTGCTTATAACAAAGAAATCATTGCGGTGGTTACAGCCCGGGAGATTCTGAATGCGAAAATTAAAATTCACGATGAGATGGGCTCCGGACTGCTTGCGGCAAAGCGATTCCTTTCTGTGGGAGGGAACAAAGAAGAGTGGGATGCCATTACAGGACAGCTGAAGCAGAGTCTTGCTTATCTGACGCAGAAAACGGAAACCCACAAAAAGGATGAGTATCTGGTTATCATGGATACTGCGGAGAAATTGAATGCGGCTATCGTGATTGAGGGACGACTGCCGGAGGAAAACCCGTACAAGCATATTGCGGCGACAGCCATGCATGAATGTCTGACCAACATGATGCGCCATGCAGACGGTGATGAACTGACGGTACAGGCACTGCAGGATGAGGATAGAGTTCGGGTGAGCTTCACCAACAACGGTAGACAGCCGGAGAACGAGGTCGTGCCAAAGGGCGGACTGGCGGCCTTAAAGAGCCTGACGGAACAGGCAGGCGGAAAGATGAGCATTTCGGTTGAGCCCCGCTTTTCGCTGACGATAGAACTGCCAAAGGAGGAAAACAATTATGGCATACAGCGTACTGATTGTAGATGACCAGGCGATACCCAGGCAATTATTTGAGAGTATTGTAAACGGGTCGGAACAATATAAACTCGCCGCTTCCATCGATATGGCGGAGGTCGCTGACATGTATTGTGCGAGACAGCAGATTGATCTCATCCTGATGGATGTCGTGATGTCTGACGGTATCAATGGACTTGAAGCCGCGGCGAAGATCAAAAAGTCCTATCCGAATATAAAAATCATTATCTTGACTTCCATGCCTGACGCTGCCTTTCTGACGAAAGCAAGAGAGGCAAAGGTTGATTCCTTTTGGTACAAGGAGGTTCAGGATGCTCCGCTTCTGTCTGTTATGGACAGGACCATGGCGGGGGAACATATTTTCCCGGATAAGGCGCCGGAAGTTACGCTGGGCTTGGCCAAAAACACAGAGTTTACGGCCAGAGAGCTTCAAGTGCTCCGAATGCTGGTAAATGGTTATACCGACAAGGAGATTTCAGAACAGTTGGAAATGAGCTTCCACACAGTTCGCTTTCATATCAACACGCTTTTGCAGAAAACCGGCTGCAGTTCCAGAACAGAGCTTGCCATTAAGGCGGCAAAGTCCGGAATTGTGGTGCCTGAGGTATAAATTGCGGATACCTAACAATTTTGGGGATGTACAGCATCCTCTGATATGGATAATGGTAGATAGATACTGTTAAACTCGTCAAGCATGGAATGAAGGAGAAAACGGAAATGAAAAGAATCTGTAAAAGCAGGGCCTTAAGTCTGGTACTGATGGTGGTTATGCTGTTCGGTATGCTGCCTGAGTATGTGCATGCGGCGCCGGCAAACACAACCCCTACTGTCAATGTCTCCACCTGGGAGGAACTGGCAGCAGCAATGGAGGAGGATTCCACTACCAATATTGTGGTGACACAGGACATCGTCTTTAACGAGGCGAGGACCAAGAAGCATCCTTATGATTATGGCATTTACTACAACGGCAATGACTTTGTAGTGGAGGTAAAAGGTAATCATACGGTAGATCTGAACGGTAAAAAAGTGGACATCCGCACGGATAAGGACACAAGTTCTGAATCTCATCTTTACTATTATGAAGATATTAACAGAGATTATTATATCGGTCGAACGATTTATCTCTTCCATGTCTATGACGGCGCAGCGGTTACCATGAAGGACAGCAGTGAAAAGCAGACAGGCAGCCTCCGTTTCCATGCCTACATCGAAGAGTGGGATTTAGGTGAGATCAGAGGAGCCTATGCTTCCAAGAAGGATGGCTCCTATCGGGAGTACAGATATTCCGACAGAGATTCCGAGAGAGTACTGTTTAATGTGTATAACGGAAGTCTGACTTTTGAAAGCGGCAAGTATATTGCCGGACGTTCCAAGCAGCAATGGGTTTCCTGGGCTGTCAAGCACCAGGAGGATAATATATACACCGGTCTCATTGATGATTACTACGGTTATGCATATCATCTGATCGGAGGAGGAATTTCTGCATCCGTTAATTCGGATATTACTGTTCTGGGTGGAGAATTTGAGGGACGAAGAGCAGACTTATTCCGCATTTTAGGCGGCTCCCTGACCATTAACGACGGATACTTCGATAACCGCTGCCTTGGAACAATCATCAAGAATGTTAAGGATGCAGAAGTGAATGTGTATGGCGGTAAATTCCGCGGTGGTACATATGACTGGTTTTTGAATGACGAGCAGAAATCCCGCGAAGAGGTTGAAGAAGGATATACAACTGACAGCCAGCCGGTCGCAAGGTATGTGGACTGGGAGCTTTATAATGTGAAGCATAACGGCAAAACTTATACGAACAAAGGGGACTACTTCCACGCTGTTGATTATAACTCTAAAGTGAAGAGCGTTATCACGGAGGAAGTTGTTCCGAAGAATCAGACAGAGGTGTCCAGGGAACTCTCTGATGCAGTGATTTCCTTTATCCCTTCCGGTGAGGAAACTTTGGCCGGCTCCGTGCAGTCGGATGCCATTTCCTTCTACCCCGGGCAGAAGGGCCTGATTCAGACCAATATGGAGGAAATCCGTTACTTTGCAGCAGATGCAGGCGCGGAGATTACCGGTGAGTGGAGCATCCGCTTTGCGAAGAAGGGAACGGAAGAACAGTACGAAGAACCTGTCAGCTGCAGTGTTCCGGGAGATACTTCCTTCGAACTGGACTCCTATATGACCGTCAACAAGGCGCCCTTCAAATTGAATGAAATGGAACCCGGTTCCAAAGCGATTCTGCAGGTTACTCTGACAGAGACACTGGGTAAGGTGAAGATTGTTCACCGCGGCGAGGCAGAACTTGCGGTGCTGAATGAGGAGCCTATTCAGAATGCTCAGCTGGGCATGAAAGACACTTCCGGCAAATATACCGGTATATTACTGACGGGAACAGAATTGGACGATTACAGCGTTTGCCCTTATCAGAGGACAGTCGCTGTTTACGGGGACAAGTGGATTGATATGACTACCAAAGTCGCGGCAGTGGGTGAGGTGGTAAACGGAAAGCGTTATTCAAAACTCATTGCAGTGTCAGCGGTTCCCGGTTATTACCTGGATAATACCTTTACACTGAGTTCTCCTTATACGGACTGGAAGATAGTTCCCATTCGCTTCGATGAGAGAACCTATCATAAGACTGCTTACTATCAGGTTATCGTACCTACCGAGAACAGTCCGATCGGTGCACTGAATCTCAGCCTGCCCGATGCCGCATATAAGGACGGACATCTGGTGCCCGGTACCGCAATCAGCGCTTTACAGTTAAGCACCGCCGACGGTGATGTAAACGCAGAGGTACAGTTCTGGCTGGAGGGCAGTAAGGAAGCGGCAGCTTCTCAGACCGTAAAGGGACTTGGCAGCTACAAGGCAATGATTAAGCTTACCTGCGGAAGCGAGGGAATGTTTGATCCCGACCTGGAAGTGAAGGTAGAAGGCAAAACCTGCGAAGTGCTTGGCGTTTCCGAGAACGGTATGGAAGCATATCTGTTCACACCCACGCTGGTGGCAAGCTGTGAACATGTCGGCCCCGAATGGGTTCGCGAAGAAACCGAGCATTGGAAGAATTGTATATACTGCGGCGAGCAATTTGACAGGGATGAACATCACTGGGAAGTTGTCAGCAGCACGAGAGACCTGGAGCTCTGGAAGTGCGCTGAGTGCGGTGCACAGACCAGACTGGTAAAGAATGCCGTAGAGCTTATGAAGATTGTGGTGGATATTCCTTACCCGACAGCGGGAGAGGTGATTACTCCGGTTACAATCGCACCTCAGTATGCCGGCATGGCTAAGGTGGTAACCTCCACCTGGTATAAGGGCGATTCCAAGCAGCCCGTCACACTTGGAACGGCACGATTTGAAAAGGGTGTCAACTATTATGTTACCGTGCAGGTCAAGACAGAGTACGGTTACGCACTCAGCGTCGGCACCGAGCAGACAGTGCTGACCAACTCAGGCGTCTATGTGAAGAGCACAGATTTCGGAAGCGGAAACCAGTTCCAGATTTATGACGCCGATGCAGGCAACATTCAGGCACAGTTCCACTATATTGCCATGGAACAGGCAGCATCTGAACTGACATTGCCTACGGTAAAGGTCGGCATGACCTACGAGGAGCTGGTAAAGGGAATCAATCTGACAAACAGTGCAGGCCATCTCGTTACCATCAGAAAGAATGGCACGGAAGACGCAAGTGCAAGTGTATTGCCTCTCAGCGATACAATGACGATTGTTTCTTTCAAGGATGGATATAGCAACAAGGGCACTGCAACTCTGCAGAGCGGCAATGTCTATACCGTAGTGACCGAGGTGACACTGACCAACGGTGCAATCCTTTCCAAGAATGTAAAGATTGCCGACAGGGGCAATGCCGCAAATGTTGTCATTACCGACGGCGTCAGCGGACCTGTTGTTATGGCTACTTATGCACTTGGAGCAACCACACAGAACATAGACTATGCAGCAGTGACAATCACTCCTCCCGTGGCAGGAGCATATCCCGCAAAGGCAGTTGGCGGCAGCGCTGACTACACGGTTGCAACCCAATGGGATGCTGCAAATACTGCTTTTGAGGCAGGAAAAACATACCGCGTACAGCTCAGCCTGACAGCAGCGGAGGGTCATAAGTTTACCGAGGGTACCATTGTGATGGTAAACGGTAAGCCTGCGGAATCAGTTTCCCTGTTGGCAGATGACAAGCTCTGGGCAAGCATTTCGCTTACTGCACCGGCAGCAAAACAGCAGCTGATTCAGGGATATATATTCACGGTAGATGAACCTGTGGCAGGAGACAGTATCAATTCTCATAAAATAAAGGAAATCAGTAAGATCGGCACTGAGGGTGAATGGGCGTCACTGGACAGCAGCTGGACCCCTTCAGTTGGCAATTTTGAGGCCGGCAGGAACTATACACTCTCCATTACCATGCGGGCAAAAGAGAACAGCCTCTTTGCTGACAATGCAGTATTTCCTTTGAACGGATCAGAGCAGTTCACCGTAATTTCCGGCCTGGGAACAGATACCGTGAAACTGGAATATACCTTCCCGAGACTGTTCGCCATTACTTCTCAGCCCATGGATGTCAAAGTACCCAGCGGCCAAAAGGCTTCCTTCACGGTGGCAGCAGGCGGTGAGGGACTGAAATATCAGTGGCAGTACAAGAATGCGGGCGCGGCGAACTGGAGCAACTCCGGCGCAGCAGCTGCAAAGACAGCAACCATGAACTTTACCGTCGGTACCGACAAGACCTTAAACGGCCGTCAGTACAGATGTATCGTAACAGACGCTTACGGCAAGAGCCTGACCAGCAATGCAGCAACGCTGACAGTGACAGAGCCTCTTACCATTACCAAGCAGCCCGTGAATGCGGCTGCGGAAGCAGGCAAGAGCGTAACCTTCAGCGTGACGGCAACCGGTGAGGGCCTGACCTACCAGTGGCAGTACAAGAACGCCAACGCGCTTACCTGGAGCAACTCCGGCGCAGTAGTGGCAAAGACAGCAAACATGACCTTTACCGTAGGCACAGATAAGTCCTTAAACGGCCGCCAGTACAGATGTGTTGTGAAGGATCAGTATGGCAGCAGCGTGACCAGTAACGCAGCAACTCTGACAGTAGGTGCTCCCGCAGTACCTCTTGCCATCACCGGTCAGCCTGTCGACCGGACTGCAGCAGTGGGCGAGAAGGTAACCTTCAGCGTAACTGCAACCGGCGAAGGCCTGACCTACCAGTGGCAGTACAAGAATACAACTGCAGCCGATTGGAGCAATTCCGGTGCGGCAGCAGCAAAGACAGCCAACATGACCTTCACCGTAAATACAGATAAGTCCTTAAACGGCCGTCAGTACAGATGTATCGTGAAGGATAAGAACGGCAAGTCTGTGACCAGTAACGCAGCAACCCTGACAGTAGGTGCTCCCGTGGCAGCAATTGCAATCACCGGTCAGCCTACCAATCAGACAGCAGCGGTTGGTGAGAAGGTAACCTTCAGTGTAACCGCAACCGGCGAGGAACTGAGTTATCAGTGGCAGTACAAGAACGCAGGCGCGGAGAACTGGAGCAATTCCGGTGCAGCAGCTGCAAAGACCGCCAACATGACCTTCACCGTCACAACCGACAAGACCTTAAACGGCCGTCAGTACAGATGTATCGTGAAGGACAAGAATGGCAACGAGGCAATCAGTAATGCCGCAACTCTGACAGTGAGTGCAGGACCCGTAATTACAGGTCAGCCCACCAATCAGACAGCAGCGGTTGGAGAGAAGGTAACCTTCAGCGTAACCGCAACCGGCGAGGAACTGAGCTACCAGTGGCAGTACAAGAACACTTCTGCAAGCACCTGGAGCAATTCCGGTGTGGCAGCAGCAAAAACCGCCAATATGACCTTTACCGTCGGTACCGACAAGACCTTGAACGGTCGTCAGTACAGATGTATTGTGAAGGATAAGAACGGCAACGAAGTAACCAGCAATGCCGCAACTTTGACTGTAAAATAGTTCTTTTGAGGGACGCTTCCCGGAATACCCGGGGGCGTCTCTTTTTTCGTGAAAAATCAATGTAAAATCTTCAAAAAAATGCGGGAATCCATTGACCTGACTTTGCTGCTGTACTAAGATAAAGTTGATGTAAAAATTTTTCTTAAAGGAGAAATTGCAAATGAGAAAGAAAGGTTGGAAACAATGGATGGCAGGTCTGCTGTCTGCTGCTATGCTGGTGACGGGAACACCCATGGTACAGGCTGCGGAAGCGTCATCAACACGCAGTGTTTCAACAGCCACACAGCTGACGGTTGGAACCACATCGGATGCGATTGCATTGGTCGGATCTGAATCAGTTTCGGTCTCCTATGATATTCAGGAATCCGGAACATATCATTTTCATGTCCGCAATGCGAATCGGACGACCTACCACACGTATGATGCAATTGTAAGCTGCAGTAATTACGCGGCCAGAACTTTTGAATCGGACTATTATGACGGCGTGTCAATTTACGACGAATTCGAAGCCGGTGATACAGTTACGATTACTTTCAAAGGATTGCAAGCTGCCAATCGTTCCCTGACGATTGAATCAACCTACAATCCTACCCTGAAAAGCAAGTCCTTTTTCAATTATTCTAAATTGGAAATGATGTATGGCAGCGCAGAACTGACTTCAAAAGGAGCAGAGTTATATCTGAGATATGACTGCTGCGGAAGAAGTGTATATGGAGATGATTATGATTGGGATCATTTCTGTATTGGCTATGAAGACAGCAATCTGGACGGTGAATCCATTGAGTTGGATGCGAACGGTTTCATTCCCGCCGGAACCTATCTGAGAACCTTTTACTTTGCAGATGATTATACCCAGACGCAGGAGGTGCTGGTCAGACAGTCGGTTGCCTTTCCGGGATTTGATGAAATCATTGAATTACAGCCCGGCGATGATTATCTGTATGAACTGACTGTAGAAGAACCGATTACCTTCCAGATGTATTCTGAGCCCTGGTGGTATTACGGAAACCTTAACATCGAGACTCCTGACGGTAAGTATGTTCCCATGTTTGACGAGGAAGAGAGAATTTACAAGCTCGATCCCGGAACCTACTATTTCTTCGCAGCGTGTGAGAAAAGCGGAGATCCTATTACATTGTCATTAAAAGTGATGGCGCAGAAGACTCCCGCATCCGTAAGCTTCTACATGGGACCTGACAAAACGGAGTTTGAGGATGGCAGCTTCAGCACCCTGTCAATTGAAGATGTTCTTGCAGGCGCAACCCTTTTCGTTGAATACGAAGGCGGCGACAGCGAGTATCTGAACAAGAATTCCAGTACCTGGGATTCTTACTTCAACAAGGAAAGTGCACAGCTGTGTGATGCACAGCACAACAGCATTGACGGAAGTTCTCTGAGTATTGGCTCTTACCTCTATCATGTTATGATGGATGGATATGAGTTTGATATTCCCTTCAAGGTAGTTGCTCCTCCCGAATATGAAATCGGCGAGTCAGTGAATGTCGCTTACGGCACCACAACGCTGATGACTCTGGTCGTTGATAAGAAAAATGCATTTTCTTTCGAAAACAACAGTCGTTCTGCTGCGACAGTAATTCTGGACGAGAATAAGTCAGAAGTATCTCCCAACGAGGCGGGCTTCTATGTATTGGACGAGGGTACTTATACCATCAAAGCCACTGCTAACAGCTCCGGACTCAGCTTCTGTCTGGATGAAGCGTATACCATCGAGGCAGATTTTGATGGTGCTCCTTACTTTTACAAAACTCAGCTGTATAGCTTCGTACCTGAGAAGTCAGGTGTATATTATATCAGTCTTGGTTACAGCTCAACAGATTCCCTTGTAGTATATAACGAGCAGGGTGAGACTCTTGCGAACGGACAGAAGGGTCTGGACAAGCTGGAGACAACCGTTGGTATGACGGCAGGAGAAATCTATTTTATTGGCTTGCTGAGTACAAAATCCAGCTCGGAATGTCAAGCATTCAACCTGGCGTACAGACCTGATTGTGTGTCTCTTCGTATGGAGACAGAATACAGTGCACCTCTGAAGGCATACGGCTTCGGCAGCTACTATGAGTCAGAAACCTTTAATGTGGTTGTTACCGATGAAAACGGTGAGGAAGAAACCTTCCAGATTGGCACGGTACAGGCACAGGAAAAGGGAATTACCAAGTATGTTATCAATGCAGAAACCAAAGAAAAGGTTACTCTGCAGTATTCAAGCGACTGCTACAACTACGGAAAGTATCAGTATGTTGTTGCCTATAAGGGCCTGCAGCTGCTGATTGATTTTGAAGTTGTTGAAGATGACAAGCTTCCCAAGGTTCCCTTCGGCGAAGCAATTGATGTTGCTTGTGGTCAGAGAGGCTACTACCGTGTGGAAGCCAACGGCAAGGACTATACCTTCTCCGCAAGCAGTACAGGTTCTACGGCAATTGTTGAGACCGCAAATGGCAGTAATGTATATCAGAATACGGTTACAAATGCCGACGGTATTCTGAAGGTTGAAACAAAATATGACAAGAACTGTATTTACTATGTCAATTATGTAGATTCCATCGAACTCAACGAGGAGAAAACCTTCTCCGTTGACGAGGGCGAAACTCTCTTTGTGGCAGTAACAGTACCTGCAACCAAGAAGTATGATTTTGCCATCTCAACAAATGGTCAGGAAATCAAGGCAAATGTTGACGGCACAACCCTGTCAGGCAAGCAGTCTGTTGAACTGAGAACCGGAGAGACTCATTATCTGAAGCTTACCGGTGCAGGTGAGGGCACAACGGAATACACTGTATTCGTCAAGAAGACCCGCGAGCAGACCGGTATTGAGATTGTAAAGGATCTTCCGAAGAAGGTTTACCAGTACACTGAAGACAGACCCGACATGTATCAGGTCAGCCTGCGTAAGGTATATGATGACGGAACCTTTGGTATGGAAGTTAAGTATGGCAGTTATTATTTCGGTGCAGATGATCCCGGCTCCTTCATGTACGAAATCGTAAGAGCAGACGGAAGCAGCAAAGTGGTAGACAGCGCTTCCCACTATCTGCCCGGCGAGTATATTGTGAAGCTGTATCTGGATTACCAGAGAACCTATATGGTAACTTCAAGCTTTACCGTCCTGGAGCCCACCGAAATCAAGGCAGATGAACCGGTTACCATCGGTGCGGGCGAGAGCAAGACCTATGTAATTACCGATGCAGTAGCATCAACAGGCTATCTGTTTGCATACCATGAAGACAAGGATACGCTCTACAGAAGTGCATACCAGTCAGATGGTCGTGATACCTCATACTCAGACAGAGTTACAAGCTTCCAGAATTATTACGACAGGTTCTTTGTCAGAGTTACAAACAAAGGCACAACAGATGCTTCCTTTGAATTAATCAGAAAGCGCAATATTGAGTCTGTTAAGCCTATCGTTAACGGTCCGCTGACCACCATGTTCGATCTGCACAGAAACGCAGAAGTAAAGAAGCAGATTTCTGCCGAAATCGTGACAACAGACGGTGAGAAGTTCATCGTTCCCATGGTTTCCGATGATCTGTTCGCAAAGCAGTTCAACTTCGATGTTTATTTCGAGAACAAGAATACAGGTGATGATGATTATGCCCTTCGTGACGGCAATGATTATGTGATTCGACTGGAAGGTTGGGCTAATGACCGATATTATGAAAGCAGGTCAGAGCTGATGCACTGTGGAATGCTTCAGGACTTCATTGATGTGGAGCCCGGCAGCACAGGTACTCTGAAGCCCGGCAACAACTTCTTCCGCATCAGACCTGAAGGCGGCAGAGCAGTATATTGCTTCCAGACAGACAAGACCTGTCTCCTGCAGTATTATCGTGATTACGATGCTACTTCAACATATAACTGGTTCGAACAGGAGAAGACTACCAATCAGGATATTATCTTCTTTGGTTCCGAAATCCTGGTTCGAATTTATAATGACGGTGAAGAATGTAACTATACCTTTAAGGTGCCTCATGCTGTACAGTGGGGAGACTTTATCGGCAATACTCGCTTCACTTACGGAACCTGGTCAACCATATTTGTGATTGATGAAAGCGGAAAGAAGGTAGCAGTAGCTGATAATACAACTGCTGTTGAGCCGAACACAAAGTTCATGAATCTGAAGAACAAGCCTGATATTTACAGTGCTGATATGGAACTCCGAGTGAAGTTCGCAGATGAAGACACCTACCGCATGGTAGAAATCGGAAGTGACGAGTGGAACGAGATTGGCCTTGTATTACATTCTCTCTATCGATTTACAGACGATAATCTCGTCGATGCCGTAACAGATGAGAACGGATATCTTCCGGAGGGACGATATCTGAAGGTTTATTTCGCAGGAGATGAGCAGGTCCAGTGTACATTCACGGTTGTAGGTGAGAGAACACTCCAGCTTTCCTGGGCATTCGACCCCGATACCTATGTGGCTGACGGCCGCGCTCATTTCATTTACGCAAATGCAATCGGCATGAATCTGACCTATCAGTGGCAGATGAGTGATAACGGTCTCAACTGGACTGACATCGCAGGTGCAACAACAGATAGACTCAATGTTGTAAAGCATATGTACAAGTTCATCCGCTACGCCGTTACCAATCCTGTAACCAAGCAGACTCTTTATTCCGACTATACCTATATTCAGCCCGACACTCCTCTGGAGGTTTACAGCGATCCTTGCGATGATGAAGTAAAAGAAGGCGAAGGAACAGCCTTCTGGGTAGGTGTAAACGGAACGGATGTCCGCTACCGTTGGCAGACCTCAAAGGACGGCGGTAAGACCTGGAACTATAATTCTTCTATTTCTTCCGAGACAGAGCTTTTGGAGATTGCCAATGTACTTCCTGAGTTTGACGGATGGATGTTCCGCTGCGAGGTCATGGACTGCTTCAGCACAGTAATTTACTCCGAGCCCGCTACTCTGACAGTAATTGCTTCCAAGATGGCCATTACTTCACAGCCTGAGGATGTTATTGCAGCAGAGGGTGAGAAGGTAACCTTCAGCGTTAAGGCAGAGGGTGATAACCTTGAATATCAGTGGCAGTTCAAGAATACAACATCCAGCACCTGGACCAGCTCAGGTGTGGCAGCAGCAAAGACCGCAAACATGACCTTTACCGTAGGTACCGACAAGACCCTGAACGGTCGTCAGTACAGATGTATCGTAAAGGATAAGACAACCGGCAAGACCTTATACAGTGATGCCGCAACCCTGTTTGTAAAAGAGAAGGAGCAGCTTCAGATCACAAGCCAGCCTGCAAATCAGACCGCAGCATCCGGAGCAAGTGTAACCTTCTCCGTAAAGGTTAATATGCCTGATGTCACTTACCAGTGGCAGTACAAGAATGCTTCCGCAACCGCTTGGAGCAACTCCGGCGCAGCAGTAGCAAAGACCGCAAACATGACCTTTACCGTAGGTACCGACAAGACCCTGAACGGTCGTCAGTACAGATGTATCATCAAGGACAAGAACGGCAACGAAGTAATCAGTAACGCCGCAACTCTTACAGTAGCTGCTCCTGCAGTGGCACTTGCAATCACAAGCCAGCCTACTGACCAGACTGCAGCAAGCGGCGCAAGCGTAAGCTTCAAGGTGACTGCAACAGGTGAAGGCCTGACCTACCAGTGGCAGTACAAGAACGCTTCCGCACCAGCTTGGAGTAATTCCGGCGCAGCAGTAGCAAAGACTGCAAACATGACTTTCACTGTCGGAACCGACAAGACCCTGAACGGCCGTCAGTACAGATGTGTCGTAACCGACAAGAACGGCAAGACCGTGACCAGTAATGTGGCAACTCTGACAGTAGCCGCACCTGCACCTGCACTTGCAATCACAAGCCAGCCTGCTGACCAGACCGCAGCAAGCGGCGCAAGCGTAAGCTTTAAGGTAACCGCAACCGGCGAAGGCCTGACCTACCAGTGGCAGTACAAGAACACTTCCGCAACAGCTTGGAGTAATTCCGGCGCAGCAGTAGCAAAGACTGCAAACATGACCTTTACCGTAGGTACCGACAAGACCCTGAACGGTCGTCAGTACAGATGTATCATCAAGGACAAGAACGGCAACGAAGTAATCAGTAACGCCGCAACTCTTACAGTAGCCGCTCCTGCACCTGCACTTGCAATCACAAGCCAGCCTACTGACCAGACCGCAGCAAGCGGTGCAAGCGTAAGCTTTAAGGTAACTGCAACCGGCGAAGGCCTGACCTATCAGTGGCAGTACAAGAATGCTTCCGCAACCGCTTGGAGCAATTCCGGCGCAGCAGCTGCAAAGACTGCAAACATGAGCTTCACCGTAGGAACCGACAAGACCCTGAACGGTCGTCAGTACAGATGTATCATCAAGGACAAGAACGGCAACGAAGTAATCAGTAATGCAGCAACC